>NZ_JADEWL010000018.1 GCF_015207665.1 Plectonema cf. radiosum LEGE 06105
GGAGATGGGGGGATGGGGGGAAATTAACTGTCAACTAACCACTATCAACCATCAATTATCAGTTATCAACCAACAACTAACCACCATCAACCATCAACTAACCACTGTCAACTATCAACCATCAACTAACCACTATCCACCATCAACTAACCTTTAACCTTTAACCTCTAACCTCTAACCTTTAACCTTTAACCTGCTTGTACTGGTTGTTGTTGGGAAACGTTACCAGGCATTGGTTCCATAGCTGTTCCTGGTTCTACGGGGGACAGTTCGATATGATTTAATAATGTGGTAACAAACGCAAATAGCAAGAAAGGTAAAGATAACAGCACTACGAGTCCGACTGTAGCTAAAGCGTAAACAGGTCTTTTTGCACCCATTAAGGCTAAAGCTGATGCCAAACTGAGGGTAATAGTTATCAGCCAAACAATTATTTGACCGTAGATATCGCCGAAAGTTAGAGTACAGACAAAGCGATATTTTTGTAAGTTAATCATTTAATTAGCCTCAATTCTATATATGCTTCTACGTTAAAACTATGTTTGAGTTTTAGGCGATTTCTAAACATTTTTGAAATAATTGTAATATCGCTTCATAAATAGTTTCTTGGTACTTACAAGTTTACAAAAATAAATCTATCTAAAGATGGGAATTGGTAATTGGTAATTGATAATTGGTAATTGGGGATTGGGAAAAAATATTTTGATGTGATTTTTTCGATGCATCAGAAATAATATTCTAATTTTGTGAAATAAAATTTATTTCTATGGTGTGAGTGTTTTTGAACCCGTTATCTGTAAATATGACTTCTGAAGATATACCAAGGAAAAATGCAAATTCAAACACCAGACTGGGTTAAGCACGCAGTTTTCTATCAAATTTTTCCAGATAGATTTGCTATTAGTAAACAGCCTCGCAAACGGTTGTTACGTAATGCGAGTTGGGAAGATTGGCATACAATGCCTACACTCCAAGGTTATAAAGGAGGGGATTTATGGGGTGTAATGGAACAGTTAGATTATTTGCAGGATTTGGGTATTAATGCTATCTACTTTACTCCAATTTTTCAATCAGCTAGCAATCATCGTTATCATACCCATGATTATTATCAGGTAGACCCTTTGTTAGGTGGAAATCCAGCTTTTAAAGAATTATTAGAAGCTGCTCATGCTAGAGATATTAAAGTTGTGTTAGATGGTGTATTTAATCATAGCAGTCGCGGATTTTTCTTTTTTCACGACATTTTAGAAAATGGACCTCATTCACCTTGGTTAGATTGGTTTAAGATTGAAAATTGGCCTTTGGCTCCTTACACTGGCGATTTGCCTGCAAATTACGAAGGTTGGGATGGAAATCGAGCCTTACCAGTATTTAATCATGATAATCCTGAAGTAAGGGAATATATCATGGAAATTGCCGAATATTGGCTAAAATTCGGTATTGATGGTTGGCGTTTAGATGTTCCCTTCGAGATTACAACTCCTGGTTTTTGGCAAGAGTTTCGGGAAAGAGTTAAAGCAATTAACAGTGATGCTTATATCGTTGGTGAAGTTTGGACTGATGCTCGTCAATGGCTCGATGGTAGCCAATTTGACGGGGTAATGAACTATTTATTTACTGCACCAACTATTGCTTTTACGGCTGGCGATCGCGTTGTTCTCGAACAAGTAAAAGACCGTTCTTATCAACCATATCCGGCTTTATCTGCTGCTGAATACGCGGAGAAAATTCAAGCATTATTAAAACTTTATCCCTGGGAAATTCAACTGACTCAATTAAATTTACTAGCATCACACGATACGGCCCGCTTGCTTACTATTGCGGATGGAGACCAAAAAAGCGTTGAATTAGCAACTTTATTATTACTTACCTTTCCCGGTGCGCCCAGTATATACTACGGTGATGAAGTTGGTTTACCGGGTGCCATCGATCCAGATTCACGACGTGGTTTTCCCCTAGAAGCTAATTGGAACAAGGATATTTACCAAACTCATCGTCAATTGATTGCTTTACGTCACGCTTACCCTTGTTTACGGACTGGTGATTACAAAGTATTATTTGCCCAAGGAGAAGTATACGTATTTACCCGGACTTTAAAACAAGAAAAATTAATTGTAGCGATTAACGTTGGTACTTCTGCTGTAACAATTGATTTAGATATGAGTGAATTGCGATCGTCGCAACCGAATAAACTTTTATATGGTAGTGATGAAGTGAAATGGGATAATCAAGGAGATTCGGGATTATCGTTGAATATTCCTGCACGAACGGGATGTATTATTAATTAACAACAAACAATTGATAATCAACCTTTCACCTTGTACATATTAATCATGTAGAGACGTTGCAGTGCAACGTCTCCGTATTTTTAAATTCAACAATTAGTTATTTAGATATCAATTTCCTGCAACAATAGCGGGCATCAAAACCGAGTCAATTACGTGAATTACGCCATTATCTGCTAAAATATCTTTCTCAACAACATTGGCATCATTTAACTTTACTTTTCCTGAGTGTGATTCAACCGCTAAAATTGACCCTTCAACAGTTGGTACTTCGTCAATCTGCGCTAAATCATCAGAGCGAACATCACCAAATGCAACATGATAAGTTAAAATTTTTTTCAATTTAGGGATATCTTGCCACAAGGATTCTATTGTACCTTCCGGTAACTTAGCAAAAGCTTCATCAGTCGGTGCAAAAACAGTATGTGGATCTGAAGTAGTAAGAAAATCCTTTAAACCTGCTGCTTGCACGGCTTTAATTAAAGTTTCAAATTTTCCTGCATTGGTAGCAGTTTCAACAAGGTTAGCCATAATTATCAATCAACAATCAACAATCAACAATTATCGATGAATAATCAAAAATTGATAATCAACCTTTGGCATATTCCTCCTATGGGAGTTAGTTGACAGTTGACAGTTGACAATTAACCTCTTGCCTCTAACCTTTAACCTTTAACCTTTAACCTTTAACCTCTAACCTTTAACCTTTAACCTCTAACCTTTAACCTTTGTGACGGTATCCATACAGTAAAAATTGAACCTCTACCAACAGTAGATTCGACATCAATTCTTCCCCGATGCAGTTGTACGAGTTGTTTTGTCAAAGCTAAACCTAATCCTGTACCTTCATAGCGTCTGTGATAGGATGCATCAAGTTGGTGAAACTTTTCAAATAGTAAAGATAACTGCTCTTCGGGAATACCAATACCAGTATCTTCTATTTGAAATACTGCTGTTTCAGCTTCTATCCAAACTCGTAAAGTAACGCTACCACCTTCGGGTGTAAATTTAATCGCGTTATTCAATAAATTGGATAAAATATGATTTACTCTTCTAAGATCAGCTGTAAATTTATCTTTTTGAGGATTAATTTGCAAATCAAGTTTTAAATTTACTTGTTCTTTGATTGCTTTTTCAGCTAAACCATTATCTATAGTCTTTCTCACTGTATCAGTTAAAGAAAATTCCGTGATATTTAAGACTGCTTTTCCTGCTTCTATCTGGGATATTTCCAGGATGTCGTTAATCATTGCTAATAAACGTTCACCATTATCATGAATGGTTTGCAGGTAATTTCGCTGTCGTTGACTTAATTCTCCAAAAGACCACCTTAGTAATGTAGCAGACATTCCGATTACGTAAGTTAACGGAGTTAATAATTCATGGCTGATAGTCGCGAGAAACTCATTTCTGAGACGATTTGCAGCTTCTGCGGCTACTAAAGCATCTTGTAATTCAACTGTTCTATCGTTGACTCTTTGTTCTAAAATTAGTTTATCCGATTCTAAAGATTCCATTAACTCCGATTGGTGAATGGCGATCGCCAATTGTTCGGCTACTGAAGTCAACAAAATTGTTTGGCTTTGAGTCCAATCATGGGTACCATTACATTGATGAGCAATTAATAAACCCCAAAGTTTTTCTTCAAAGACAATTGGTGCAGCAAACTTTGCTTTGACTTGACTTTTTTTGAGATATTTTAATAAACACTCTTCGAGAGCATAAGTTTTCTCAACATCGCTGACGGCTAAAGTAAAACCTTGTCGAAACTTATCCCAGCATCTACTTGACGGGATTAAACATCTTTCTTCAGAATAATTTAATACAGAAGAAATGGTATCATTTGCTAAAACCTCATGAACTACACAACCAGTATAAGTGGATGGATTTTGTAAACTTGGAAGCGAACTGTGGGAGTTATTTATATTTACATTTTTAGGATTAAGTTCTAGTTCATTAAACTTATAAACTACTAATCTATCCAATTCCAGAAACTCTCTAACTTGATTGATTGCAGTGGTTATGATTACTGATAAATTAAAGCTTTTACGAGTTTGCGTTATCACCTGATTTAACAATCTTTCTTGAGCAATTTGTTTTTCTAAGGCATTTTCAACGTGCAGACAAACTGAGGGTGAATCACTACTATGTGATACCTCTTCTTGATTCTGCTGTGTCGTCAGGTGTTTTAATAATAGTAGTGTAAATTTACTTTGTAGGATGGCATCATTGAGAACCGGGATTTGACAATATTTTTCCAGTTTTTGATAAGTATAAGAATCACTTGCAAATAAATCTCTTAACGTCTCAACAAACTTAATAATTTCTCCTGGTTCAAAGGTTAACTTAGTATTTATACATAAATCGTCATAACTTACGTCAGTAGATACTCTGGGTAGTGAACCTATTAATAATCCGCTGAATTGAGGGGAAACCACCACTGTAAAGTAAGATATCTGCCAGTCTCCCGGAGTCGGGATGGGTGTCAAAATAGCTTCTGTAATTATCATTGCTTCATTCCCTGCGGAAGTAACCATTTGCTGCAATAATTCTCTTAATTGACTAAATGTATTGCTAGCTAATATTTCACAAAAGCTTAAATCAGGAGAACTAAGCATTTTCCGGCAAAATAGAAGTGAGAAGATTGTTTGCGTCGCCCAAAAATTTTTAGAAAAAATTTTAATACATGAATGTTCTAACCAATAGTGTAAAACGGTAATAAAGAATTATGCATCGAATCAGTGCCAGTAATAAAGAATTTAACTTACAGTCAGAAGACTTAATATTTCTAGAACAAACTACCGCAAAGTTTGTATTTTTAACTTCAGCCGATACAGATATTCAAACTATAGCAGCAGCAGTTTCACAATTACCTCCTAACTTCGATGCAATTAGAGTTGCTAACTTACTAAATTTACAGCATCAAATAAGTATTGATAATTATGCAGAGCAAGTTTTAGAATTTGCCCAAGTGATTATTTTAAGATTACTAGGAGGAAGTTCTTATTGGTCTTATGGTTTAGAAGTTGTGCTGGAAATTGTGCAGCGCAATGGCACTAATTTAATTGTAATCCCAGGAGAAGATACTCTCGACCTCAATTTAATCTCTCATTCCACTTTACCCCTAACTACGGTCAATCAAATATCTCGCTATTTTAGTCAAGGTGGGGTTGATAATTTTGCTCACGCTTTTAAATTTATTGCTGACAAGTGCTTTTCCTCATCATTTAACCCTCCACCTCCTGTGGAAGTACCAAAATTTGGTTTGTATGATTATTTGGGCAAAGCACATGAGATAATTAACAATGCTCAATTGCCAAAAGTAGCCATACTCTTCTACCGCGCTCATTATTTATCCGGAAATACTTTAGTTATCGATGCTTTATGTCAAGCTTTAGCAAAACGAAATATCCAACCAGTTGCGGTTTTTGTTTCTTCGTTGCGTGAAATTGATGTCCAACAACAGTTAAGCGATTTTTTTCAAGCTCAAAATGGAGCAACTATTTCTTTCATACTCAACACCACCAGTTTCTCTTTAGCACGTTTAGAAACAGAAAGACCATCTGTAGAATTGTGGGAAAAACTTGATGTTCCGGTGTTGCAAGTTATCCTCAGCAGTAGTTCCATAGAAGAATGGGAATCTTCCTCTGGGGGACTTTCACCCCGTGATATTGCCATGAATGTAGCATTACCCGAAGTCGATGGACGCATTATTAGCCGTGCTGTCTCTTTCAAAACAGTACAAAATAACAATTCCGCTTTACAAACTGATGTCATAGTTTATCAACCAGTAGCTTCACGGATTGAATTTGTCACGGATTTAGCAGCTAATTGGGTTAAACTACGTTCTAAATCTCCCACACAACGCCGTATAGCCTTGATTTTAGCTAATTATCCCACCCGTGACGGACGCTTAGCAAACGGAGTTGGATTAGATACACCACAAAGCTGCATCGAAATTTTGGAAGCCCTACAAAATGCTGGCTATGACATAGAAAATATACCCGAAAACGGCAATGAATTAATCGAATTACTCATTGCAGGAGTTACAAACGACTCGGAAGCCAGAGATTTAAGAAAAATACGTCAAAGTCTTTCTTTTGATCAATATCAAGAATACTTCACTTCCCTACCACAAGCAGTCCAGGAAGGTATTTGTCAAAGATGGGGGGACAAGGGGACAAGGGGACAAGGGGATAATTATCCATTACCCATTACCCATTACCCATTACCCATTACCTATTCCCAATTTCCAATATCGGGTATTCAACTCGGCAATATTTTCATCGGAATTCAGCCAGCACGGGGCTACGATATCGACCCCAGTTTAAATTATCATGCACCCGATTTAGAACCTACTCACGCTTATTTAGCTTTTTATTATTGGATCAGAAAATGTTTTGCTGCTGATGCTGTAGTTCATGTCGGTAAACATGGAAATCTGGAATGGCTACCGGGTAAAAGCATCGCTTTATCAGAAAATTGCTATCCAGAAGTGGCTTTATCGACACTTCCACACCTTTATCCTTTTATTGTCAACGACCCTGGGGAAGGTTCTCAAGCAAAACGTCGCGCTCAAGCTGTAATTGTAGACCATCTCACCCCTCCTTTAACTCGTGCAGAACTTTATGGTCCCTTAGTAAAGTTAGAAAATTTAGTAGATGAATATTACGAAGCAATAAATTTAGACCCCAAACGTTTAACAAAAATTAACGAAAAAATTAGAGAATTAATTCTTCAAGAAAATTTACATTTAGACTTGCAATTTAATCCTGATAAATTTGAAAATCAAATCCAAAATAGTGTTTTCAACCATATTCTGAATTCCTTAGATGGCTATCTATGCGAATTAAAAGAAGCTCAAATTCGCGACGGGTTACATATATTTGGCAAATGTCCCACGGGAAGACAATTGAGGGATTTGATTATTGCGATCGCACGTTATCCGAATCGTCATCATGCTGGATTAACTAGGGCGATCGCCAAGGATTTAGGTTGGGATTTTGACCCCTTGACAGATAACCCCGCTCAAGCATTTAGCAACGAAAGTACTGTACCTTGTCGAAATGTAGGTGATGCAATTGAACTTTTGGAAGAATACGCGAATCGTATTGTTGAACAGGTAACGGAAAATTCTTTGAATAATGATTGTGTTATACCCCTGCAAATCCAAGCTCCTGAATCCCAAACTCAAATAGTTTTACAATGGATTCGCTCAAATCTTTTACCTTCATTAGAGCAAACCAATTTAGAAATTAAAAATTTGTTAAGAGGACTTGACGGTAGATACGTTAAAAGCGCCCCTTCCGGTTCACCTACACGGGGTCGTCCGGAGGTTCTACCTACAGGTAATAACTTTTACTCAGTTGATATTCGTGCTATTCCTACAGAATCAGCTTGGGATGTAGGTAGAAAAGCCGCAGAGACTTTGGTCGAAACATATACCCAGGAGAATGGGGAGTATCCGAAGACACTTGCTTTATCAGTGTGGGGAACAGCGACAATGCGGACGGGGGGTGATGACATCGCTCAAGCCTTGGCTTTATTAGGAGTACAGCCAGTATGGGATGGCGCTTCTCGTAGAGTGGTGGATTTTGACATTTTACCGATATCGATTTTACAACGTCCCCGCGTCGATGTGACCTTGAGAATATCTGGTTTCTTTCGGGACGCTTTTCCCAACTTAATCGAACTGTTTGATCGAGCAGTAATAGCAGTAGCAGCCTTAGATGAATCTCCAGAGTATAATCCCTTAGCCGTACAAGTAAGCTCTGAAACAGAACTTTGGATGAAACAAGGATTAAATAAAAAAGCCGCACAAACGCGATCGCAGTATCGGATTTTTGGTAGTAAGGGAGGAGCCTATGGTGCAGGTTTACAGGGGTTGATTGAATCTCAAAATTGGAACACAGATCAAGATTTAGCCCGTGCTTACATCAACTGGAGCTGCTATGCTTACACAGGTAAGGGCTTTTGTAAAGCAGCACCCGAAGCATTCGAGCAACGTCTAGTAAAAATGCAAGTTGTACTGCACAATCAAGATAATCGCGAACACGATTTACTAGATTCCGATGATTATTACCAGTTTCAGGGTGGTCTAACAGTAGCAGTGCGATCGTTAACAGGAAAAAATCCTCAAATATATTTTGGCGATAATTCCAAAAGTTTTCAACCGCGAGTCCGCAAGCTTCAACAAGAAATAGCCAGGGTGTATCGTTCGCGAGTTGTCAATCCCAAATGGATTGAAGGAGTCATGCGTCACGGTTATAAAGGTGCATTTGAAATTGCGGCGACAGTAGATTATTTATTTGCTTACGATGCTACTGCCAACTGTGTAGAAAACCATATGTATCAGGGAATTGCCCAAGCTTACCTTTTTGAGCCAAATGTCTGTGAATTCATCGAGAACAACAATCCTCATGCTCTGCGTGATATTGCTGAAAGATTATTAGAAGCATACCAGCGCGGTTTATGGCAGGATGTAAATATATCAACAATAGATAATTTACGAAACCTGGTTCACCAAGCAGAAGCAGCAATTGAAGAAAAATCGGTTGTGTAAGAGAAAAATATGGAAAATCTTGCGTATTTACACTTAGCTGGAGTTTATGAAGACCCCTCAACCAGTGAATTGGTTTACCATTCTTCCTGGTTGAAAACCTCACAAACTCCAGATTTGAAACGTTTTTCGAGTAAAGCTTGGGGGTATATGCTACCTCTAGTTTTGACTATCTCCATTCTGAGCATTGCTAGTAGCGCTTTAGCGCTGCAAAAGGGAGATAGAGGTCCATCTGTGAGAAATTTACAAGAAGACTTGAAAAGGGCTGGTTTTTATCAAGCTCCAGTTACTCAAGTATACGATGTCAAAACAGAAGATGCTGTGAAGCGCTTTCAAAAAGCTGCTAGCATCGGCGTTGATGGTGTAGCCGGACCTGCTACGCTACAAAAATTAGACGGTTGGCGTGCTGCTGTAACGGTAAATACTAATAGAGTAGCCACCGAAAAGCCTGTTGCGACAACAAACCAAAACCAACCGCCAAAAACCTCTCCTAAGATTGCTACCAATACTACTAAGCGCAGCAATCCCAACTTGTTAGTTAAAGGTGATGAAGGTGAAGCCATTAAAGCTTTACAAGAAAGGCTGCGAGTGTCGGGATTTTATTACGGTAATTCGACGGGTATATTCGGACCGATTACCGAAGATGCCGTGAAGCGCTTCCAAAGAGCTTATGGTTTGAATGTTGACGGTATCGTAGGAGCAGAAACCTTAACTAAGTTACCACCAATCGGTGTTGGTTATGGGGATGAAGAAGCTCCTCAAGCTATGACTATCGCTGCAACCAGACAAAATAAAGAATTTATTGGGTTAGGCGATCGCGGTGAACCTGTAAGAATCTTGCAAGCACAATTAATCAAAGCCGGATATTTGCAGGGAGAACCAAACGGTTATTTCGGTCCTTATACTGCTGATGCAGTGAAGCGATTCCAAAATAGCAATTATTTAGCAGCTAGCGGTATTGCCGGACCGACTACTCGCGGTAAATTGTACCGAACAGTAAATGATGCCGAAAAAGCGGAGTTTAATGTTTTGGAAATCCAAAGACGCTTGCAAGCGCGGGGCTTCTATAAGGGTTCTTTGAACGGAGTAATGAATAAAGATACTCAAAACGCCATTAAACAGGCTCAGGAGTTTTACGGGGTTAGTTTGAAGGATGTGAAAAACGGACGTTTTTAGCATCCGTTTAGTCCTAGGTGAGCTAGTAAAACAACTGCTCACCTTTTTCCAAGAAACACATCCGATAAAACTACTCAAATGTAGAATACTCCCAGATGTTACAAAGGCATTAATGCCCGCTGGCACTTGGGACATACTCCGTGAATAGTCAATTGACAGTCAAGAAGATGATAACCATCTTTTTGAGAAGTTTTTAACCCAATTTTTAAGATTGAGTCGTTTTTGAACTCGGTTGTCGTGTTACACCTAACACAAATTAAATGATGGTGATGGTGGGGATAAGGTTGGTTTAGCTCATAATGTTTATGACCTTCACCCAGTTCCAATTCCCGCAAAATTCCCATTCGTGCCATCAATTTTAAAGTGCGATAAATCGTTGAAAGACTTATTCCTTCATTATCGACTTGTAACCTTTGATAAAGATCCTCAGCACTCAGATGCTCCCCTTGAGGAAGTTCCTGAAAAATGTGTAGAATCACTTCTCTCTGAGGTGTCAAACGCCAACCTCGTTCGTTGAGTTCTGCCTTAAGCGAAGCAGTTGTGTAAATAGTCATACTAATTTTTCTCAACAAACCCTATCAATTGCGAATATAGCAAATAAATCCACCTGTTTGCAATAATTCTGGATTGTTGATAATCATTCTGAATTACTTTATCGAGATCGAAATGCACATCAAAGAAGAAGTTAAAATTGCAATTCCCGTTGCTGTGGATATTTTAAGATAAATCATCAGCAAGCTTTCGATCAACACAATTAGAAAAAGCTGCCATCACGAGCTATTTTCAAATTTATACAAGATTTATAAGGGAGTGTGAGAATTAAAAAACATGATTAATTTTTGCAATAAATATATCAAAAACACGTTGACAGATTAGTCAGTTTATGTATATAAGTGACTGGCGCGGCGGAGTGGAATATTGTGAGAACGGGGAAACCACACCCAAGAGTCTCGATTACGAGTGGCTTCCCAAAGCCGCGCTGATTCATTCACTTGTAAACAGTATTCTAGCTGAGGGATTCCAAGTAATCGCGAATCAAGTTACGTCGCTTGGGTTGACGTAGCTTTTGTAAAGCCTTAGATTCGATTTGTCTAACACGTTCGCGGGATAAATCGAGAGCGCGTCCAATTTCAGCAAGAGAGTAGGGATGACCATCAGCCAAACCAAAACGCATCAGAATTACATCCCGTTCGCGGCTAGTTAAATCAGCCAAAAGATTTTGCAAGTCTCTTTGAAGTGATTCTCGCATGAGCATTTCTTCTGGTGTTACACCATCAGTTTCAAGCAACTCACCTAATTCAGTATCTTTATCCTTACCTACTTTCGTTTCCAAAGAAACAGAACGAGGTACCCGTAGCAAAACTTCTCGTACTTGAGCAGGAGTCATTTCTAACTCAACAGCCAAGTCTTCCAAAGTCGGAGTCCGACCTTTTTCTTGAGCAATTTTACGTTGAGCTTTTTTGATTTTGTTTAACTTCTCGGTGATGTGGACTGGCAGACGAATAGTACGGCTAGAAGTCGCAATGGCTCTGGTAATACCTTGACGAATCCACCAGTAAGCATAGGTACTAAAGCGATAACCTTTTGTTGGATCAAACTTTTCTACCGCTCTTTCTAAACCTAAAGTACCTTCTTGAACTAAATCTAATAATTCCAAACCGCGATTTTGATATTTCTTGGCAACAGAAACTACAAGACGAAGATTCGCCTTAATCATATGTTCTTTGGCTTGGAGTCCCTGAGTTTGAGTTTGTTCTAACTCCTGTACAGTCAATTGAGCGGTTTGCGCCCAACGGCGTTTACCTTGGGATAAAGCGCCTTTTAACTCGAACTCCTCAATCCCAGCCGTGTTTGCCCATCTTTTCATCGAAGGGCGATGTCCTAACTCGGATGTCAAACGTTCTTGAGTTTCAACTATTCTCAAATAATCAGTAAGTAATTCATCACCTTGATTTGCAGCTTCAGACAATAGTATCCGTAACTTCAAATAACGTTGAACTTTTTGAGCTTCTGAAACCTCTTCATCTCGACCTAATAACCGAACTCTGCCAATTTCTTGAAGATATAAACGAACTAAATCCGTACTGCGGGTTTTGGTCGTAGCATTCAAATTCGCAGTGTCTGAAGTTGTGATCTCCAACTGTTCTAAGTCCTCATCTTTAGGAATTTCTACGTCATCAACGACTAATTCCGGTTCAAAATCTTGAGGGGATTTTTGAGATTCGTAAGCGGTATCGGCATCGGCATAAAAAGATGTTGCTGGCATAAGAATTTCTCAATGGCTCCAGGTAACAATTACTAGCTTTTGATTGCTAATCAACTGTTGCTATTGTTCCCGCTATTAACGGAGAACTAACATTATTTAGAAATTAATTTGGTTTTTTTTGAAATAAAATAATACTGGTTTTATTTCATACTCATTTTAGTTAAGCGTCTCAGCCCAGTAATTAATTTGAACCAACAGCAATTCAAATCTTTAACTAGACTGCTATTAACCGGCTGAGTCAGTTAAATTTATAGCTTCAAAATATTGACAGTAATGAATACAACATGGTATAAAGATAGACAAAGAAACAAGTTATAAATCATAGTCATAGTTATATATACATAGCTATGAAAGTTATTTCCTGACGAATTTTTTTTTTATCGTCAGGGAATCTTGTGATTTTGGATAGAAGTGAGGAGTTAGGAGGTAGTACCACCGGAGTTAGGAGTTATCAACTATCAACTTCCGGCTTTATATCTCGCGTCATTAAATCCAACAATGCTTGTCGTGGGGTAATTTCGGCTTTAAGTAAGCGATAAACTTCCTGAGTAATCGGCATCGAAATATTTTGCTGTTTAGCCCGTTGTACCAAAACTTTTGCTGTATTTACTCCTTCTGCGGTTTCCTGGAGATGGGAAAGAATTTCGACCAACGTCTTTCCTTGTCCTAACTGGTATCCGACTTGGTAATTGCGACTTAAAGGACTGTTACAGGTTGCTAATATATCACCCAGACCTGATAACCCGTAAAATGTTTCCGGTTTCGCACCCCAATCTACACCGATGCGAACCATTTCAATCAGTCCGCGAGTCAGTAGCGCCGCTTTCGCATTGGTTCCCAACTGTAAACCGTCGCATACACCAGCGGCGATCGCCATCACATTTTTTAATGTTCCGCCCAATTCTACTCCCAAGGGGTCGGAATTTGTATAAACGCGAAATCGAGTTGAATTAAATACCAATTGCACAGATTCGCCTGCACTTTCAATCTTGCTAGCAACTACAGTCGCGGCTGGTAATTCCTGGGTAATTTCCTTGGATAAATTCGGACCGCATAAAACTACTACTGGATGATTCGGAAAACTTTCTTGCCAAATTTGCGAAGGTGTGCAGGTAGTTTCGGGGTCTAAACCTTTAGTAGCGGTAACAAAAATAGTTTGAGGAGGAATAGATAAAGATTTTAATTGGGAAACAATATCTCTAACTCCTTTGATTGAAACAGCGCTGAGAATAATATCGGCACCTTCCACCGTTTGTGCTAAAGTTTGGCAACCGCGACGCGAAAACAACCGTACATCATCAACATTATTTCTTGCAAGAGTTGTCAGTGCTTTTCCCCAAGCACCCGCACCGAGAATCGCAACTGCTGAATTTTTATTAATCATATATTCGTAAAATTTACATATTCGTCGCTGGAAAATATAGCATCTGATATATTGCACTGTACAAAACTGATATTAAATTAAGATACAAATTCCCAATTATATTAAAAATGCCTGGAAAGTTGACTTTGAAACCCAGAGAAACGCCAAGGTAAGCACAAAGTTTCGGCTCTCGTATTTATTTTCAATTTTGTGCTTGTGACTAATAACTTTTAATCCAAAATCTAAAATCTAAAATCAACTATATCTTTCAACCCATTTACTAACCTTTCAATTCCTTGTTTCGCAGTTTCTTTTTGCAAGGCACCGTAAGCAACTCGTAAATAACATCCTTGATGCATCCCAAAAGTAGTTCCCGGAAGTACTGCTACTTGATAATCATTAATCAATTGTTTGACTAATTCAAAAGCATCCATCTGAGCCTGTACTTTGAGGAAGAAATAGAAAGCACCCGACGACGAAGCTGGAGCTATTCTACATATACCTTCAAGAGGCTTCAGAGATTGAATTACCAATTCTCGAACTTCGGCGATCGCCTGAATATTATCTTTTAAATATTCTGGTTTTGCTTGCAATGCTCCTAAAGCTGCATATTGAGATACTACAGGAGGACAAATTAAGTTTGTATCTTGAACTTTTTTGACTGCTGTTAGTAAATGTTGCGGAATCACCATGTATCCGATGCGCCAACTTGCGAATCCGTAGGCTTTGGAAAGGCTAAATAAAGATATTGTATAGTCGCTACTGTCAGTAAATGCACCAGGAGAAACGTGTTTTACCCCGCTGTAGGTAAAGTATTCGTAAGCTTCATCGCTGATATGGTAAATTCCTCGCTGACGACAAATATCGTTAACTTCCTTTAATAACTCTTGGGAATACACCGCTCCAGTAGGATTGTTCGGTGAAATTGTGACTATCGCTCGCGTTTTTGGTGTAATTGCTTTGAGAATTGCATCCGGTTGTAATTGATAATTTTCATCCGTTTCCACCAAAACTGGATTACAGCCAATCATAGCGATCGCCATTTCATGATTAAAATAGTATGGCGTATTTAAAATTACTTCATCACCGAGGGAGGTAATCGCCAGAATGGCATTCATAAACGCCATATTACTGCCTGCGGTAACAATAATACGGTTATTTTCGTTGATTTTGATATTGTTAAAGACAGCTAATTTTTCTTTAAGAGTATTTATTAATAAAGGAATTCCCTCAACTGCTTGGTATAAATTATTGGAAGTATCTGCAAGAAACCGAGGTAAAAACTCTAGGACTTCCGGTGGTGGAGAATACGCGACAACACCTTGTCCTAAAGATATGGTTCCCCTAGTATTTTTAATTAATTCTGCAACAATGGGAATAATCGGTGACTGCACCAACTCCATCCGAGAGATAAGCGTCATATAAACGTTAAATTTAAGCTAAATTCTATTGTCTCGTAAAAGTGCTAGCTTTCCTTTGCGTTTGTTTTCAAATTTTAATTATTTAATATAAGTCAATAATTAAAAATTGTTACAAGAAAACTGGAACAATGTAAAAATCTTAGCGTCATCAAATGACTAAATATGACAAATTCTACCTGGAGAAAGATTTTAAATCATCTTCAGGATTATTGACTAATTGTTATTTACCAACAGTCAATCTTCCATACTCGATAACCAATATTATAATTATTAATTCAATATTGTTTTATAAATAATTTAGAAACAATATTATTTTATTCTCGTCATAACATACAGTCTCAAGACTCAAGGAACTCTATTATGACTGGCTTTCATCGTTGGAAATCTGGAACTGCTGCATTTTTGGCACTAAGCATTACAACCGCTGCGGCTACCCCTATTTTAGTATCAAATCCCGCTAATGCACAAGCTATTTTCGGACAATCAAGAGGAATCGAAATCCCTTCAGGAGTGACAATTCCTGTGACTTTTGAAAAAGAAAAAGTTGTTGTCACACCAGATGAAACTTCACCCTTAACTTTAACAATTGCAACCAATATTATTGATAGCAGAAGAAACGTATTAATTCCTCGCGGTAGCGAACTTGTAGGAAGATTAGAACCAGCAACATTAGGTGGTGAAAAAGGTTCTCGATTTGTTGCACAAGAGTTAGTTTTTCCTGATGGTAGAAAGCAGAATATCAATGCAACTTCTGAAGTCGTTACTACGAAAGAAACAATTAAAAGAGGTTCTAGCACAGGTAAAATTTTGACAGATGCTGCTTATGGAACGGCTGCTGCAACCGTTATTTCACTGTTAACAGGAAACCGTAAGATAGAAACCTTAGAACCCATCGCTGGTGCTGCTGCGGGTGCTTTAGCAGGTATTTTGTTACGACGTAAGGAAGTAGAAGTTGTGGTTATTAACCCTAGAAATGACCTAAATGTTACTTTGCGTTCTAATTTATTATTATCTAGTTTCTAGGATTTCCAAAGCGGCACGATTTGCGTCTAACTTTTATTTAACAGCTATTGTCACTTCAAATTATTAAGTGTACGATGGCTTGTTTTTTTTTGGCATACAGAGGAGATTAACTTTCAATCTCACATCATCACATAACGATTATCTAAGCTGATAGCAATTCTTTTGATCAATTCTCCACAATTAATTTTTTATCTATTATCCTGATACTAAAATTCCCTAAGTGTATAAGTATAGATATAAAGAATATAAACGAATATCTCCGGAGAATTGCTTAAATATATTTCAGATGACATCTTATTAACTAAAAATCAATAAAATTGTCAATCAATTTATTTTATTGTCTCAGTATTAAGAAGGTAGATACAAACCAAATTAACACAGTCTTTAAACTAATTTTCCCAGATATAAGTTATAAAGAGTAATGTCTTATAGCTACTTATAATAGCAACATCGAGTTAAATACTGCCATCTCAAATCACTACTGTTTTTGTGTAATTTTAGGCAACTATTTTATTCACCGCACGTCTGAGTAAACTAAAGGAAAATACTCTTAATTGAGTGAAGTTTATTAAGCAATTAACTTCAATCTAATACGTCTAAAACAGACATAAAAAACTTCAAAAAACTCGGAACATTTAACTCGATAAATTGTCAGAATAACTAACATAATTAAACGGAATTGTTGGGGAGAAAAATTCAATGTCTAACCTAAATCGTTGGAAATCAAAATCTGCTGCATTCATGGCTTTGGGTATGACAGCGGTTACTTTAGCACCAATCGTTGCACCCGCACCATCTTTCGCTCAAACTAATAGTTTTTATGATGTTTCATCTAACTATTGGGCAGCACCTTTTATTCAACAATTAGCACAGCGGGGAGTTATCGCTGGATTCCCTGATGGTAGCTTCCGTCCAGATGCAGCAGTCACCCGCGCTGAATTTGCTGCAATGGTTCGTAAAGCTTTCAACAAAGCCCAAGAAAGACAGCCAATTAACTTTGTTGATGTATCTCGCAACTATTGGGCTTACAGCGCCATTCAAGAGGCTTACAGCACTGGTTTCTTGTCTGGATATCCCGGTCAAGTTTTCCGTCCAACTCAGAATATTCCTCGCGAGCAGGTATTGGTTTCTCTTTCCAACGGTTTAAACTATGTTGCTAGCGGTAACGTTCAAAGCACTCTGCAATATTATAATGATGGCAATAATATCTCTGATTATGCTCGCAGCCCCATCGCCGCAGCGACAGAGAAGCGATTGGTAGTTAACTATCCCAATACGAAGTTACTCAATCCCAAATTAACTGCAACCCGTGCAGATGTAGCGGCTTATATTTACCAAGCTTTAGTTAGTACTAATCAAGCTAGCGCCATCAATTCCCCTTACATCGTAGCTATCAATACGACTGCACCCGTTGCGAATGTTACCATCCCCGAAGGAACTGTTCTTCCTGTTAAATACGACAAAGCAGAAAAAATTCTGGTCACCAAGGATGAAACAGCGCCCTTGACTCTAACCATCTCTCAAAACGTCGTTACCGACACCGGAAATTTGGTAATTCCCGCAGGTTCTCGCGTTGTAGGTCAACTTCAACCTGCTAGTGGTGGCTCCCAATTCGTAGCTCAAAAACTGATTTTGACTACTGGAAAAGAATACAACATCAATGCAACTTCTGGAATCATTGATAAAACTGAAACCATCAGAAAAGGTACTAGCGTTAAAGGTATTGTTAGAAACACCGCATTAGGTGCTGGTGCGGCTGCTGCTGTGGCTGCGGTAACTGGCGATCGCGCTGTAGCTACCGAAGAAGTTTTAGGTGGTGCGGCCATCGGTGCGATAACTGGTATTTTCTTTAATAAGAAGAGCGTTGACTTAATTGTGATCGACCCAAATACCGATTTGGAAATGACCATCGGTAGAAGCTTCGACGTTTCATTACGATAAAGGACATAGGGCATAGGTCATTGATACCACCGAAGTTAAGAGGAATTAGTTAAAAACTCTAAATCTTTGACCTTTGACCTTAAACCTTTGACCTTTACTTGGCTTCCGGTAAGCGAACAATAAACGTAGTTCCTGGAGTATTCGGTGTATAAATAGCAAAACTAATTGCAGGGCTGAGAACATCCATTTCACCCTGCATTTGTTCTATCAACTGTTTAGCTATAGCTAATCCTAAACCAGAACCGGGAATTTTAGTTTGAGCTTGTACCCCTCGATAACCTCTTTCCCCAAGATGCTGTAAATCCTGTTGCGGAACTCCCGGACCATTATCGCTAATCGCAATTCCCAGAAAATTAGCTTTATCTCTTACAGATTCAATTAAAATCTTACCGCCTGGAGGAGTATATTTCAAAGCATTATCAATAAAATTACTCAATACTTCTCGTAATGCTTGGGGATTGCCTCGTACTAATAATAAATTATGAGTATCAACTTCAACAATTAATTGTAAATAGCGTTCTTGTGCTATTGCTTTAGCTGAGATTAATAACGGCTGCAATACATCATTTAAATTAAAATCAACAAGTTCTTGTTCTGCCCCATTTAATAATAATAAAGGCAATGACTCTTCTACAGTTGCCTCTACTTCCACTTCATTTTGTACCGATAATTTTGCTGGAAGTAAATCTTCGGTCGTCAAATCGATTGCTTCGTCAAATTTTTGTAACAATTCTTTAAGGCGATCGCTTTCCCGGACAATGGATAAAGCGACTTCTTGATTTGCATCTTTTGGTCGCAATCGCTTTGTTAGCAATTTGCCAAAAGTTCGTAAAGCCGTCAGAGGATTGCGAAATTGATGCAGCAAGTTATCCATCAAATCTAACTGCCTTTCCTGCATAATTTGATGTTGGTGTAACTGACTTGCCAACCAAGCACGTCTCCTGTCCATAATACAAGCAATCGACAAAGTTTTCGCTATACGCTCGATTTGACTGCGTTCGCTTTCTGACCAACTACGGTCTTCTCTACCCGTTACCAATAACCCCATCATCACCGATTCGTGAATCAAAGGTAAAACAATTTGGTCACCAGCCATTAAATATTCTTGATTATCTTCTTCAGTTTGATTTGCCGACTCTTCGTGTGATTCCGAATTAATCGAAATTGATGACCCACTCAATAAATAGGGTTTGACAGACGGTAAAACTATTTGATGCTCAAATCCTACTACAGCTGTCTCCGGATAAACTGCAACAGGAATTAACTTGGCTTCCCCTGCATGTGACGGTACGTCTGCCAATTCTTGCGTTAAATATACAACGCTTAAAGATGCTCCTAACCCTGTCGCTAACAGTGCTAATTGTTCGCGGCACAGAGCAACAAACTCCGAACTGGCAGAAATTATCATAAACAGACTATAAATTTAAGCGATTGTACAAAAATTGCATTAGCCTTTTTACAAAGCTTAACTAATTATCAATTGTAATAATTGATTCAAAAGCATTATATTAATCAATACTTCTGATTTATTTACATTCAAATAAATTGTTTTTTCATTTTATATAGTTAAAAACCATTGATTTTTTTTACTAAAACTTTTATAATTAGCTCGGATTTTGTAGCTATAACTACAATCTGGAAGCTCACAAGAGGAGGAAAATATTTTGGCAAGGAGAAGGAAACGCAAAAGCCGTCGCCGTCAAGAAGGACGACGTATTTTAGAACACGTGCCTCAATATAGCATCGAAAGTGGTGAAGATAAACCTGTGACAGCAGCAAGAAAATTTATTCAAGCTGAGGGTATACTTCCACCTGCTTTATTGCTAGTAAAACGTAATGAGCATACCACAGACCGCTATTTTTGGGCTGAAAAAGGTCTGTTTGGCGCTCAGTACGTAGAAGAAAATCATTTTCTGTTTCCTAGCTTAAGAACAATGGAACCTTCTTTGATTCCAGAAGCATTAGCAGTAGCAGCAGCTCGATAACACAGAAAATGCGATCCTTCGTCTTGAGCATTCAATTTAGCTTTAGACAATCATCCATTAACTGGCAGAATGATGCGTTTTTTTGAAATGTTTATGTTTTTTTAAGGTTTTGAAATTATTTGCCAGTCAAATCAGTTGAGTAAAGCTGGATAATTCGATTTAGTTCCATACTAAGTTAAATGATTTTGTATGGTGAAATCGTAAGTGCCTTCGATAAATTAATTTTCGAGATAGAGGATTGAGTAAAACTTCTTTACATGGTTATGGCTTTTCTATAGTGGGGGCTATATCAACTTCGTTCTGGAAAAAAAAATTGGTAGATTTCAATCAACTATTTGTATTTGCTTGAAAAACACTTATTTTCCACGAACATCCGAGAAGTTATGGAAAAACTTAACAGTACTAAAGCAGGATGTTTTGCTCGTTCCTCATCTCCATTTCGCTCAAGGCAATTCCAAAAGTAATGCCTTGAAAGAAATGTTTGGATGATAATTGAACGATAATCTATACTCTTTTTAGCTGTAGTGCCTGTTCTAGGGAGATAATTTCATCCCGATGGGCGATTACAGTAATTTTAGTATTTTGTTCGCTGTCGGTGCCTTCAACCGTTAGCGAAACATTTTCGACTCTTCCTGCTTTATTCCAGTAAAAAATACCGCTCAAAGGGGATAAGAAGACTATTCCGTAGAACAGTATACTTTGACTGGAAAAAAGTAGAGATAAAACTAAAGACAGGCTCATAAAACCAACAGCGGCAAGAACAGTCAAAAAGATAGCTAAAAACCAGCTGGGTTTAACGAAGCCAGTCATAGTTACTTTATTTTGTTGCGGGTCTACCGCTGCCACTCGATAAGACCGCGCTCGAAAATACTCCTTTAATCGAGGCATTAAGGAGGCTTCATTTAATGGGGATACCAGTCGTGCTGTTTCTGTACGGTCTTTAGTAGAAGCCCTAATAAAGAAAAATAATCCGACCGACATTAATAAAGTTAACAACAACGTGGATGGCAGGATAGCAGTATCCATAACAGATTAATAGGTGTAATAAGGGAAACATTTACCATTATTATTGGTTAAATTGTCCTTATTTCACTAAATTGTTCTCCGCTTGATGTACTCGTGCCAAAGACCAGCTAAATTTTGAGCTTGAGTTTGCCATTCAGGGGAAACTTGGTACATCCGCCGGGGACGACCGCGTCCTTCAAGCTTCTTCCAGTATCCAGTAATTGCTTTCTGGTCTTCAAGAAACTTAATTGCACTATAAAGTACGGTGTCCGAAAGCCGATAAGTTGGATATTCGGTCTCCAGTTTTTGGATCAACTCGGTGCCGTAAGATTCCCCTTGTTGCAAAACAGACAAGATATAACAAACAGCTAGTTCCTGACAGAGGTAGGTTGGCGGAGGATTCTCAAAGAATTGATATATATCCTCAAGTTTCATGGTTAGTGAATGGCTAAAAAAATGCCTTAATGTTGAGCCTGTAATTTCTATAGAGAGTATATAGTGTTACTCCAGTTTTTGTAAGTATATAACGCTACTTAGGCTGATTTGCCAGCATCGTAAACACTACATTAAAACCCATGATTGTTACTCATGGTACTGGCACACTAAAACCAGGGTACAGATTTGCCGCACCCCTAGTTAAACTCGGAAATTAGCGTTGTGAGGAGTTGGTTGACAGCGAAGAGAATCGCTATCAGTGTGTCAACTGATGCCAAGCGGCTAAGGACTGCTTAAGCATAAAATGGCACCTAAGCAATTTTAAAGGTAAATTGCTGCTTTTTTGTAAAACTTAACAAATACTTTTTTTACGAAGATTATCTCCTGGGTAATTTGACTTATAAATAACCTCTAAATTAGGTGTGTTTGTAAGCAATAACCCGGAGGTGAACAAATATTCGTGAACACCTTGTGTAATTAAAGTAAAATTATTGCCTTGCATCCGAAAGTGTAGTAAATGCAATAATGCAGGTAAAAGAGCGCAAGCACAAATTTTTTTATTGGTATGTCAGAACAGCTCGACAATCAGTCTTCTTCAAAAATCCGTTCTATCGGACAAAACTTTCGTATTACAGGTTGGATTAGCTTTGTATTGCAGTTAATCCTAGGTGTAGTTTCTACCTTGCTGTTATTAGTATTCGTCACCTTTGGTCGCAGACCCGGGACTGCTTCTAGCAGCGCTGAAACTGGCTTTGGTGTGTTTTTAGCTATTTGCGGACTGGTTGCTTTAGGAGTAAGTATTTATTTAGCATTTCGTTGCAAAAACATTGGTAGACAACTGCAATCTACCAATCCCAGTAACCGTCCTCGCAAAATTGAGACGGTTAAAGTTTTACAATTGGCTCTGATAGTTAATTTATTAGGAATGCTGTTGACGTTGTTAGGGGCGCAAGCGATTGTCGGTTCTTTAGTTGTCAGAGCGGTATCACCTCAAGCCGTGACAACCCAATTATTTGACCCCAATAGAATCATTAGCGGTCAAGATATGTTTGTAGTGCAGGCAAATACTAATACAATTACAGCCCATTTTGTAGGACTTGTAGCATCAATTTGGTTGCTAAATCGTATCACCAAGTAAGCTGATATGGTAATACGATGATTGGAGTACAAGAGGAAGTTGAAGATTGGAGGAAGCAATCTTTGTTGTTCACTGTTACTTAGACTTTGCTTTTCGATCCGGAATTTTTTGGTGTATTTTTGCAATTAGCTTGTTAACCACCTTGATTAAGGTTGAAGTTAAATTTTGTAGCGTAGTAGAAAAATTTTTTGCCCTGAACTCAAAGCAAATATTACAATTCAAGATTGTGTGTGAACTCAAATATATTAAATCCTAAACTGAGAACTATCTGTGCTAGATATTAAGCAAATAAGAGAAAATCCGCAATTGGTTCAAGAAAAGTTGAATAATCGCGGCGATAATTACGATATTCAACCGATTGTTGATTTGAATCAGCGGCAGCGGCAGTTAGAGACGACACGAAGTCAACTTCAAGCCCGTAGTAACGAAATTGGTAAGTTAGTAGGACAGAAAATCAAGTCGGGTGTCAATCCTCAAGATACAGAAATTCAAGATTTACGCGAGGAAGGTAACTCTCTCAAAGCGCAATTGAGCGAACTTGAACCCCAAGAAAAAGAGATTAAAGCCGAAATTGAACTGACATTACTCGCACTTCCTAATTTACCGAGTGAGTCTACACCCATTGGACATAGTGAGGAAGATAATGTCGAAGTGCGACGCTGGGGTGATGAGTATTTACCTCAAAACCAAAATATTATTCCCCATTGGGAAATCGGCGAAAAGCTCGGTTTTCTCAACTTTGAACGAGCCGTAAAAGTCGCTCAGAGTCGCTTCGTCGCTTTGATTGGCGCTGGTGCGACCTTGGAAAGGGCTTTAATTGGGTTTATGCTCAATACTCAAGTAGCCGCTGGTTATATAGAAGTAGTTCCGCCATTTTTGGTTAATACTGAGTCAATGACAGCCACCGGACAATTACCTAAGTTTGCTGAAGAAAGCTTTAAATGCGCCGATGATGATTTATGGCTTACCCCGACAGCAGAAGTTCCTTTAATAAATCTTTACCGTAATCAAATTCTCAGTGCAGAAGATTTACCGATATATCATTGTGCTTATAGTCCTTGTTTTCGCCGCGAAGCTGGAAGTTACGGACGCGATATGCGGGGGTTAATTCGTCTCCATCAATTTAATAAAGTTGAATTGGTGAAATTAGTTAGTCCCGAAACTTCTTTTGATGAATTAGAAAAATTACTTAAGAACGCTGAAGCAATTTTACAAGCTTTGCAGTTGCCTTACCGAGTGATTGAGTTATGTACTGGAGATTTAGGATTTTCAGCAACGAAAACTTACGATATAGAAGTTTGGCTTCCCTCAAGCGGTAAGTATCGTGAAATTTCGAGCTGTTCCAATTGTGGAGACTTTCAAGCGAGAAGAGGTAACATTCGTTTTAAGGAAGCTGGTAAGAAAGGAACTCAATTCCTACATACCCTCAACGGTTCCGGATTAGCAGTGGGACGGACAATGGCAGCTATTTTGGAAAACTATCAACAACCCGACGGCACTCTACACGTACCGATGGTGTTGCAACCTTATTTAGGTGGTAAGGAGATTTTGGAAGTTTAGGGTAATGGGTAATGGGTAATGGGTAATGGGTAATGGGTAATGGGTGATGGGTGATGGGTAATGGGTGATAGGTAATGGGTAATGGGTAATGGGTAATGGGTAATCGGTAATGGGTAATCGGTAATGGGTAATGGGTGATAGGTAATCGGGGAAATAATTAATAATCAGGGAGTTTTGACGGATACGCGGAGCGCTTCACTTTCAACTAACTATATATTTCAATTACCAATTACCAATCCCCAATTACCAATTACCAATTACCAATTACCAATTACCAATTACCAATCCTCAATTACCAATTACCAATTACCAATTACCAATTCCCCAATTTCCAATGCCCAATCTAAAATAAAGAAATGTATAGTTTAAATAAATTAACGATTCTATGTCAGTTTTAGCGGCGATCGCAGTATTGGCTGTACTTATTTTTGTACACGAGTTAGGACATTTTATTGCAGCGAGGTCTCAAGGTATTTATGTAAACCGCTTTTCACTGGGCTTTGGTCCTGTGCTTTTAAAGTATCAAGGTTCTCAAACAGAGTATGCGGTGCGTGCGTTTCCGTTGGGTGGTTTTGTGGGATTTCCTGATGACGATCCCGATAGTGAAATTGAGCCATCAGATCCAAATTTACTGCGTAACCGTCCGGTTTTAGACCGGGCGATTGTCATTAGTGCTGGGGTAATCGCAAATTTAATCTTTGCTTATTTTCTGTTGGTGTCTCAGGTAGGGTTTGTGGGAATACCCGAAGCAATTCCTCAATCAGGAATTTTGATTCCAGAACTCGCTCCCCAAGTTAGCAATGTTGCGACAGAGGCTGGAATTAAGCCGGGGGATGTAATACTAGCAGCGGATGGTCAGGAATTTGGTACATCGCTGCAAGAAAGAGACAAATTGATGAATATCATCAAAAATCATCCAGGAAAAGCAATTGAATTAAAAATTGAAAGAGACTCGCGTAATATAAATTTAACGGTAGTTCCAGAAGCAAAACCTGGTGGGGGAAGCATTGGTGTTAGTCTTTCTCCCAACCGTAAAATAGAACATCGTTCTGCAAAAAATATTGTAGAAGCTTTTAGCATCGGGGCGACTCAATTTCAAAACATTATCGTCCAAACAGTTCAAGGCTTTGGACAATTAGTGACAAACTTTGGCGAAACAGCAGGTCAAGTCGCAGGACCTGTTAAAATCGTCAAAATTGGTGCAAGTATTGCTCAAAACGATACTGGTAGTTTGTTCTTTTTTGCGGCACTAATTAGCATCAACTTAGCTTTTATCAATATTTTACCTTTACCGGCTTTAGATGGCGGACAACTTGCTTTTCTGTTGATTGAAGGTGTGCGCGGTAAGCCCTTACCCTCTCGAATTCAAGAAGGTGTCATGCAAACAGGTTTAATGCTACTTTTAGGATTAGGGATTTTTCTAATCGTTAAGGAAACTACCCAGTTGCAATGGGTACAAAATTTATTCCAGTGAGTACTAACCGAAAAAAATCTTCTACTAAAAAGCAGCAAGCACTCTCTATTTTGGTGCGTTTGAAGCGGTTGTATCCAGATGCAACTTGCTCTTTAATTTATTCAACTCCGCTACAGTTACTTGTAGCGACTATTCTTTCCGCTCAATGTACGGACGAACGGGTGAATAAAGTAACACCAGAACTCTTTCGTCAATTCCCGGATGCCGAAAGTTTGGGTAATGCAAGTATTGAAGAGCTGGAAAGCTTGGTGCGTTCTACAGGTTTTTATCGGAATAAATCCAAGAACATCAAAGCTGCCTGTCAGATGATAGTTAGTGAGTTTGGCGGTCAGGTTCCTCAACGTATGGAAGAACTATTGCGGCTTCCTGGAGTAGCTCGAAAAACTGCAAATGTAGTTCTGGCTCATGGTTTTGGGATTAATGCTGGGGTGACTGTTGATACTCATGTCAGTCGTCTCAGTCAAAGATTAGGTTTAACTGATTGTCAAGACCCAGTTCGTATCGAACGAGATTTGATGAAATTATTACCGCAACCAGATTGGGAAAATTGGTCAATTCGACTGATTGATCACGGTCGTGCTGTTTGTCGTGCGCGTAATCCCGCTTGTGGACAGTGCCAGTTAGCTGATTTATGTGCTAGCGCACCCAAAATTTATGGTCAAAATCTTCAAAACGAAAATATTGATATCATAAGTAGTGCGATTCGCTAGAATGGGGAATGCTGTTCAAAAATAATTAGGAATTTTATGGCTAAAAAAGCTATGATTGAACGCGATAAAAAACGCGCCAAGATGGTAGATAAATATTGGGATAAGCGCGAAGCTTTGCTAGAAGAGTTTAGACAAGAGCAAGACCCCTTGGAAAAACTCGAAATCCACCGCAAAATTCAGCAACTACCCCGCAACAGCGCTCCAAATCGTCGTCGCAATCGCTGTTGGGCTACAGGTCGTCCCCGCGCTGTCTACCGTGACTTCGGTTTATGTCGCAATGTCCTCCGGGACTGGGCCCATAAAGGCTTATTACCTGGTGTTGTTAAGTCTAGCTGGTAAAGAAATTTAGTTAGGAGTTTCGAGTTAGGAGTTTTGAGTTACTTCATAATTCATGTTTGATGTGAGTTATAAAAACCAAGGATACATCAAGCATTATTTTTATTACTATTGCCGAACGTGATATCCGAGGAATCTTTACGACTTAAATACAAGGTTTAACCTTTAGTCCACATTGTTCATAACTCCTAACTCCTCACTCTTAACTCCTAACTTTTATTGTCCGCAACATTTATCAATTCCCAAGCTTTCCAAAAGAAGGTCGCTAACTGCGTTCGCGATCGCAAATTCTCCATAGAAGCTTTTGG
The DNA here is from genome assembly GCF_015207665.1 of Plectonema cf. radiosum LEGE 06105. GTDB lineage: Bacteria > Cyanobacteriota > Cyanobacteriia > Cyanobacteriales > Nostocaceae > Rivularia > Rivularia radiosa_A. Next base: position 26,986 of record NZ_JADEWL010000018.1, read on the forward strand.
AAAAGTCAAAGGATTGCATTTCGGTGACAATCGCTAGAACTAATTCTCCTAAATCGTTTTCCCCTTCCATCCGCTGTCGGACGAAAATTTGTGCGGCACGTTCGGCTATTGTTTGATTAATAGTTTCTGGGATAAATTCTTCATCCAAAAAGGAATGCAAGCTCTGTTGTAACCATTTTCCTTCTTGTTCGGGATTGGATGCAGGTGGTAAAGTTATCGGTGGTATTGGTTGAGTCATGTTTTTGATTTTTGATGTTCTTTTAATTTGTTTTAATTTGTTTTAAGTTATTTTAATTTCTTGGAATTTTTCTAAACCTACAATTTGGCAGATAATAGCCTTTAAAAAGTAATTACCCAAAACTAACTTCTAAAAAGAAAGTCGCTTAAATTTGCCGGTATTTTGATTTTAATTGTTCCTAACTTTTATGCAATATGATGTCGCCGCTATCATCCAAGGATACGCTCAAGGCTATTTTCTCATGGCTGATCAAAATAATCACTTGGGATGGTATAGCAGTCGCAGTCGCACTTTAATTCCTTTGGATGACAGGTTTCGTTACCCCAAGTCTTTAAGACGAGTTATCAACCAAGAACGCTTTTCAACTGCAATTAACCGCGACTTTAAAGCGGTAGTTGATGGATGTGCAGACCGAGACTCTACCTGGATTTCTCAGGAGTTAAAGGATATTTATTATTCTCTATGTGAAAGTGGTTGGGCTTATAGTTTTGAAACTTGGCAAGGTGACGAACTTGCTGGAGGTATTTTGGGTATCGTTATTAATGGTGCTTTTATTGGTGAATCTATGTTTTTTCGTATTCCCGAAGGCTCGAAAGCCGCCATGGTTAAGTTGGTCGAAAGATTGCGCGAGCGCCAGTTTGTCTTTTTTGACGCTCAGATGATGAATCCTCATTTACAACGCTTTGGTGCTTACTCTATTGATGACAAGGAATATCAGTTTTTATTAAATAAAGCTTTGCAATCTAATTGTTCTTTCCTTTAATTGTTAATTTTTTTAAAAAAAGTGATTTCAAAAAAAAATTATTTAACTATGGTCGGCGAAAAAATGGTAGGATAATGGAATAGACTTTTAATGATTGGAATATTGACTATTTTAAAAATTTGTCTAAGATTGCCATTATAAAAATATAGCAAAAAAGGCGCATTTTTGGAAGCGGAAAACGAAAATCTTTTAAAAACCAAAAAACCTGAATTTTCAAATTTTTGTTTGCGTAACTAAAGTCAAGCTGAGCCATTCTTGGCTTTTAAGGTGATTTTAACTCTAAAAAACCGGCTTCTGTGGTCTGGAAATGATAATTGTGGAGCGTCTTCCATCTAACTAACATTCTTCTGTTAGAGGGTGTTTATTAATTCGGCAAAAATCGCGATTTGTCATGCTGTAGCTTGCTTCCCCGGAGGGGTACGTAGCGATAGCGTGGTGAAGCATCTCTCAATTATGCCGCAAAACCTAGATTGTGAGGCTTCGCCACGCCAAGGCGAACGTTCCTCAGAATGACAGAATTTTATTTATAAACACGCTCTTAGATAAAGCCGGAGCAATTTAATTGTTCTTTCCTTTAATTGTTAATTTTTTTTTAAAAAAAGTGATTTCAAAAAAAATTATTTAACTATGGTCGGCGAAAAAATGGTAGGATAATGGAATAGACTTTTTATAATTGGAATATTGACTACCTTAAAAATTTGACTAAGATTACCATTATAAAAATATAGCAAAAAAGGCGCATTTTTGGAAGCGGAAAACAAAAATTCTTTTAAAAACGAAAAAACCTGAATTTTCAAATTTTTGTTTCCGTAACTAAAGTCAAGCTGAGCCATTCTCCCTTATGGTTATAGCTGCGAATCATTCTTTGACGGAGATTGGGGTTAATTAACCAAGCGACTTCTAAAAACAAAGATTCACCTAAGCGGGCTTGAAGGGGAGAAGTAACGGAAGCACCATTATTGAGGAGTAATACTTGTATTTGATTTTGGTCAAAAAAGAGAATAGAGTCTTTGACAGTAGCAGTAGAAGTAATAGTGCGATCGCCAAAATTTAAAGTTTGAGTTAATTTTCCCATTTGATCGAGCTGTAAAAGCATTTGAGTAGAATAACTATCAGGCTTTTGTAAATCGGGATAGATAGTTACAGCTTCACCAATCCATTCTCCCAACAAAGCATCGACGGTTAAAACAGCACTGTGTAAAGGTTGAGTTTGAGCAAGATGTTCTCGAATTAAAGTAAACTGATCTAACTTGAGATTTTGATCAAACAGCTGTACCAAACGTAAACGATGATTATCGTGAATAAAACCAAATTCAGCACCAAAAGTAGAAAAGGGTGCTAACTGAATAGAGCCATTGGAAAAAGCACCATTTTGAAAAAACATGATTCCCTTACCCAGGGAACTGTATTCCAAAACCTTTTCATCTTCTCCAACACGGATAATTTGACGAATAGTTTGATTGTCATTCAAACCTTGCAAAGAAACAATGCTGGGGATATCTTCTAATAATTCACCTTGAGAAGATAAACGAGTAAAAGAACCTTCCCATTCACCAAGATTTTTTAACAAAGCATTCCATTGTGAAATCATATCAGTTATCAGTTATCAGTTATCAGTTATCAGTTATCAGTTATCAGTTATCAACCAACAACCATCAACTAACCACTATCAACTAACAACCATCAACTAACCACTATCAACTAACCACTATCAACTAACCACTATCAACTATCAACTATCAACTATCAACCAACCACCAACAACTAACTTTTTAAACTCGTCGCAGTGCAAATAAACTACCTATTAATCCTACCGTTGCACCGAAACTTAAGAGAATGACTGGTAGTAATAAGATTTGTAAAGAAGTAAGTTGTAAACCGTTAGTAAGAAGTTGAATAAATTCGGGTTGATTGATTAGCAATCGATTGAGAAACTGTTGAACAAGACTAATAAAACTCCAAGCTACCGCACCACCAGCGATTCCAAAGGTAATTCCTTGTAAAATAAACGGTAAGTAAATCCAAGTAGAAGTTGCACCTACAAGCTGCATAATTTCGATTTCTTGTGTTCGAGCCATCAATACAAGACGAATCGTAATACTAGTGACTGCAACGGCTGTTAATGTCAAAATCACAGTGATTGTCAGAGTCACCCAATTTAAACCTCTATGTAATTGAGCAATACGTCTGACAGCTTCATCAACATACTGTACCGTATCGACGGGAGGTAGTTTAGCGAGTTGAGTAGCTAAATCTGGTACTACTTGAGAATTTTTTGCCTTTACCTTAATTTCATCTACCAAAGGATTACCATCTAACTGTTGAGTAGCACCTTCAATATCGGATATTCCCATTTCTTGAAGTAATTGCGTCCAAGCTTGTTCTTTGGTGATAGTTTTGATTGTGGCAACTTCTGGCATTTTAGCAATTAAAGTTTCAATACTATCTGCAGGTATTGCGGGTTCAAGATATACTGATACCTCCAATTGAGACCCAAATTGATTGAGTAGTTTTTCAACTTGCCAAGAAGTTTGTAAACTAATACCGAATAAAAATAGTAGCACGGCGACAGTACTTATAGCCGCCCAATTCATCCACCCACCCCGATGCAAACCTAAAAAAGTTTCTTTGAGTAGGTAATCTAACTTAGTCAGGAATTTCAACACGTTTGAAGGATGTAATAATTTGAATAATTTATTTTAATTGGTAATTGGTAATTGGTAATTGGTAATTGGTAATTGGTAATTGGTAATTGTTGACGTATAACTGTGGTAGGATTCTAAACGACTGACTGTTAGATAAGCGTATCTCGGATATAATTTAGCGAAAAAAGTAAAAACACAGTCCCCTCTTGACGTGTAATTGATTAAAAATGGCTCAAGAATACCGTCGTGTAAAACTTAGAGGAAAATCCTTTAAAGGACAAGATTTAACAGGTGTAGACTTCTCCTATTCCGATATTCGCGGTGCTGACTTCACTAACGCTATTCTCAGAGATGCAAATTTCAGCAATACAACAGCAGGTTTACAACGTCGTTGGGCAATTATTATAATTTTATTTTCCTTACTGCTATCGGCGCTGAGTGGATTAATGTCGGCTGTTGGTGGTTCTTTAGTGGGATTTATTTTAATTGATAGCGCTCGCGAAAATCTTTATGTAGGTGTAGCAAGTTTAATCATCTTATCAGTATTTTTTCTATCAAGCATCCGTCAGGGACTATTGACAGCTTGCGGTTTTTTAGCGGTAGCCATTGCCTTAGCAGTAGTTACAGCAATAGCTTGGGCGGGCTTTGTAGCCGTTGTCTGGAGTGGATTAGCCGCCACTAATCAAGCAATAGAAATTGCCCCAATCGTCGCTGTGGTAGCGACAGGAACAGTAGCCGTCATCGTCACTGCGGTAGGAGCAGTTTTTGTCACAATTACAGCAGCAATTACGGGGGCGATCGCCGGAATTTTCGCGGTTACTCTTACCGTAATGTTCGCGGGATTAGTTGCTGGTACGGTATCGGTATATGCGATGATGGTAAACCCGGTTGCGGGAATAGCAGCTGGTACCGTATCGTTAATTTTGGTAATTCTGTCTGCTTATATCGGTTGTTGCGCCATTTTTGAAGATAAAAAGCAGAATTTTGTCCGTAACATTGCCATTTCTCTAATTACGAGGTACGGAACTAGTTTTCGTAATGCCGATTTAACAGATGCTGATTTTACTCAAGCTAAACTCAAAAGCGCTAATTTCACCAAAGCCAAAGTTAAACGCACCAATTGGTTTGAAATTAAAAAAGTACATTTAGCAGCAGTAAATACGACTTATTTAGAAAATATTCAGATGCGCGAGTTAGTTGTCAATAAGAATTTACAAAATAAAATATTTGACGGTTGGAACTTGCGAGGAATAAATTTACAAGGAGCAAATCTGAAAGATGCAAGTTTTATTGAAGCGAATCTGAGCGAAACCAACTTACGAAACGCGGATATTTCCAGAGCGAAACTAGTGCGATCGCAATTAGACAAAGCGGATTTAAGAAATGCCAATTTAACAGGAGCATATGTAGAAGATTGGAGTATAACTGTACAAACTGTGTTATATCCGATTAATTGTGATTATATATTTTTACGGGTACCGACACCAGAAGATCCGAATCCCCAACGTTTGCCTGGAAATTGGGAAGCAAGTTTTAAAGACGGTGAATTTAATCGGTTAATGAATCCTCTATTGAAAGTTTCAAATTATGGTTAAGAGGTAATGGGTGATGGGTAATGGGTAATGGGTAATGGGTGATGGGTAATGGGTGATGGGTGATGGGTAATGGGTAATTAAATCCGTGAAATCCTTAAAATCCGTTTAAATCGGTGTTGGGGAATTGAGTGTTGATTTTGATATTTATTCCGAAATCAGTTTTATAGTGATTGTAGTATTTGACAGTCAACGATAAACAATTACCAATTACCAATTACCAATTACCAATTACCAATTACCAATTACCAATTACCAATTTGCTTCCAATATATATTAATAGCGATATTACTTATTTTAATAATTGAGCTAAAAGAAAAAAATGCTCGTATTCATAATTTAGAAGCAATATTGAAAAGTGCTTTGAAAAAGCCTAATTTGTACATACAAACTTACCAACAAATAGGAGATATTATGTCTGAAGATAACGGAATCACGATTAATCCTCAAGGGGATGCGGTGGGAATTTCGATTGGTGATGATAATTATCAAGAGGGAGTTTTTGCTAAAACCAGTGGTGATGTTGCAAATGTCGTCAATGAAATAGAAAGTTCGCGAGAAGCAGCTTCACCACGAATGAAAGCACTTTTTGCTCAAATTCAAAAGAGTATCGAAAACAATAATGATTTATCCCCCCAAGATAAAAGTTACGCTTTACAGCAATTAAAATCTTTAGAATCTACAAGTCAAGCTGATAAAAACCAATTTATGGTAGCAGAATCGGATCAAATCTTGTCTGATGCTTCAATAATGTAGAAATATTTGATAATCCATAAAAGTATCGCAAATCTGGTTTTTAAAAACTGGATTTGGGGTATAAATTCCATAATCAGAAGTCGGGTTTTTACGATTATTGTCTGATATAGCAAATATTTAAGATAAAAACCCGACTTCTTGCTGAGTAATCCTATATATAAAAATAGATTATTCTGGAGTAGTTTCCTGAGCTAATTGAGTAAACCTAATTTCAATTCTTCGTCTTTGTTTATCTTCTTTTCTTTGTGGTTTAGCAAAGCCACGATTTTGAGGTAATAGTAATTGCCCTGATGAATATGCTCGAAATGAAACTTGTTTAAATCGTCCTGTTTTTTCTTGATTTTGGGCTTTTTGTAGCTCCTTAATTACAGCTAAGGCTCTCATTAATCCTAAATCGGTATTAGAACCAGGACACAAAATAGAAACGTTTTTGGCTTGAGTAGCGACTGCTTCTAATTCTTTATCTAAGTTACCACGTCTGCCGAATTTTTGATGACAATTAAGAGAACCAACTTCTTGTCCATCGGTATGACCAATAACTTCGATAATGTCTATTATATTTTGAGCATTATCAAGTTGCTGTTTGATTGCTTGTAAAATTTTACCATCTTTCAGATTATTTTGAATATCTTTGCTGAGATTACTGGGTAATTCAGCACTACCAGATGCAAATTTGTATTCTTCTGAGGGGAGAACAATAATTTTTTGTTTGCTATTATCTGACTGTTGTAAACGTTGCTGACGGTTTAAACTAGGAATTTTAGACATACTTAATAACAGTAGTAAAGTCAACACCATAAAAGCATTGGACATTAAATCTGTAAAGGAAGTCCAAATATTAAATGTATCTGGAGCTAAATTACTTCTAAATCTTCTAGACATATAAAAGCTGGTCAAAAGGGAATAGAATAATTTTGTATATCTTAACTCTGCTTACTCGGTGTTTTTGGCGGTTTTTTACTCTTAAATACATATTAATTCTGAGCTTTAAAAGCATTAACTATATTTTGTAAATCCTGATTAATTTGCTGTAAAATCTGACTATTATTAACAATCTGAATTGATAATTGTTGTAAGTTATAATTGTGTATACTAACTTGTCCTGTATGATTATTTAAAGCTTCTTTAACTTGAGAAGCATTGATATTAAAAGTTTGAGTTGAAGATAAAAGAGAGTTGCCATTTTCTTCTAATCGTAAAGATACATTCGATAATTCATTCTGATTACTTTTAATCAAATTTTGTATTCTTGACGAATTATTATTTAAATCGTTAATAAGTGTTTGTAAATTCTCAGTATAACTTGCTAATGCTGTACTAGCTCCTTCCAAGGATACTGTTGATGTTTTTAAAGTAGAACTAAAATTTGAAAAATCTTGGGTTACTTTTACTAAATTACTTGTTGCATCATTCAATACATGAGAACTTTTTTTGATAATATTACCAGCATCCTCAGTTTTTGATTGAAATCCTTTAGAACTTGTGAACAAATTTTGAGAAGAAACAGATACCGATTTTTCTAACTCTTTAATACTTTGCGGTAAATTTAATAAACTTTGAATTAACTCATCAATTTTTTCTTGAATACTCGGTAAATTGAGTAAAATGTGACATTCATTTTCTAAATAATATTCTAACTGATTGAATAGATTATTTTTGCATAATTCCAAATCGTATCCAGGATAAAATTTTGCAATAATTACACTACTAACTAATGCTGCTAAACTACTAATAAAGGCAATTGCCATTGAACCAATAATATCTTCTAAAGTTTCGTCTAAAGGTATTTCTCCACCTGTATTACGACTTAAAAGAAATAAATTAATCGTGATACCGACAAAAGTACCTAATAAGCCAAATGCTAATAATAAATTGGGTAAGTTGTGATAGTAACGTTGGTTTTTTTCCCAAATTTGTAATTCTTGATTTTCGCGAAAAATTTTATCTAGTAAAGATAGTTTATTAATTTTATATAGTTGATTTGGAGAAAATTTTCTCAAAGCACTATCTAAATCTGAATTAAGAGTTTTGATAATGCGATCTAATTTTTGATTATCAAGCATATCTCGTCTCGTTTGTATGCCGTCAAAGCATAACTTAGATATCAAACTGATAAAAATTATTACTACTAACCAAGAAAGAATATTAGGAAAAAATATAGATAAAACTAATAACAAAGAACAGATAAAGATAATTAAATAAAACAATAAGTTCTTATTCATCTGAAACATAAGTTTGTGGCAAAATAGTTAAAATTAATTAAGTAATATATTTAATGTCAAAATATTAACTGTAACAGTAATTATACTAGTATAATAGAAAAAATTTGGTAAATTATTGATTCTATAAAGTTAAATTAAAAACTTCATATGAATATTGCAATAGTAAACTAGGGATTGTCATGATGAGGGGATTGTCACAAATAACCCACAGAGGTTATGCAATCATTAAGAAGTTGGGTGAAGGAGGATTTGGAACTACTTACTTGGTAAAGTCAGTAGATAATCAAAATCACTATGCTCTCAAGCATTTTACTTTTCCTAATAATGATCCAAATAACTACGCTATAGCTCGGAAATTGTTTCTTAGAGAAGTTGATATTCTCAAGAGTTTAAATGGACATTCGCAAATTCCCCAATTTATTGATTACTGGGAAGAAAATCAAGAACATTTCTTAGTAGAGGAGTTTATTGCTGGTGAACTTTTGCAAGAAGAGTTGGAACAAGGTAAAAAATCAGAGGAATATATCATTGAATTATTAACAGAAACTTTGACAATTTTGCAGCTTATACATAGTAAGCAAATCATTCACCGCGATATTAATCCTAGTAATATTATCAGACGTAGTTTGGATAAAAAATTAGTGTTAATTGATTTTGGTGCAGGAGGAATTAAACAAGTTTTAAGAACTAGAATATCTACTCAAATACAAACTCCACCGACGAGAATTTATACTTTGGGCTATGCTCCTGTAGAACAAATTCAAGGAAATCCACAATATAACAGCGATATTTACGCATTGGGGATGACTGCAATTCAAATGTTAACAGATATAGAGCCGCAAGATTTGCAAACAGATATCAACGGAGAAATCCTTTGGTATCATCAAGCAGAAGTGAGCGATTGGCTAAGAAATATTCTGGATAATATGGTACGTTATGACTATAGAAGTAGGTATAGTTGTGTTGATAGAGTATTGGAAGAATTATCTCAATTTAAATCAAATTCTCCTACAAAAATAGTTAGTGTCCCAAATAATTTAAATGCATCTAAAGCAGAGTTAGGAAGCGATAGAATTATTTTAATTTTAGTGTGTTTACTAGCTCTTTTATCCGCAATTAAAATTTTATCCGCAGCAGGTGTTTTTCCTGGAAGTAAAGATATCAAACCAGAAAGTCAACCTTCTAAACTCTTACAATTTTAGATTTTGGATTGAAGGAGTTCCCAATTACCAATTACCAATTACCAATTACCAATTACCAATTACCAATTACCAATTACCAATTACCAATTACCAATTACCAATTACCAATTACCAATTACCAATAACCAATTACCAAATCATTCGGACATAATATTACTCATCAATTGTATCAATTAATGGTAAAGTAACAGTAAAAGTGGTACCGATTCCAACTTCAGTATCAACAGTAATTTTACCACCGTGTAAATCTACCGATTGTTTGACAATTGCCAAACCCAAACCAGTACCGGGAATTTGACCAACATTAGAAGCACGACGAAATGACTCAAATAAATAAGGCTGGTCTTTTAAAGGAATACCAATACCCTTATCTTTGATTTTAAATGTAATCTCTGTACTTTGAAAAGTCAAATTAAAATCTATTTTACTATTCGATGGTGAATATTTGATTGCATTGGTGAGCAAATTTGTGAGAATCTGACGTAGTAAATTTTCATCTAAATAAGCGTTTGTATATTCACCGTGAATTGTAAAATTAATGTTGTGGTTAGTAACGACACCTACCTCAATTTCTGCGATAAGTTGACGGCAAAATTCTGGTAAATCTAAAAATTGTAAATTGCACTTTTGCTGTGTCAATTCTCCTTTAGTTAATGTTAAAACATCATCTAAAGTATTAGTCATTTTACTAGAAGATGCTTTGATGCGCCCAAATAATTCGTGTTTCTTTTCTGGAGTTAACTTTTCACTTCCACGATAAAGCATTTGCGCGTAGGCTAAAATAATATGCAGCGGATTGCGAAACTCGTGAGATGCAACTGAAATAAAACGGCTTTTTAATTCGTTGAGATTTCTTAAATTATCGTTAGCAGCTTTCAATTTTAATGATAACTGTCGTCTTTGTAATAAAGCTTCTATACGCACCTGCAATTCGACTTTTTCTATGGGATTAGTAATCAACTCATCAATAATTTTCCATAGATGTCGCGTTACCATTTTCACGTCAGTGCGGGATGTCATTAAAAGAAACGGTAGAAAAACAGGTTCTTCTGCTTTTTTGGTTGCTTCTACCCAATGGCTGAATTTATCTAAAGCTCTAGGACCAAGAATACACAAATCAAAAGAATTATCTAATTTTAAAGAATTATCTAACTTTAATAAATCATCATTAGCAGATGGATAAAAAATTTCATAACCTGCTTCTTGCAAAGAATGGGATAGCAAACATCGATTTTGCTTGTGTTCGAGAAGTAGTAAAATCTTTTTCATCCCTAATTCCTCTGCTCACAAATTGATTAACTAATTCTAAATTCCGAATATTGCTGCTTACTATCAAAAAAAAAGGCTTAAATTCATATTTTATTATCATTTATATCTACCCATTCTGGAGTACCACTAAGAATTTTTCGTAAATTAATTAATGGTTTACCAATTTTAATCCCATAACGAGTAATTTCTATTTCTCGCAAACTTTTTTCAAAATCAGATAACCTTTTTTTCAATACACCAATAGCTTTTTGCATTTTGCCATCAATTTCTAAATAACGTAAGAAAATAATATTATCTGCAATATAACTAATACCTAATTCAATAACGCGGAAATCACCCGTAATATTTTCTGTTTCATTAACTACAATTACCGTAATACCCATATTTTGTAAATACTTACACAAAGCGTGCAAATGAATCACCAAATCTTCACGACGACGCATGGCAAGTCTGTAACCTGCAATGCTGTCAATCATCACAATACGAGCTTTATTTTGTTCTACTTCGTAACGTACTAGATTGGCAAATTCGTCAGGAGTCAAGTCTAGAGGTTCAACTCTGACAATAGACAAATTACCAGTTGCAATCATTGCATGAATCGGAATATTTACCCCTTGAGAACGAGCCAATAAAGTTTCTTCATTTTCCTCAAAATTATAAATTACCGAACGTTCACCTCTTCCTGCTGCTTCTTTCATAAACTGGAGTCCTAAAGTAGTTTTACCTACACCCGTCGGACCAGTTACAATTGTTACAGTTCCCCGTTCAATACCACCATGGAGCAATTCATCTAATTCTGGTATACCAGACGAAATTGTTTCAAGATTGAATTCTCGTTTAAAAATTTGTGGTTGTAATCTGGGAGCAACTTGCATTCCTTGAGAAGTTAAACGTAGCGAATGTAAACCAGGGAGAAAATTAGAACCACGAAACTTAGTAACGCTAATACTTCTTCCTTGTAAGGAATTATGCAGGTCAATTACTCCGTCACTAATAAACTGTAAATCATCATCAGGAGCTTCTCGACTACTCTCAGAAGTAAATAATACCGTTGCGCCAGCTTGCAATAAAAATTGTACAAATGATAATACTTGTTTACGAAACTGAAAATCATCAGTACACAAATAGCGAAAGTGTGTCATCGAATCAATCAAAACTCTTACTGGCTTAAGTGATTCTACAGTCTCGATAATTCTTTGAGTTGTAGGTTCTCGCTCAACTTCCGCAGCGGAAAAAATATCATAAGTTTGGATTTGCCTGAAAAAATCTGCACCGGGACTTAAATCCAGAAAATTGATCGCTTCAGTATCAAAGCCCAGAATTGCACCATTCGTTTTAATTTGTGTTGCTGGTTCTCCTAAAGTAATATAAAGACTTGTCTCATTTTTTGCGATACCAGCAGCCAAAAAGTGCAATCCTAAAATAGTTTTACCACAACCCGGACCACCCCTTGCTAAATAAGCTCGCTTTGGGATTAAACCCCCCTTAAGAATTTCATCAAAGCCTACAATTCCGGTAGAAAAACGAGCTAAATTCATTAATCAACTTTCCGCCCTGTAAAATTCAATAATATGTCAAATCTAAATCAAATCTCAATTATTGTACTTTAATTATTATCCAAATATAGATGTCATAACTAAGGCTTAATGTCAGATATTTGCCTGTTTTAAACTTATAACCAATGACTTATTTATATCTCATTAGCCGATTATCTAATTAAATACTTAAGATGCTCAAAAAATCTGATCAAACAATCGCCTAAGCGGAGTTTCCTAATCCACCCCCTGCCGATGCACCTGGTTGCTAATATAAAGTAAAGCGGAACCATTTCACGTTGATAGTTGTGAGTTAGAAAACTATGTCCTCTGCGATCGCTGTTGAGAAAAAAAAGTTAAAAAATCCGCCCTTGGAACTTCATTACTTGGGGGATAAGGTTTTAAGACAACCTGCAAAGCGCATATCAAGGGTGGATGACGAAATTCGTCGATTGGTGCGCGAAATGCTGCAAACGATGTACAGCAATGACGGTATTGGTTTAGCTGCACCCCAAGTCGGAGTTCACAAACAACTTATCGTTATAGATATTGAACCGGATAACGCAGCTAATCCGCCATTGATTTTAATTAACCCAATGATTAAAAAAGTCTACGGTAACATCTGCGTAGAACAAGAAGGATGTCTAAGCATTCCAGGTGTTTATCTGGATGTTAAACGTCCTGAAATGGTAGAAATTACCTATAAAGATGAAAATGGTCGTCCCCAAAGTTTGAAAGTTGGGGATTTACTCGGACGCTGTATCCAACACGAGATGGATCATCTTAACGGTGTGGTATTTGTAGATCGAGTAGAAAACACCTTAATTTTGAACCAAGAGCTATCCAAGTATGGTTTTTCCCATCAAGCTGTAAAATCAATAGCATAGGGGGAAAATTTATGAACACGATGACTCCAATTGCGGGTTTGTTTTTACTTGGTTCTTGCATTGCTGCGATCGCAGCAGTTGGTTCAATTTTTGAACTGACTTCGGGACAACCAGATTTAGGAATGCAAAATACGGCGATTATTTTGGGAATTAGTATTCCATTGACAATTTTGTTTTTCTTTGCCGCAGTACGAGATGCGCGAGCTAATATGAAATAAGCATCAGGTACGAATAAAGGAAAAAGGAAAAGGAACAAAGCTAAACTTAGTTCTTTTACCTTTTACCTTTTTATTTTTATGGATACAGGGAATAGGTGAAAGGTCAAAGGTTAAAGGTTAAAGGTTGGAGGTTGAAAGTAGTGATTATTAAGTGTTATTAAAAGCCAGAAATTTTCTCGCCGTAGCCAACTTCTACATCATCAAAATAAATTATTCGAGAATCGACAACAGATTTTTGGGGATTGTATTTCCAATCTGGTTTATATATACCAATTTTTAAATAAACACCTTTTTGATCATTATAAGAATTGGCACCTTTACTATTCACAATTTTTTGTTTATCTTGCCAAACTTCTACGATTCCATCCTGTAAATAAGACCATTTCATATGAAAAGTCCATTCAACCCATCTCCCTTTCAAATCATCTAAGTTTCCTTCCCATAAAACTGACTTACCTTCCGGAGTGTTGTTTTGTGTTACTTCCTTAGAATCCCATTGTTTTTGTATATTAATTTTATTACCTTTAATACCCATTGATAAAGGTGGACTTCGCCAATTTTCTCCTTTATCAAAATCAGGATAACTGTGCCATTGAGTGATAATTTCAAATGAATCGGAATCAGTTTCCCAATCATCTGGGATAAACATTTTCAAACGATACCAATTATCACCCCCAGGTTCTTCTAATCTTGTGGCAAGTTCGGAACGCTTACTGTCATGAATCTCTTTGTCATCCCTTCGCAATTCAAATTTAGCGGATTGTTTTCCTTGATAAAACGTAGTAGTTGAATATTTATAAGAATGTTCGCAGCAAGCTTCTAAAGCATTCCAAACATCTCCCTTCTGAAATAAGGTTTCTTCAAAATCATGTCGAAGAGTATTTGCTTTTGAAGACTGAATTCCAAGTAATACAACTAAAAGAAAACAAACACGACTAACTAAATTTTTCATGATACAAACATAACAATACCATGTACTTATAACACAAATCAATTTACAAATTATGATTTCCATAACTAATTTGCCACAAAATCAATTACTGCGAATTTCTCAAGGACAACTTAACTTATTAGAACGTTGTCCCCGTGAATTTCAACATACTTATTTAGAACAACTCCGTCCCCCAATCAACCCAGAAAATCAAGAAAAACAGTTGCAGGGTAGTCGCTTTCACTTACTGATGCAGCAGCAAGAAATGGGTTTAGAAATTGATAAATTTTTGCAAGCTGATGAGAATGACAAAAAAGATCATGATATTTTGCAACTGCAAAATTGGATAAAAGCTTTTGCGATCGCAGCACCAGAAATTTTAACAGAAGAAATAGCAAATAGCGAAACGTTTCGCGAAAGCGAACATTACCGTACATTGCAAGTAGAAAATTATCTACTGACGGCTATTTACGATTTATTGATTGCAAATCCAGAACAAGCAGAGATTTTTGACTGGAAAACTTATCCCAAACCGGAAAGTAAACGTAAACTGCAATACAATTGGCAAACACGTCTTTATTTGTACCTATTAGCAGAAACCAGCGATTATCCACCAGAAAAGATTTCCATGACTTATTGGTTTGTCCAGTCTCAAAGCAAACCACACAACATTAAATTTAGTTATAATTCTTCGCAGCATCAGCAAACCAAAAAGAAACTCAATCAACATTTAAATCGGCTAACTCAATGGCTGGAAGCTTATCAACAAGGAGAACAATTTCCTCAACTATCCGAAGGTAGCAAAACGTGCAATTATTGTCAGTATGCTTCTCGTTGTCAAAGACAGATTGTTGTTTCTGATACAAAATCATCGTCTGAAAACTTACCTGGAGTCGATGTAAGATTAGTTAACTTAGCTAACATTCAAGAAGTACCTATCAAAGGTTAATAACTTCTTAATTATTTTATGCAGTCAGAAAATAACAATGTAGTTTACGTTCGTGAATTGAAAATTGATGACATTGCGCCAGTTTTTCATTTGGGTGAACAATTATTCACTAGTGATTTGTATCCTTATTTATATAGAACTTGGGATGAATGGGAGGTAATTGGACTTTACAATACAGATGCAGAATATTGTTTGGTTGCTGAGGTTGATCAAGAATTAGCAGGATTTATTTTAGGAACAATTATTAGTAAAGCATCTTGGACTTATGGTTATATTTTGTGGTTGGGAGTAAATCCGAAATTTCAACGTCGTCGGGTAGCAGATAAGTTAGTTGATAATCTGATTGCGCGTATGATTGAAGACGGTGCAAGATTTATGCTTGCAGATACAGATCCAGCGAATGTTCCAGCGGTTAAGTTCTTTCATCGTAAAGGTTTTGGCAATACACGGCAACATATTTTTTTATCGATGAATTTAAGCAAACACGAACAATATGGCAGGTTAATAGAATACGAACATCAAAAAGCAGAAAGGGCTGGTTACAGACGTTCTAATTCTATCCGCGCACGCAAACAAGAACTAATTGGTGGTGAAACGATTATTAAACCTATAGAGAAAGAATTTGATGAAGAAAATCAATTAAGCTGATAAAATTTTAGATTTAGATTTAGATGGGTAATTGGTAATTGGTAATTGGTAATGGGTAATTAAATCCGTGGAATCCGTGAAATCCCTTACAATCCGTGATCAAAATATGATAATGTCCGAACAACAATGGATTCTTAAATCAACCGAAGAACCACCAAAATGGTTCCTAGAATTAGTTCAAACATATATATCTACATCAAAAGGTAATTTTGCTGCACAATTATTATGGCAACGAGGAATTAGAGATAAAATTCAGTTAGAAAATCATATTAATCCTCAAACTTATCAAAGTGCAAGTCCCTTTGAATTTGGACAAGAAATGCACTTAGCTGTAGAAAGATTGCAACAAGCCCGAAATAACCATGAGAAAGTGACAATTTGGGGAGATTTCGACGCTGATGGTATCACTTCTACAGCAGTATTGTGGGATGGTTTAGGACAATTCTTTGCCAAAAATACGCAGTTAAATTACTACATTCCCAATCGTTTAACAGAATCTCACGGACTGAATATTCACGGAATCGAAAAGCTTAAACAGCAGGGATGCCAGTTAATAATTACTTGCGATACTGGCAGCACTAATATTGATGAAATCATCTATGCAAACAACTTAGATATAGATATTATTGTTACAGACCATCACACCTTACTACCAGAACGTCCACCCGTAACCGCAATTATTAATCCCCGCAATTTACCCGAATCCCATCAACTATTTCATCTTTCCGGAGTAGCGGTAGCCTATAAACTAGTAGAAGCTCTTTACATCAGCTTGCCACAAATACCGCAACAGCCATTAGAAGATTTATTAGACTTAGTAGCAGTCGGATTAATCGCCGACTTAGTACAATTGAGCGGAGATTGTCGTTACTTAGCGCAATTAGGAATTGGACAACTACAACAGGACTTTAAAAAACCACCAGTAGCAAGAAGAAGACCAGGTGTAGGCAGACTGCTAGAATTGTGTCAGAAAAATGGCGATCGCCCTACAGATATTTCCTTTGGTTTGGGACCGCGAATCAATGCTGTCAGTCGTATTCAAGGAGACGCAAGCTTTTGCGTAGAATTACTAACTAGTAGGGAGCATCAGCGCGTTTGTGAACTAGCAGAAATCACCGAACTCGCAAACACCCGTCGTAAATCTTTGCAAAAAGACGTAGGCAGTCAAGTAGCTCAAAAGCTTTCTCAAATAGACTTATCAACCACCAGTGTTATAGTTCTCGCAGACCCTCAATGGGCGGTTGGTGTTCTGGGATTAGTTGCAGGACAAGTCGCACAAGATACAGGAAGACCGACGATTTTACTAAGTACAGAAGAAGTAGTAGAAGACGACAAAGAGAATATTAATTTCACCCCATCACCCCCATCCCTAACCCTAGCAAGAGGTTCAGCACGTTCAGTTAACTCAGTAGATTTATATCAATTAGTCAAAGATCAAGCACATTTACTGCATCGTTTCGGAGGACATCCGTTTGCAGCAGGTTTGAGTATTCCAGTAGAAAATATTGCTTTATTTACACAAGCAATTAACCAGCGGTTGCGACAAATAAGCGGAGGTATAACACCAAAACCAACAGTCGAAGCAGATTTAATCGTTACCGTTGCAGACTTAGGGAAGGAATTATTTTTAGAATTAAAATTACTTGAACCCTGCGGAATGGGTAATCCAGTACCAAAACTTTTGATAAAAAACTGTTGGTTTGAAAATACTTGGCATCGTAATCAAGAAGATTCGCGGGGTCAAAAAATTCAGTACATCAAAACAGAATTTAATATCCGAGACGACTCGACTACAAATACTTTTTCCGGCATCTGGTGGGGACATTATAAAGATGAATTACCACCCCAGAAATGTGATTGTATAGTTGAGCTAGACTATAACACTTTTAAAAAACGTTATGAAATTCGATTGATAACAGTACGCCCTGCTAAAAATGCAATTAATCCAGTTGATAACAGTTTGTCATTTATTTTAGACTGGCGAAATATGCCCCCGAATAACTATCCATCATTATGCGATTCTCCCCTTATGGTTAAAGAATGTCCAACTCGTTGGGATGATTTACGAGTATGGTTAAGACGTTCCTTTCATAAACAACAACCCTTAGCATTAGCGTGGTCAAAAACTAATCCCCAACCACCAGAAGAAATTTGGTTTAAACTTGTAGGAATAGCTAAATATTTGTGTCGTACTAATCAAGCCGTTACCCGCATAAAAATATTAGAAAAATTATCAATGAGTAACCAAACCTTACATTTAGGTTTTCAAGCTTTAAAAAATTTAGGATATACAATCAAAGCAGAAGATAATTACTTGATATTTAGCCATAAAGATGAGAAAAATTCTACTGATAAAACAACAGATGCCATCGAAAAATTTATTGCAGCAATACGGGAAGAAGAATTTCAAAAACATTATTTCAATAAAGTACCGATATCAATCATCAATTATCAATTGATAGGGAATAGGGTTGGGGGTAATACTGCAAACTCCGGTAGTAGTAACTCCTAACTCTCAATCCAAAATCCAAAATCTAAAATCTAAAATCTAAAATCTAAAATGTTGTAACTTTCAAATTTCCTTGACGTTCGCATTTAAAACCACGACTTTGCCATTCTTGTAAATTAACTTTATTTAACTGTATGACATGAGAACATTGCGGTTTGATGATTTGACTTAATCCTGCCCAAACTAAGCTACGAGTAACATCTAAACCAGTTTTCAACCAATGTTCCCGATTTCCTGGAATACCTTGTTCTTGAATTATGTCAGGTTCTACCCACATTCCGTGAGCGCCTAAAAGTATTTGTGCTATCCATTTAGCTCTTGGTAAATGTGTCATAGAAGTAATTAATTTCACCTTATGCACGCCCCAATTCTGCAAAATTGGAATACTATAGTAAAAGTTATCAAAAGTGGAGTCAGCACATTTTTCTAACCAAACATTACTCATAGGTGCAGCTTGCCGTTGAAAAATCAGCCAAATACAAGGATCGAGAGAACCACTAGAAATTAAAATGGGGATTTGCGGATATTTTTCTGCTAATTGGGCAACATATATCTCTCGTTTGATGCTACCACCCAAAACGAAAAAAGCATCTACTGGCTTGGAAGAGGCAAAAAATACAGTTATACTAGTAAAAAATAACCAAATAGTAACTATCAAGCTCATAACAATCGTAAATCTTTGTAAAAAACGCCACCATTTTTGAAATTGTCTTCTAACTTGAAAAAATCGGTCATTTTTTACTTTACGATTCATGGTAAACCCGAATAAAATAGTCTGTTGTAGTTTTGGTAAATTCCATAGTAAATGTAACTTATATAGCTAAGTGATAGTCTCTATTAAACAAAGTAAAATTCAGTGCTAGTATGACACTGATGAAAGTGGCATAGGAATGAATTAAGCTTGCGGAGGAAATTGACCGGAGAACGCCGGTTGTTGCAGGCTCCGTCGAAGAAAGGCGGAGTACCGACGACTAAGTTAAAAAACCGGCATTGAGAGCTAACAAGCGTGTTTTGAGAAAAACTTCAAGAATAAGCCTCAAAAAGTCAGATTCCTCATGGCAAAACTTATCAGTTTCAGGATTATCTGATTGCTAAACTGTCAAAAACACAATCATTCGTGCAAACATAAATGAAACAATCAGCGAAACGTTACTCACCGCTGCAATCGGCTTTGATGAGTGGAGCAATAGCCACCACAGCAGCAGTGTCTGTATTTGGTCCAGTTTGGTGTCGTTCCGTTCAAGCTGCTCTACAGGATAGCCCTAAAGCCATTGTTGACCAAGTATGGCAATTAGTAAATCGCGAATATGTGGATGGCTCATTTAACAACCAAGACTGGATAGCTACCAGAAAGACTTTGTTAAAAAATAACTATACTAATCGCGAGCAAGCTTATAGTGCAATTCGTCAAACTTTGAAAAAATTGAATGATCCATACACTCGTTTTATGGATCCCCAAGATTATCAAACTCTGACTTCTCAGACTTCTGGGGAAGTTTCCGGGATTGGTATTCGCATGGAGGTAGATCAACAAACCCAGCTTTTAACAGTTGTAGAGGCTTTAGAAAACTCTCCGGCATTAAAAGCGGGTATCAAAGCAGGTGATGTGATTTTGGCTATTGACGGAAAAACCACCAAAAATATGAAAATAGAGGATGCCTCGGAATTAATTCGAGGTAAGGTGGGTACATCGATCAATTTGCGCTTAGGAAGACCTACTCAAAAACCATTTGATATCAAGTTGACGCGATCGACTATTGAAGTACCAACTGTGATGTATACCCTTAGAAAAGAAGGTAATCGGCAGGTTGGTTATATTCGTTTGCGGGAATTTAGCGCTCATGCAGCAGAGCAAATGCAGCGTGCTATCCGTCAATTGAACGCGAGTAACGTTGATGGCTTCGTGCTAGACTTGCGAGGAAACCCAGGTGGTTTGTTAAATGCAAGCATTGAAATTGCTCGGATGTGGCTTGATAAAGGTGATATTGTTCGTACAGAAGACCGTAAAGGTGGAAGTGAATTGACCAAAGCTAACAGTACAGCTTTGACAAATCTTCCGCTAGTAGTCTTAGTAGATGGCAATTCAGCTAGTGCCAGTGAAATTCTTACAGGCGCACTAAAAGATAACAAGCGAGCAACAGTAATTGGTTCTAAAACTTTTGGAAAAGCATTAGTACAATCAGTCCATCAACTAGCAGATGGTTCTGGTGTAGCAATTACCATTGCTCATTACTATACTCCTAAAGGAACTGATATCAATAAAAAGGGAATTACACCCGATATACAAATGGATTTGACAGCATCGCAGGAACGTCAACTTGCTTCCGATCCTAAATTGCTGGGAACAAATCAAGACCCTCATTATGCCCGTGCGCTGTCGATTTTATCAAACAACTATTTTGCATCTGGGGAGCAAAATCAACTTTCTCGCAAATCTGTGGTGTTACCTAAGCCTTAAATAATTTATTAGCTATCGGTTATTTGTCTTAGAGGCTTTGGTAGTGGATATAAAACTGTAATTTAATTTCTGGTCAAAGCTACCCATTGTTAGACTTTTTTGGGTAGCTTTCTGCTGCCATATTAAAGATGGTTATTTATTTGACACTCCCTGCGCTTAAAAGCGTGGGGATTTTCACTGTTCTATCGGATACCCCTATAAGTACGTGAACGCACCCTCGCTAACCATTCATAATTAATGGTTAGTTTTTCCCAAAATTGTCTAGAGACGTTATGTATAACGTCTCTACAGCACGTCGATAGACGAACAAACCCCTCAAAACTTATGTCGTGGAGTACTAGAACATTCTCGATTTATTAAAATTGATAGATAATGGTTTTTTGATTGGGAATACTTGAAACTAGAGGATTAGTAATTATTTCCTCCTTGACTAATAATTCCTATTTAAAAAAATTCAATTCATGAACAACGAGTCATTAAACACAACCGCTACCAATAGTTTTAAACCGCAGGTATCGGTAGTAGTTCCTATTTATAATGGTACGGCAGATATACCAGAATTAATTAATTGTCTCGGCGCTCAAACTTATCCAAAACAACGGGTAGAGTATTTATTGGTAGACAATAACAGTAGCGATGGTACATCTGAATTATTAAAACTCCAGTTAGAAAATTGCCCAATTAAAATTCGGGCTTTGAGTGAAAACAATATCCAAAGTTCTTACGCTGCACGCAACACGGGTATTCGTCAAGCCCTAGGGGAAATTATCGCCTTTACTGACGCTGATTGCCGTCCTCAACCACAGTGGTTAGATGCATTGATTCAGCCTTTTGTCAATAAAAATGTGCTAATTGTCGCTGGTGAAATTACAGCGTTACCTGGTAATAGCTTATTGGAGAAATACGCAGACCGGCAAGAAACTTTATCGCAAAAACATACATTAGCAAATAAATTTTGTGCCTACGGACAAACAGCAAATTTAGCAATTCGTCGGTTAGGGCTAGAAAAAGCAGGATTATTCCGTCCCTACCTGACAACTGGAGGTGATGCTGATATATGTTGGCGAATTTTGCAGCTTGAGATGGGAAGTTTAGAATTTGCGCCCACAGCAATCGTCCAGCACCGTCATCGAACCACATTAAAGGAACTTAAGAGTCAATGGCGACGTTATGGGCGTTCAAACAGCTATCTCCATGAGCTACACGGCGTAGAATTGATGCGAGAGATCACACTTAATGAATGTTACTATGGCTTAGCGCGTTGGTTAGTTAAAGAAGTACCTAAAAACAGTTTAAAAGCATTATTTGGTAAAGCTAGCCTTGTAGACTTAGTAAACACACCAATTGGTTTGTTGACAGCCAGAGCGCGTTACTTAGGACAGCAGCAAGCGCAATTACCTGCTCAAGCCGAGAAAATTGAATGGCTTTGAAGAATGAATAATAGATAACTGTTCACTGATAACTGTTGCCAAATTTCGCTAAATTGAGAAAAGTACAATACAGGACAATCGAGATGACACCACAACTGTTACTGGTAGATGATGAACCCGGATTGCGCGAAGCCGTGAAAGATTACTTAGAAGCGAGTAATTTCAAAGTTCAGGTTGCCAGTAACGCCCGTGATGCTTGGGATTGGATGCAACAAAATACACCAGATTTGGTAATCTCCGATATTATGATGCCTCAAGTGGATGGTTATCAATTTCTCAAGCAACTCCGAGATGATACTCGGTTTAAAACATTACCAGTGATATTTTTAACTGCAAAAGGAATGACTGGCGATCGCATTCAAGGTTATCAAGCTGGTGTTGATGCTTATTTACCCAAACCTTTCGATCCAGATGAGTTAGTGGCAATAGTAGAGAATTTGCTTGCTCGTCGCATTGCCAAAACAAGCTCTGGTGGGGAGGAAGGAGAAACGCCAGACTTAGCCGAACTAGCTTCTCAGATAGCCCAAATCAAGGCTCTACTGACTCAAAAAACTGGCATTACTCAATCAAGTCCACCTTTCAATATTGACTTAACTCCCAGAGAACAAAGTGTTTTAAATCTGGTTGCTGAAGGATTAATGAATAAAGAAATTGCTAGACGTTTAGAGACAAGCGTTCGCAATGTAGAAAAGTATGTTAGCCGTTTGTTTAGTAAAACCGGGACTAATAGCCGTACTGAGTTAGTGCGGTTTGCTTTAGAACATGGTTTAGCTAATTAATCAAACCAATTTCGATTTTCAGTATTTACTCAAGCAATAAATGTAACTTTCAGTTTTTTTCTGCTTCTTTTTGCTTTCCCTGTGTCAACAGATAAATTTTTAACCTTTATATTATTGAAATTAAATCCCTGTATTTGATTTTAAAAGGATTTACTTGAATTAAGCTGAATTAAAGTTAAGTAATTTACCGTATTTACAGGTATTAAAAGATAGGTAATCATTAAGTAGTGAACTGTAAAGGGAAGATGATTTATACCGAGAATTTAAAACTAATCAAACCTTACGTATAAATTAAACGTATCCAGTAGAAAAAATCTTTCCTCCGTGTATCTAAACAAAACAAAGTCATCTAGTCGATAAATCAAAGTATGTATGGGATGAAAGTTTACTCATGCTGACTCATCCCATGCACTACTTCTATTTCAACTCTAGGTAAGCTTAATTGGGGAACTATTATCTTGATGCCATGAAGAAAAGAGCAAAAATTAGGAGATGCTTTTCGAGGTAACGTATGCTGGAATTGCCTATGTTATTTTATTCCTTCTTAAAGGAGGGTACGAATACTACAGTTTTCGTGCAATGCCGATTAAATATCTTCTTCCCTGGTATGTCAATATTCTTCGTAGATTGTAACCCTGCCTTGAAGCAAGACCAGAATGATGATTAGTAGGCACCCAATTACTTCCATACATTACTTTCACCAACATTGAGGTTACTTGTAGACGCAACCCCGTAACAAACAAAGTAGATGCTGGGTAGACGCTTTCGAGAATGATTCGGCAAAACCCAGGTTAACAACAGTAGCCTTGAGTGATACCAGTTTGTTTGTTGTGGGAAAAAATTAAGTTCCGGATTTAAACTTAAACATTTACCAAAACTTTTCTCTTTCTTAGCTACACAATTTACCGCTACTCTGTACAGCAATGTTAGCTATTGATTGATTTCGTTGGAATTACGCAACCGCATTAACTGTCGTCGCATTTGCGGTGAAGCTTTCAACTCAGTTGTCTCATGAAGTTTAACAGCCTGCTGCAATATCTCTAAAAAGTCGTCGGAGCCTTCAGTTAGTGCTTCTAGCAGTACTTGCAAGAGTTGTTCGCGATCGCGCAGTAAACTCTTTTCCTCAATCAGCCGAAATTTGAGATTGATTTCGCACTCATAAACACCTACTTCGACGTTGTTTATTTGGCGTGGTAATGCTTTCGAGTTCATAATTGTTACGATTCCTTTACTCGTTGTTCATAAGGGTTGAGGAGTTTTATCTCAAGCAAAAGTTCTTTATATTTTGTTTGAAATCGAAAGTAGTGTCTGACTTTGCAAGAAGAAAAATTATCCATTTTTATTTGTGTTGCATTTCACTCTCCGGTTGGTGGTTTTTAAGTAGACTTTGATTGTCTATAATTTTGATGTTCATGCGCTCCTTACAGTTCTAGCAAACCATAAACTATTATTCAGTTTTTAAACTTCTATACAATGAAGTTTCTGTAAGAACTTGCTAGAGCTTTTTAAAGGTTTTTACATCAAACTTATCTCCACGTCAACAACAGTTTTACTTTTAACTAAAATAAGAGTAATACTACGTAAGTAAAAACGCTGAAATCATTTTATTAGACTATAGCCTAATGTTGTTGTTTAGCAATTCCGTGAAACTACTATATGTATGTTTTATTCATCAAAAAAATACAATTGACCGTTAAGACCAAAAATTTTGAGGGTAATTTTAGTAAAGGAGCATCAATTAACACCACTCCTAAATTATTTTTGATCAATAAGAGGGCTAAGTAATTGTAATCCCTTTACAACAAGCGGCGATTCAAGCTTACCAGAGTGACTTTTATGTTCAATTCCTGGTTCCCCAATTGATCAAAACACCAGCTCTTTTAAGCCAATGGAATTAAAACAATCATCGGCGTTTATTTAATATTTGGATTAAAGTCTATGATGGTAACGGGTTTGTTGACTGAACAATCTGCGATCGTATCGCAATGGTCATATTGGTTAAGACATCATATTTTGTTCTTAACCCACATTTCTCACAAACAAGAAGGAAGTTGGAAGTAGTAGTAAGAGTGAGTAGTGAGTAGTGGGAAAATCAATCGGTCACTCAACGCTTACCACTTACTTGTGAGAAATCCAGATTAAGGGAACAGGCTAGCCGCAAGTCTTAACTCTTAACAGGGAAATGTCCTATTTTGGCTACTGCTGTAGTTGAGGTTTCAAGCAAGAATTTAGAGTCTACAATAATTGCAGTGTTACTTAACCTTTATTAAAAAAAGCTCCTATGGATAAGCAGATGCTGCTCAAATCAACAACTCGCCATATCCGTATTTTTGCGGCAGAAGTTGAAGATGGTGAATTAATTCCTAGCAATCAGGTGTTAACTTTAGATGTTGACCCAGATAATGAATTCACCTGGAGTGAGGACAGTTTACAGGTTGTATATCGTAAATTTGATGAATTAGTCGAAGCTAACAGCGGTGCGGACTTAACTGATTATAATTTACGTCGTATTGGCTCGGATTTAGAGCATTTTGTGCGTTCGCTTCTACAACTTGGCTCAATTAGCTACAACATATCCGGACGAGTCAGCAATTACAGTATGGGGCTTCCCCGACTCGCAGCGGATGAAAATAATTAGAATTGCTTGTTTACTGAGACTGTACACAAATTTTAATTAATGCTTAAGTCCTTAAAATCCAAGGATTGCTCCGAGATAATTTTTGTATAGTTGATAATCCTTTCTGCCGAATGCTTTGTGATGATAAGGCATCGGCGGAAAGTTGCACTGGAATTCATCTTTATTGGCATCAGCAGATTGTTAAAATTGTATAAACTTAAACATATTTAAACAAAACCTCACTTTGGGGGAGCAAACCCTAAGGTAATAAATGAGAGACGAACTGCTTATTAGGACGATATATTTAGATAACTAAAAAAATATAAATATTTATTTTTTTAAATGTCTAATGATTTGTAAAGTAGAAATATATGTAGAAAACAAATAAATAATTAAGAAATAATATTCAATAAAGTGTATGGCAAGATTCTTTCTGAGAGAATGTTTGCCTACAAAATGGTATGAGCATCATGCCAGAGTTGGTAATTTTTTATATACTTTCTTTAAAAGGCTTATTATTATGGCTAATTACAAGGACGAAATTTATAAATTGCTATACTATTTACTCTCGTGTCTGTTCTAAGTTGCGAATCAGCGGTACACTGCCGTGCAACGGCGGGCAGTAAGCTGATCGGCATTCCCCGGTCAAAATGTAATATATCGTTTTATATAAATACGAATGGTCATATAGCCATTCTCTATGAATAAACAATAACTTGCCAATCGCCTTCTCGGTGGGAAACTATGGAAAATGACGCGGCAACGCTCTACTGTCCAAATGAACTTTGTCAAGCTGCTAACCCCCTTACCCACAAGTTTTGCCAGCAATGCTCCACACCTCTGCCCAAACGTTATCTCTGGGCTGTGGCGGATAATTCGATTTTGGGTAATTCTGGGGAATTGTTACAAGAGCGTTATTTAATTATTGAAGATAATGTTTTATTAGATACCAAACCAGGAATTCTGCCAGAAATACCTGAACAACAAAGGTTGGATGAGATTAAATCTTATCTGAGATTAATTCCCTATCGCTTACACGTTCCTCAAGTTTACGGGCTGTTGACTTTAAATGTCGGTAACACCTCTACAGAAATATTACTTTTAGAGAAACCCCCGGTTATTTTGAGTGAAGCGCCGCTCAAAGTAAAATTGTGTGGCAAATTGACAGATGCTTGGAAGAATGCAACGTCCCTACGGCAACTTAATTGGCTGTGGCAAATAGCCCAATTATGGCAACCTTTGGTAAGTTTTGGTGTTGGTTCTAGCTTACTGGCAAAAAATTTGGTTCGGGTAGAAGGTTCGATAGTCAGGTTATTAGAATTAAGTTCTGATGGGGAAAGTACACCAGCCTTGTCAGCTTTAGGAGAGTTTTGGCAACAACAGTTACTTGCACAAGCACAACCTGCGATTCGCAATTTTCTGGGGGAAGTTTGTGGTTTGTTAATTGAAGGGAAAATACATTCGAGCGAACAGTTAGTTGGTCTTTTAGACCGGGGATTAACATCATTAAGCCAATCCCACGATTCTACCATCAAAGTGTTTACGGTGACTGATAAAGGAACTAGCCGTCAACGGAATGAAGATGCTTGTTACCCCCAAAGTGGTACTACTATCTCCAAACCACCATCAAAGTCGGCTTTAACTATTGTTTGTGATGGTATCGGTGGACATGAAGGAGGCAATGTAGCTTCTAATTTAGCGATTGAGACGATTCAACAGCAGGTAAGTCAACTAGCAAATTTACCAGGAGATCATATTAATTCGGCTGCCCTACTTACGGACTTAGAACGGGCTGCTGCTGCTGCTAACGATAAAATTAGCCAGCGTAACGACAGCGAAAATCGTCAAGGACGACAACGTATGGGAACCACTGTAGTCATAGCATTACCAGTTGCCCATTCCATGTATATTACTCACGTTGGGGACAGTCGCGCTTACTTAATTACCCGCAATAACTGTCACCAAATAACTCTTGACGATGATGTGGCTTCCCGCGAAGTACGATTGGGCTACGCGATTTATCGCGATGCTGTACAGCAAGCTGCTTCTGGTTCATTAGTACAAGCATTAGGGATGAATGCAAGTAGTGCTTTACACCCAACAGCACAGCGGTTTATCCTTGATGAAGATTGTGTTTTTCTATTGTGTTCCGACGGGTTAAGTGATTTTGACCGTATCGAACAATACTGGGAAACGGAAATTTTGCCATTACTCAACAACAAGGGTGATGTAGTTAGCGTTACCAAGCAAATGTTAGAGATTGCTAACAATCAAAATGGTCATGACAATGTGACTATTGGCTTAATGCATTGCCAAACTAAATATTCCGAGCCAAAGTCACCATTAGAAGCAAGTCTTGCGGATATTTCGTTAATTCCGGCAGTTGATTCTTCCCGTATAGCTGGGGCAACACAAAATGTTTCCAATCAGAAAACCCAAGTAATTACTAAAAAAGTTGTTCCTCAAGTTTCTAAATTACCCCTAATGTTAGGAATAATTGCTTTACTAACGATTCTGGGTAGTGCATTAGGATACTTCTGGAGGCAAACATTATTAAGCAGAAATGTTGAGTCAACACCAGTAGCATCAACAAATACAAGAACCCCCAACAGTCCCCAAACTTTAATTGATGATAATTCCCAAAGACTCGCCAAAATAGACCAAAATTGGTTAATCAATACTAAAACAGAAATTAATCTGATTAGAAGTAAAACAACGCCTACTGATAAGAGTACAACTTCCCAACAGCCAGTACCAATTTATGCACCACCAGCGAGTTTATTACAGGTAGTGCAAAAAGAGCAGATTCCTTCATCACAAGACTATTGGTTACAGATTAAGGTATGCTCAGTTGGAGATGCAAAGGGGGTAAAAGATTTGCCGACTCCAACACTAACCCCTACCGCCAACACCACCTTACCTAAACCGGGCGAAGAATTATGGCTTAAACGTTCTGAACTTACAACGTCAAATGTCGCAATTTCCAACCCAACGACGGCACCCAAGGACTGTTCTACAGCAGATAGTTCAGCTCCCAAAATTGAAGATCCTTCCACTGCATCGCCTGTTGAAGACTCGCAAAACCCCAACAGTCCTGATAGTATCAGAGATAAAACAACATTACCCCAAACGGGTAACAGCACTGATTCCAAAACTCGATAAACTATAAGAAACTAAAATAATACAGGTAATCGCCTGAAAAGATAATTTTTGGGCAAACATTTTGCTTGAAAAAAATTTAGCCTTTTTTAAAGAATCCATGCCATCCCTTAACCTGGCGATCGCCCGTCTCGTTCATACAGGCACTGACAATTTTGCAATTTGGGTGGTGAATGCTCCCTATCCGAGTGGTTATGTATTACATGATTGTGTATGGTCGCAAGAGCTAAATCAAGCTTGGCTGGAATGGCAACAAATGTTTGCCGGACATTCGCGCTTGGATATATCGCCAAAAAATAAATCAGAAACCATAAATCCACTTCCGTTGAATTCCCTACCATCCGTTTCTGGTCAAAAAACTAGCTATAGCAGCCGTTTGATGCAATATATGGGAGTTAGTTTATGGCGTTGGACATTCGAGGGAGAAATTCTTGGCAGCTTGGAACGGAGTCGCGGTATTGCTATGGGTCAGCATACACGCTTGCGCTTTCGTTTGGAAATCCGCGACCCAGATTTAATTGCTCTTCCTTGGGAAATTATGCAGCGCGAACCCGGACAACCTGCAATGTCGCTTTCGCAACATCTGTTGTTTAGTCGCACTACTTCTCAAGTTGAACCGCTTTCTTGTTCAGGAACCGATCACGCTTTAAATATCTTGTTAGTTTTAGGAGAAGATGAAAACCTACAACTCGAAAAAGAAGCAGCTATTTTAGAGCAAACTCTTTCTGGGAGTCATTCGCTGGGTAGTACCTCTGCCGGATACGCGCCTTGCATGGTAAATACCCTGGTAAAACCAACTCCAGAACAGCTCATTTCGGAATTAGATACTAAAGCTTACAATGTTTTCTTTTACGCCGGTCATGGGTTGCCAGGTCCGGACGGGGGGTTTCTATTTTTACAAAATGAGATGACTCTTAATGGTATGGAACTGGCACAAGCTTTAACCCGTAGTGATGTCAAATTGGCAGTTTTCAATGCTTGTTGGGGAGCGCAACCTTTCTCTAATAAAAACCGGGCTATTGCTCACAGTAGTTTAGCAGAAGTATTGATACGTCAAGGGGTTCCCGCAGTACTGGGAATGCGCGATGAAATTACTGATGAGGAAAGTCACAGTTTTATTCAAACTTTTGCTTTAGCTTTACGTAGTCGCAAACCCATTGACGAAGCTGTTGCCGAAGGTAGAAAAAGATTATTAACAATTTATCATTTCAACCAGCCTGCTTGGACTTTACCAGTTCTTTACTTACATCCCCACTTCGACGGTGAATTGCTCAAGAGTTTTGAAGAAGGTGCTACAGAAATACCCACAACTTTTATTCCTGGTAGTGCAAATGTTTCCTTACGTTCTTTGCAACCAGGAGGTAAAATTTGGTTATTGAAACCCGGAGTTACTCGCATCGGTCGCACTAGAGAAAATGATATTGTAATCCGAGAACCTTCAGTTTCAAAGCGTCATGCTGAAATTTTATGTCGCAATAGTTTAGTAGGTAATACTCAAGTGCAAACTTACTATTTACAAGATTTATCCACCTATGGTACGACTTGGATTTTACGCTCCGGTGGCTGGCAACAAATCTACAGAGGCGAAGTACCTTTAGAATCGGGAATGCATTTAAAGTTTGGTAGCACTAAAAGTCAAACTTGGGAATTTCGGATTGAAAATTAGATGTTTATCAAATGGGTACTATTCCTCTTTTAACTATTAACATAGACTCTACGTCGCTACGTCAAATCAAAAAGTTATAACTGTAGATAAAAGAAAATTTCAGTTTGCGGAAACCAGATATTGGGTGCTGTAGCTGTCAATACCGCTAATTCATTCACCGGGAGACAACACATGACTGACAAAATGAAAGATTCAACAAATTCTCGCAATTCGGTTTCTCAAATCGAAGTGGATTTACTCGCAACTCTACTTGAACCAGAAGATAATACTTATCCTTGGAATCTCTACGAAGAAAATACTCAAGCTTATTTTAATCAACTCGAAGAGCAATTCCCGATGCAGGCTTTGCTAGACGAGGAACTAGATACGCGCTGTGAAGCTTTTCACAACCAATTAGATGCCCTTTGGTCTAAGGTCGAGACTTCAGCACACTACAATTGTAATACAAATCAAGCAGTAGCAGTCAAGCTGCAAAAGAATTTACAAAAAGAGTTTTGTAATAGTATGCCTAAAGATTGGATAAACTTGATTGCTCAGAAAGCAGCAGAAATTTTCAATGCAAAACAGTCAATCACAGAACAACTGATTGAATGCGTCCAAGCTGTATTACCGAGTTTAGAAGTTGACGATATCATGGTTTTAGCACGTCCGTTAGCTTATGCAACTAGAAGTGGTTCCCATACTAAAGTCGAATCAACTCTAGCTAATTACAATCAAGAGGATAATCGTGAATGGGCAGCTTTATCAGAAATTGAACAAGCAAAAGTTGGTTTAGCTATTGCTTATCATGCATTAAATCAGTTAAATAGCTTTCAAGCAGAAGAGTAAAACTTTTGCCGCCATTTTCTACTTTAGTTGCAAAGCCAATGCAATCAATTTACTTTTGCGATGGCTGGAGCTATGCTATTTTTGTAATTTTTATTTCTTCGGGTAGATTTATCCATGATTCTTTAAAAGATATGATAGTTTACTCTCCAGCCTCATCTATCAAAAGACATATATCAGTTGACAGTTGACAGTTAATAATTACCCATTACCAATTACCCATTACCAATTAGTTATTTTCCGAAAAAGCGGGTAGCAAAATTTTGTTCGCGATTCGGTGAAAGCGCTCTTGCTTTAAGAATTGCAGCCATTAAAAAAGCATAAGATAACACACCTACGACGACTAAAAATAAACCACTGATAGCACCAGTTGCGTTCCATAAAGCGTGAAGGGCTGACGCACTAAGGTAGCCAACCAATAAAATTTGTCCTGCTAATTTTGGTTTAAGTACGGCTAAACCGATGAAATACCCAAGATATCCGCTATAAGCCATATGTCCAGCGATAGAACCGAGAATTCGCGGAATCAACAGTTGTAACCCTACTAATTGACCAGTTTCAGTTCCTGCTTGAATTGCTGCATTTTGAGTAACTTCTGGCACGTATTGACCAAGTGTTTCCAACAGGGTAAAACCTACAGCAGAAGCTGCTCCAAGCAATATTCCATCTAAAGGTTCCCAAAGACCGACACGTTCTCGCCAAGGGGAAGACAATCCTAAACCGATAAAATATATACCGGCAACTGGCAATGCTTTGAGTAGTTCTTCCATCAAACCAGCACCGAAAAACATCCGCACCAGCCATTCAGTAAAAGTAATTGATTCTTGTGTAGAAGGTAGACTACCGGGTAAAATCTCGCGAAATATAAAAATAAATAAATCTAATAGGGGACTAAGTAAAATTAAAGTTGTGGATAAACCTACCCCTAATAGAACCCACCAAGGTTTATGCTTGCCACATAACTGATAAATAAAATAATAAGCTGCAAAGGCAATATAAACAGCAACTATAATTTGGTTTGCTTGGGGTTTTCCTACCGTGGCAAACATTAATACTACAAATATCACCGTTAAAATTCCAGGTATTAGATAAGCTTTGCGAGTTAAATCTTTACCTGTAGAAATAATGGGAAATAATTGAGTGAAGCTAACTGAGTCTGGTTTGGAATAATTTGAGGAATTTGCGGTGGAATGGAAGGATGTATGATTAGAAATGGTTGTTTTTCGTTCAACGATTTCGCTACCAAAAACCAAATCAGGTCCATCGTAGCCCAAAGTAATGCGATCGCCAGGAAAAATTTGCTGGCATTCCTGCAAGCGTTTTCCATTTAGATAGGTACCGTTAGCACTATTTAAGTCGCAGAGTATCCAACTGATTTCACCATCGGGGGATAAACTTAAAGGACGAATCACCGCATGACGGCGAGATACCATGCGATACTGTAATGCATCTAATACAACTTGACAGTGAGGATCGCGTCCAATTACTGCCTCTGAAGTTGGAATTAGCGAGTAGCGTTGCTCAACTGTTTCTAATTCCTTACCAGACACTAGCCGCAGAAATGCATTCTGTCTTGCGTTTTTGCCTGTCATCGAGTCAGTATTATTTCTCAACTATAATAAATGGGTCTTGGTAGGCAGTAAGACTTAACCACACAATTGTATTTTTATTGTATTTTTAACTTTCCATGCCGTTTAATACACTATAGTTCAACCTTTGCTCAGAAGTGAAAATTTATTTATCATTTAAAAATCCCTTCTTAGTACTACCGTAATCCTTAGTCTACGCTAATCAGCAGTGTTTTGGCTTGGTTTAATTGTAAATTTTACGCATTTATAAGGTTCTGGAAAAAGCCTTTTTGATGTAGTTTGATTTAATTGTATATTTAGAGTCTTGACTTCTGAATTGAAAATGGGGAATTGGTAATGGGGAATTGGGAGAAGAACCAGACTTGGGAACTAAAATTAATTATGACAGGAGTTAATTGCTTGTTGCAATTCTTGAAGTTTTTTTAACACCGCACCAGAGTAGAATAATTCTTTGGCTGTTGCTAAACCCGAAGACATATCACTACAAATTCCGCAACGCCATAAATAAAACGCGCCATTCCATAGTGCTGTTTGCATTAGCTCTGATGATTTACCTTGCAAGATTAATTTCATTGCTGACAATAATTCTTCACTACTACCCAGAGGTACATTTTGAGTAGTAAAGCCGTATTCGCGAGGAACCAAAAGTAATCTTTCTATGGGATTTGCACCATTTCCCAAACCGATAATCGCGGTGCGATCGCGTGGTAAATCACAACTGCCTTCTAACCCCTTTACCGTTGTAAACTTAGTAATTCCAATTTCACATAAAGTTGCCTTAAACCTTTCTTCTGTGGGTGGATGAACAAACCCGGTAACGATGTGAGCATCACCAGCATAAGGACACCAAATTAATTCCATAGTGGCAAAAGGTGGACGCTTGCCGATTTGGTCGCGGTATTCCCAAATACTTGCTGTTAAGGGAAAATGCAGTGGTGTATAAACAAAGCCGATTCCACTTTTTTGCATGACCTGGTGGGTTTTGGGTAATTCTAACTTTGTCCAGTCAACACCCAAACCTTGCCAAATTTCTACCAAGGAAAGTCCGTATTTTGTCGGAAGGCGATCGCCACCGTGCATGATCACATTTTGTCCAGAACAAGCTAATAATAAAGCGATTATCGGACTAATTGGTGCAGTGCGGGTTCTACCATCGTAAGGTATACCAAAAACTATAGCTGGTCGCTCGTCGTTGATTGCTGGTAATTTTGGTCCAAGTTCGCTGTAAGCATCCAACATTCCTGCTAATTCTTCACTAGTAGGTCGTTTGATGCGGTGTGCAATTAAAAAAGCGCCAATTTGTGCTGGTGTTGCTTCACCCAAAAGCATCATTTTAGTCGCTAATTTTGCTTCAGCACGAGTTAAATCTTCTTTAGTATGTTCCCCACTACCTATTTTTTTTAGTAAATCTCTAAATGAATTGCTCATAAATCAGTTATCAGTTATCAGTTATCAGTTATAAGCTTACTCCTAACTCCTAACTGCTAATTCCTAACTCCTAATCCAAAATCCAAAATCTAAAATCTAAAATCTAAAATCCCTTTACCTGTTTTGGTATATGTTCACAAACTAGATTCCAAAAGTACTGGATGGGAGGAATTTGTAAACGGTCTTGAGTTGTTACCATTACTACTTTACGAGTTAAACATACACGGTTGACGGAAGAGCCATTGTTGTTAATATGAAAAGGACGGACTGCAAGACTGGGGTCAAAACGCGCTTCAATTAATGCTGAACTTGGTAATAAAGCGATTAATTCTCCTTGACGTACTATTCCCCGGAAAGCATCTAAGGTATTAACTTCTAAAGCTGCTTTAAGTAATGTGCCGGTTTGGTCAAATTGATTTTGTACTAGTCGCTGCATTCCATAACCTTCTTTGAAAATTACTTGAGGATACCTAATTAATTCCAACCAAGGAATGGATTCATATTCAGCTAATGGATGATTGGCAGATGTTAGAACTTCTATGGGTTCTTCATAAAGTGTTTGGACAACCATTTCTTTGCTCATGGTAAGAAAACGATTGTTCATGACAATTGCTAAATCTACAAGCCCGTCTTTGAGAACTTTCAATGCGCGATCGCTACCTAATGATGTTACCCGTAATTGGACATCAGGGTATTGCTTGCAAAATGATTGCAATAAAGGTGGAAAATAATAAGCACATACGGAAGGAATACAGGCAATACAAAGTTCTGGCTGTTTACCTGATATCAAGTCGGTTATTTCTTGCTTCGCAGTTTGCCACTCTAAACAAATTTTACGGGCGCGAGGTAATAAAGTTTCACCTACTAAGGTCAATTTTGATTGACTAGTTCTATGAAACAATTCAAATCCCAAATCTGCTTCCAATGACTGAATTTGACGACTGATTGTAGATTGGGTAACACTACATTGATGTGCTGCTTTTTGAAAGCTGCCAGTATCGGCGATCGCTAAGAAGGCTTGCAATTGTTCTAGCCGCATTTTGAAGTAGCTGTAGTTACATTTACGGCAAACTTAACTTAACGTATCCCTAAAGAATTTTTAGTAAGTTTTGCTACAGATATTTTTTAGTTGTCAATTTTTAATTGAGCTAAATATGTTGGCAATTCTACCTTAATATCGGTATTCAATGCTATTTAAGTCCATTTTTATAAATATTTTTTCTTAAAATACTATCAAGTAATTTTCTTAATAGAAGTATAGATAATTCAAATTAATTTACAAAACTTATAACTACGATAGTATTCATAGACGACAAACACAGAAGTCAGCTTTTGATAAACGACTTATTTATCCTCAAAAACCCGACTTCTGATTTTACTAGAGGTTTTACAGCTTTCCCCCAAGCAAAAATAAATTTGTGAACTCACGCTATTTACTGAACCAAAATCGTATCACCATCAATCTTGACTGCGTAGGTTTTTAAAGGTGTTGTGGCTGGTGCAGCTATAACTTTACCATCAACCCCAAATTCAGAACCATGACAGGGACAAACAAATTTATTAGTATCATTTTTCCATTCGACGGTACAACCGGCATGGGTACAGCTAGGGTTAACCGCAACTAAATTATTAGCAAGGGAAGTTTTGACGACTAATACTTCTCCTATAGGTGTATTTTTTGCAAGTAGTTTACCATTGGTATTTAATTCATTAGAAGTACCAATATTTTGCCATTCTTGAGATTTTGGGGTATTTTGCGTTGTTTCTTTTGAGGAACAAGCTGCAATAGCGAGGGGTAGAGAACTTGCTATGGTGCCAACACCAACCCAATTTAAGAAGTTACGACGGTTCATCCTTGATATTTTTTCGTAATTTGAGGTAAGGGTTGTTTAAAATTGTTAAATTAATGTACCAATGATTGTTTATAGTTATAAATGTAAGATTTTTATTTATGTACTTTATTCTTACTTGATTGTATTTGTTTTCACATGACAAATCACATTCATTTATGTAATTTTTTTATTACAAGGCATGAAACATGAGAAATCTATTGAGACAAATTCGTAAATACAATAAAAATGAAAATTGTTTGTATTTGATTGAAAAAATTGAAGAAATCATTGCCAAGCTGCTATCGATTACGATGGTGGTGGTCATATTCTTTGCAATTATAGATTTAGCAATTTATGTCATCAACAAAGTCTTAATTTGGGATATTAATAAACCAAATTTTAATGATAATTTATTTACAACTTTTGGATTATTTTTAAATGTTTTAATTGCTTTAGAAATTTTAGAAAATATTACTGCTTATCTGAGAAAAAATGTTATTCATGTTGAATTAGTAATTGCTACTTCCTTAATTGCTGTAGCTAGAAAGATTATTATTTTAGATTTAGATAAAACAGACGGGATACAAGTAATTGGTTTGGCAATCGCGGTTTTTGCTTTATCAATAAGTTATTGGATTATCCG
Source organism: Plectonema cf. radiosum LEGE 06105 (assembly GCF_015207665.1). Lineage (GTDB taxonomy): Bacteria > Cyanobacteriota > Cyanobacteriia > Cyanobacteriales > Nostocaceae > Rivularia > Rivularia radiosa_A. The sequence continues at coordinate 63,776 of NZ_JADEWL010000018.1, forward strand.
TAGCAAACTCCATAAAAATGAATGAAAATTAATTATGACTTAGAATGAATGTTTCGTTGTAATCAATTAATAGATATAACCATACCTTCACGAGCTAAAAAGGCAGGCTCTAAGTCAGATTTAAGTGCGGCTTGAACTCTATCTAAAAAATCATCGTGATCATTTGGATGATGATTAGAAAATACAAGTTGTTTAACACCTGTTGTACGGGCTAAATCTACAGCATTTTTCCAATAGGAATCAATTGGTGTTTGGCAACTGCGAAAATCCGAGGAAATGTAGTTAGGATTTACAATCAGTAAGTCTACTCCTTGAGTTAATCCAATTACACCTTCAACATCTGAATCATCTATTTTGGATTGTAAATCGGTGATGTAAGCAACGCTATATTCAGACCATGTAATTTTATAGCCAATGGACTTTTGAATATGATTAATTAATCCCATTTCTACTGTTACATCATCAATAGCCACCACTTGATTCGGAGTCAAATTATAAAATTGTAGTTGTGACTGCATAACTTGTAAAGGGTAAGGAAAATGGGGTAATAACATCTGATCGCAAAGTGATTGCTTAATAGATGCTCCATTAGAAGCAGCGGTACCATAAATATGTAAATAGTTTTGGGGTGCAAATGCAGGAGCAAAAAAAGGAAAACCCTGAATGCGGTTTGTTTGAGCGTTAGTAAAAAATAAATGGACTACTATTTCTTGCTGTTTTTCTAACCAGCTTTTTCCTAACATTCGCAATCCAGTACCACCATCAAAAATCAAAATTTTTCCTCCGACTTGCATTTCTACACAAGCAGTATTACCTCCATAAACATTAGTTTCTCTACTTGGAGTGGGAATTAAACCTCGTACTCCCCAAAATTTGACTAAAAATCGATCGGTTTGCTCAGAAGAAAAATTTTCTGGGGATTCGTTAACATCAGGATGATGCTTTGACGGCTGTATATTTGGCATTTTTTTTAGATAATTGTCTTACCGAGCAGATCATCGTAGTGTCTGACTTCTAACAATTTGTTTTTGTCGTCTACGATGACAACTGTAGGGGAGAAACTGGGGATTTCTTCCGGAGTTAACTGCCCGTAAGACATTATAATCAAGCGATCGCCTTTTATGGCTAGACGTGCCGCAGCCCCATTTAGCTCAATTGCTCCGGAATCGGCTATTGCCGGTATTGCATAAGTAACAAAACGCTCGCCGTTAGTTATATTCACCACCTGTACCTGCTCGTAAGGTAAAATACCAGATTTGTCCAAAAGTATTTGGTCTATGCTGATACTGCCCATATAGTTGAGATTAGCTTCGGTGAGAGTACAGTTGTGAATTTTGGCTAGGAGAAGCGTGCGCTGCATTGTTTAATTAGCTTTTAAGGGAAAGGGGTAATTGCAGGAAAAATTAAACTTGATGGAACTATCTTATTTAATTTTACTTAGTTTCGGAGTCGGTATCTCGACCTTTTTCGTTACCTGCTTTGATGCATTTTTCAACTAAAGGTGCTACTTGATCTACATCTTGCCAACCAAGGATTTCGGTGACTTTTTTCTCTAAGTTTTTGTAACTACGGAAAAATTCTGCGATTTCATCAAGTTTATGGGGAGCTAAATCTTTGAGTGATTTCACGTTAACATAACGTGGGTCTTTGTCTGGTACACAAAGAATTTTTTCATCGCGATCGCCACCGTCAATCATTTCTAACATACCGATGGGTCGTGCTGCAATTACACAACCGGGGAAGGTTGGTTCATCCATGATTACCATACCATCAAGGGGGTCGCCATCATCAGCTAAAGTATTTGGTATGAAACCATAGTCATAGGGATATTGCACTGATGAATAAAGCACCCGATCTAAAGCAAAAGCTTGTAAATCTTTGTCATATTCATATTTATTTTTACTGCCGGCGGTAATTTCGATTAAAACATTTATTAAACCGGGTTTTGGTTGAGATGGGATACGAGATAAGTCCACAGATTTACTCCTAAAGCTTTGATTAATTCTCGGTGAGAGTTTCGAGTCTCCCCGTGTAGAATTTTAGGTCAATATGGACTTAAGGATAAAGTAGTTTATTCCCTGTGACAACTGATACTTTTAACCTGGACGTTTTCCGACATAATCAGACATCTTCAACGTTTAGTACAACATCACCAACAGAATCAGTGAAGGTGGTATCCCACATCGCCTTGAGGAAAATCCCCACGGCTCCATTAAAATCTCGTGGTATTTCGTAACCACAATTTGGGCATTTAAAGTTCTTAGAACTACCAAGTTTTCTATGAACATGACCGCACTTGGTGCAGCATTTAGATGTGTATTCTTCAGTTATTCTCACCAATTTGGAACCGTAACGGAAACACAAATGTTCTAGGGTTTGAGAAAACTGATAGAACGCCCAAGTCATCATTGCTCGTGCCGTTTTATTCTTTAACTTCCGCTTTTTCTTGACTACCATTTCTGATGTCTCGAATGTTGGAAGTACAATTACATCATAATTACGAGCAAGATAAGAAGCTACTTGTTTATGACACTCAGAACGTAGGTTTTTAATCCTTGTTCTAATTTTTTCCATAGCTTGACGTAACTTGTAACGTAATCGTTTAAAACTATGCCCCTTACACTTATCATGCTTTGATTTAAGCTTATCAAGATGAGAACAAAGTTTAGCAATTTTATTAAAATCGAAGTGAGCAAACTCTAAGAAATCACTACCATCAAAGCCTGTAATAAAAGTCCTAACACCTGGGTCTAGAGCAATTACTTTATTAGTAACCTTTGTTGTAACCTCACACTCAACAGGGAAGTGAGCAAACCAGCGACCTTTGTTATAGGTCAATTCCGTAGAGCCATCTGTTAAAATACAAAACTTTTGTCCTTTAAATTCTGGCTTTGGTAAATGCTTGGTGGTTGATACCATCCATCTACCATTTTTATAAGCAGTGGGGTCAAATTGAATTGTTAGCTTTTGGTCACGAACACTGCGGAACTTCGCTATTTTTAATCCTGCTTGTGGGTGAGGTTTTTTGTTTTTACCCTTACCTATGAATTTAGGATTTCTTGCCGTTTCAGACCAAGATGAGTAAGCTTCCATCGATGCATTATCTAGTATTTTAGATGCGTTTAAATCTAAACACCATTGAGGTATTACTCCGGTTGCTTTAAGCATTGTCCTAAAACCCATCTTTCCGCCTTTATTCCCTATCTTTTCAAATCCCTGATTTTGATTAAGATAGGCAATAGAAATGTTATAAACCTTACGAACAGCAGCAACCCATTTCTTCCAAATAACAGTAAGTTCTTTACTTGGGTACACTCGGTAACTCACTGTCTTCAGAGATTTGCTTTTTGTACTTTCTAAGTCCGTACAATCTACAACTGAAGACGTGGACGATGGCAAGAATATCTTCAACCATTTCTCGTTCCGGGCTGAGGTTCTTTTGGTCGAGAACCAATATTTCAGTCTGCTGCCTAGCACAGAGCCATGAGATAATATCGAACCCAAAACGGCAAAGCCGATCTTTGTGGGCAACGACAACAAGCTTGATAGAGTTGCTGAGAACTCTGTCCAATAAGGTTTGAAGACCTTTTCGCTTGAAGTTAAGTCCACTTCCGATGTCAGTAATGATTTCTGCATCGGGATAACGAGACTTAAGAAAGTTAACTTGTTGTTCAAGGTCAGTTTTTTGACTGCGGCTTGAAACTCTGGCATAAAGGACGGTGACTCGTTCGTCTGCTGGATTACCAGGTCGAGGAGGGATAACTGAATCAAGGTTGTATCTTCTTTGACCCCCTTGAGTAAAGATTCCTTCGATTTTCCCCGCTTCGAGCCATCTTTCGAGGGTTTTGGTGCTGACTCCAAGCTTAGAGGCAGCGACCCTTGGTGGTACATAATTAGTTGACATCTCACTTTTTTAGACTATTTCTTGAGTCTAGTCTAAGATGTCAGATATGTCTATTATGTCAATAAATTTTCTGTCCTATCTTTTGCTCCCGACGCTGATGCTAAGAGCATACAGCGCGGGCTTCCAAGACAGTCCTGCTATCGCATAGGAGACTCTTGGCTTTAAGGACGGGCTTCCCGCCGAGTAGCTAAATAAAAAAAAGCCTAATTTACAAGCGGTTTAACATTCGTGTGAGTAAGTTAGTTTATATGTCAATAGTTTAAATGTACTTTTATAGCTAGTTGATTAAAAAACGACTAATATCAATCAGAAGTCGGGTTTTTAAGCTGAATATCTCGAAACAAAAGACAATTATTGTAAAAAACTTCTCAATCCACGAAAAAGTCATGGGAAAGAGAATTATATCAATAATAAATAAAAATGCCCCTATAGGACGATGCCCAATAGGAGTAGAAAAAACTGTAGAGAGATAAAATTTTACGTCTCTACAAATCTCGACAAAATTTAATTATAAGTAGAAAAGCTAAATCATTTTCATGAAAACTGCTTCTACTAATTGCTAAAAGTTACTTTTTTTTCGAGAAGCTCGAAGCGTGGTTATTCATTTTATAAATGGATGAAATTTCACTTTTTATGACTTTTGTATCATTGTCAGTTGTTTGTAAGTTATAGGTTGATGGTTGCCGGTTATCTTGAACGTCGTTTGAAGAGTAATGACCAATTACAAACATCGGTAACGTCAAAGTTAACACAGCAATCGCTGTTCCTACAACGTCTGCCAAACGTTGGGAAGGTAATTCCTCTGTATTGGCAGACTGACTGTTTGAATCCATATAAATTATTTAGCTCTTTACATCACTAGTTGCTACGACTCTCTAATCAGAGAGTTGTTATTATTTTAGCTTTTTTTATGACTAGAAACTACCTATTATTCGAGAATTTAAATCAGTTTTGCCACTCGCTTTATATATTTATTTATACTTGAAACTCTTGATACCAAGTAATACATAAATATCTTCTTAAAATACTTGTAACTTATCTTGCTTTTTAATTGTGTATTGCCTGGGTTTATGACAAATTATCTTGATTAAATATTATGCAAAAAAAAATACATCTTGTTTATTTACTAATATTAACTTTAAAACATGAGTGGGTCAATATCATCTTCCTTTGGAATGAGAAAGTCTTGCCCAGCAAGCTTTTTTAGCTATATAAAAAAATAATATTTGCTGTTTAATGTTGAAAAGTATTTGAGTATACTTCAGTTTTTTCTCATCATCATCAGTAATTACACTCAAAATAGATTATCGATAATATGCTTTAATCAAATGGTTTGTTAATAATTCTATACCGCATCATTACAGAATAATTAAATGATTTTTAAGTGACAATAAGTGACGATTATTTGCTAATAATCTTCACATATAATTCCGTAAAAATAATTAAAAATTAAGTGGATGTGACGATACGGGTACGCTGAGTAATAGGATAATAATATCCGGAGAATTTGGCAAAAATTATCAAAGGGTTATAGATGATTAAGTATTGTTTTAATGCAGGTTAAATTCCAGCTATAGACCGTTATCAATTCAAACTATAAGAAATCACAAAATCTCACAATTTCTAACAATAATCCGGACTAAAAAAACCGCCACTAAAATAAATAGGGCGGTTTGGTTAAGCAATCGGAGGGTATTTACAGCTTACTCTGGCAGTACATAAAATTGCTGTAGCCAAGTTTGCACTTGCAATATAAAATTCGCCGCTTGAAACAATTAATTTAACGAATGCTATAAGCGCTGATTTTTTCTTTAATAAACCTGATGTAAAGATGCCTAAAAGTAGATTTAATTACGCGGGGCATTCCAAAATCAATGGGCATCAATTTTGAAGGTAATTGCCAATCATCTATTTGTAGCGAGTTAGGATGTATCCCAACAAAATTCATGGCATCTAGTTGCGGACAAATTCCCAACCGCATTGATGCAGCAACAGTAGGTATTTGTTCGGGAGCAACTTTGAGTATTTCTACTATGGCTCTATCCAAAGCAAATACGTCTTTTGATGCACCTAAAATTCCTAAAGCACGGGGTTCACCACCGCTCGGACCGTTGCCTTCATGACCGATAATTCCGTCTATAATTGTTAAATTGGGGTTAATAGCTTTGGCAGTCTCGACCAACATTTCTCCAAAACGGTTGGCATCTTTCCCTGCTTCCATGTGCCACCAAGCTTTCATTTTACCGGGTACACAACCAAATAAGTTTTTGACTCCCAAAGTTAATACTAGCTGTGAATGAGATTTGACTTTGGGTAAGTTGATAACTACATCGGCTTCCATCGTCTCTTTTGAGAGTAACAGATGGTTAAACTTATCGTTAACGATTTCGTAACGCTGAGAGTGAAAGTCAATGATGGGAAGATTAAGTTCTTTTAAAACCCATTCATATCCATTCGCTAACGCTACTCCCTTAGCGCTACCAAATGCGGGGCTATCTCCCAAAAACGGCTTACCACCAGCATCAATTACCATACTCGCCACCGCGTAAACCATTTCCGGGCGTGTGGTACACTCAGAAGTAGGACGGGAACCTGTGAGTAAATTGGGTTTGAGTAAAACGCGATCGCCATTTTTGACAAATGCTGCAATTCCACCCAAGGGTTCTAATAGAATATCTAAAGATTCTTTTAATAGTTCTACTTCATAAGAAGTAGCCCTAATTAAACTGACAGATGGTGTTTGAGTCTGCATTGACGTAGTTTTTTCGTTCTGTGGTTTTGTCACAGCTTAACTTAATCGTATTTTGACCTTCAGCAATCAGTAAAAACTAGGGACACTTTTCAATGTGGACTGAAGGGAGTTACCAGTCATCAGTTACCAGTTGATGGTTGTTGGTTTTTCTCATAACCACTGTCAACTGTCCACTATCCCTATTCCTTGAGAATCTTGCTCATTTGTTGGAGATTCAAAACTTCGGCTAATTTTTCTTTACTCATTAACCCTTTTTCTATTACAATCTGTCTTAGGGATTTTCCTGTCTCCATGGATTCTTTGGCGATGGCTGCTGCATTGAGATATCCGATATGTGGATTTAATGCTGTTACTAACGCTAAACTTCCTTCGGCATAGTCTAAACAACGTTCTGGAAAAGCAATAATTCCTTGGATGCAACGAGAAGTCAGTGCTTCAATGGTTTGCCCAAGTATTTCAATGCTGTGAATCAAATCGTAAGCAATCAAGGGCATCATCACATTCAGTTCTAATTGTCCTGCTTGTGCTGCATAATTAATCGCAGTGTCGTAACCGATTACCTGAAAACACACCATTGATGTCATCTCAGCCATCACCGGATTATATTTTCCTGGCATAATCGAGGAACCCGGTTGCACTGGTGGTAATTGAATTTCTTTGAAACCAGTTTTTGGTCCCGAATCCATTAGGCGTAAATCGTGGGATATCTTAATTAAATCTTGAGCCAGATTGCGTAAAGCACCGGATACGTTGACGAAGGGTGCCATACTTTGCATTGCAGCCATGAGATGAGTAGCTTCTTTTAAAGGAGAATTAATTAGTCTTGAAAGAATTCTAACCGCACCTACACGATATTGGGGATGGGTGTTTAACCCCGTACCCGCTGCACTTCCCCCTAAACCGAGTACCATTAAATCCTCAGCAGCAGTATTAATTCGATTTTGATGTTCTCTAAGAATTTGCTCCCAAGCGGCAAAAGTATCTCCCAAACGTATTGGTACAGCATCTTGTAGATGAGTTCGACCGGACTTTACAATATCTTTAAATTCTCTAGCTTTTTCTGACAAAGTAGTAATGGCATGATCTAAAGCAGGATACAATGTTTTAGAAAGAGCTAAAAGTCCACCGATTCTAATTGCTGTAGGAATGACATCGTTGGTAGACTGTCCATAATTAACGTGGTCATTTGGACTAACACGCTTATAATTACCTTTTTCATCTCCTAAAATTTCCAAAGCGCGATTTGCTAACACTTCATTTACATTCATATGGTGGGAAGTACCGGCACCTGCTTGATAAACATCGACTACAAACTGGTCACGAAACTTACCAGCTAGTATTTCATCAGCAGCTTGTATAATAGCTTGGCTGATATCTTGGGGTATACAACCTAATTCGCCATTTACTGTCGCGGTAGCTTTTTTAATAATGACACAGGCATCTACGTAAGTAGGTAAAGGCTTAATGCCGCTAATAGCGAAGTTTTTCGTAGCTCGTAGAGTTTGAATTCCGTAATAAGCGCTACTAGGAATTTGGCGATCGCCCATTGAATCGCTTTCGATGCGAAATTGTGAATTAGTCATGGTGTTCAGTCAACAGTTATCAGTTATCAATTATCAGTTATCACCCAACAACCATCAACCAACAACCATCAACTAAATCCAAAATCCAAAATCCAAAATCTAAAATCGAATGACTCTTCCCAACTGGATTACTTTCTCTCGTTTGTTAGGTATACCGTTTATTATTTATGGTTTACATAACCCGACACCCCAAACAAGATGGGTGTGCTTGACAATTTTTATTATTGCTGCGGCTACAGACTGGTTAGATGGATATTTAGCAAGGAAGCTGAATCAAATCAGTGATTTAGGTAAATTTCTCGATCCCTTAGTCGATAAATTACTGGTACTTGCTCCAATGCTTTCTTTAATTGAACTAGGACAAATTCCAGCATGGGGAGTATTTTTAATATTAGGACGGGAATTAGCAATTGCAGGCTGGAGAGTTAGTCAACCGAAGATTAGCGGTGCAAATATTTGGGGAAAACTCAAAACTGTAACTCAAATAATTGCGATCGCGCTGTTGATTGCTCCTTTATCTCCAGAATGGGAATTACCTTCTTTAATTGCTTTTTGGGTATCTGTAGCTTTAACTTTGATTAGTGGTGCAATTTATCTGTTACCGCAAAATACAGTAGAAGATAGTAATTGATAATTGGTAATTGGTAATTGGGTTTTAAGATGATGTTTTCAACTGAGAATAAGTTCTATTGATTTATCCACAATCGCTCTGGTTGGGTTACGACACGATTAATATAAATTTTTGTGAGAAATTAAATTTAGTTTTCGTGTTTAACCCAACCTACAAGCTACTAATTAACTATCTAAATTACTGCTTTTAAAATCTCCTGATCAACTGAAAAATCAATTTCTGATTTATCTCGTTCTGAAGCTAAATAATCATTGTGAAATGAATCTTTCAATCCAGAAACTAAATCATAATCTGGATGCCAATCTAATTGTGTCATAGCTTTATCAACCGATGCAAAAAAGTGCTGCATTCTCATGGGAAAAGCTTTACGTTTGCCAAAATCAAACTTTTTCGGGTCGTAATGTACTATTTGAATATCATCGGGTGATTTACCGGCAGCGACAGCACAAGCACGAGCTAAACCATCAAAAGTGACGTAACGATTTCCCGAAATGTTGTAAATTTGTTGTATTGCGGTAGAATTGCCTATAACTTGAGCCATTGCTGAAGCTAAGTCTTTAACGTGTCCCAATTGAGTAATATGCAATCCATTACCGGGAATGGGAAGGGGACGGTTACGAGTAATTCTATCAAAAAACCAAGCTTCTAAATCGTTGTAATTTTGAGGTCCGTAAATATAAGTGGGACGAATTGACGTAAAAGGAAAGCCATTTGCTGCGAGATAACTTTCTGTGTGATGTTTACCCTTATGACGACTTTTAGGGTCTACTGCATCTCCTTCTACATGAGGTACAATATCAGATTTGAGATATACCCCAGCAGAACTCATATAAACAAAGTGCTGCAAACGGTTTTGAAAAATTTCTGCTAATGGTTGAGTATCAGTAATTTCCCGACCATTGTTGTCAAAAATAACATCAAAATCTTCCTTGCTTAACTTTTCTTTTAGTTGATTTGGGTCAGTGCGATCGCCCTTGATTTGCGTTACCTTCTCCACAGGTGAGGGACGATTACCGCGATTAAAAAGTACTACCTCGTGTCCTTGTGCTACTAATATTTGAGTTAGATAGACACCGATAAACCGAGTGCCTCCCATAATTAAAATTCGCATTGAATCCCTACTATATAAATTACTTGTTGGCAAAAACAAAACTCCGAATGAAGTACCAAGAATGTAGGTCAAAAAGGTTACATATTTTTTGAAATCAATTCTTTAGTAATGTCATAGACGCAAAACTTCATCCTTTTTGAGATTATCAGGTTGCGGTATGTTCGCAGGAACTTATATTGTGGAAAATAGGTCAGCAAAATGGTTATTTACTTTTCTTTGAACTAAAAAATTGTTCTTTATCATATGAATGCTAACTGTGCCTTTAAAGTATGCTTTGGTGCATGAGTGGCTTACACCATTAGCAACAGGTGGTTCAGAACTCGTAGTACGGGAAATTTTGAATCATATTGATGCTGACTTGTATGCTCTCATTGATTTTGAATCCGGTAATCCGGAAAGTTATTTGTATAAACGTCAAATTGGCACAACATTTTTACAGCATTTTCCCGCAGGTAGACAAGGTGTCCAAAAGTACTTGCCGTTTCTGCCATTGGCGATCGAACAACTGGATTTACGTGAATATGATGTAATTCTGTCTTCATCTCATGCCGTTGCAAAAGGGGTTTTGACCACTCCAGACCAAATACATATTTGTTACTGCCACAGTCCCATGCGCTACGCTTGGGATTTAACTTTTGATTATTTGCGAGCAAGCAAACTAGGAAGAGGGATGGCTGGATGGGCTACGCGCTATGTACTGCATCGGTTAAGACAGTGGGATGTAGTGAGTGCCAATCGTGTAGATTACTTTATTGCTAATAGCGCTCATACTGCCCGGAGAATCTGGAGGTGTTATAGAAGAGACGCTGAAATTATATATCCACCCGTAAATACCGAAGATTTTCCCTTTTTATCTGAAAAAGAAGATTTTTACCTGATCGTTTCCCGGTTAGTAAGTTATAAGCAAGTAACTTTAATTGTCGAAGCTTTTAATCAATTAAAAAAACCTTTGGTAGTAATTGGTACTGGAAATGACATGGATAAAATCCAGAAGATAGCGAAATCCAACATCCAAATATTAGGATGGCAGCCTGACAATGTGGTAAAAAATTATATGGCTAAAGCCCGAGGTTTTGTCTATGCTGCTTGTGAAGACTTTGGTATTGCCTTAGTCGAAGCGCAAGCTTGTGGTACTCCGGTAATTGCCTATGGTGCTGGTGGTGCTTTGGAAACGGTGCGAGATATTCGTTCTTATGGGGATACAGGAACGGGTACATTTTTTAATCAGCAAACACAAGCATCTCTAATTGAAGCAGTAGAAACTTTTGAAGCTAACAGAGAAAAATTTAACCCTGAATATGCTAGAAAACACGCTGCTCAATTTTCCAAGCAAATGTTTGCTTCTCGTTATCTCGACTTTGTACATACCTGTGAGCAAAAAAGCAATAAAAGGGAGCTAAAAACTTGATTCTTTATTTCAGAATGAGAGAATAAAGTAAATTTGCTTCCCAAGCACTTTTAAAAGCTCCATAAGCTTTAAGATTGGGACTATGTGTGGTGTGGATTGTAAGGAGTATGATGACGGCACAGACCTCACTTCTCTCCGGTAAGATTACGCGTACTTTCTTAAAACGCGGTCACCAGAAAAGTAAGCCAAAATTTAAGCCCCTAGGTTTTTCTTTTGAAGCTTTAAATGGAGAGAAAGCTAAGCGACTGTTCGATATAATATTTTCCCTGTTAGTACTAATTCTGTTTTTTCCTGTTTACTTAATTCTGGCTTTGCTGATTGCTTTAAGCTCCCATGGTCCAATTTTTTATATTCAGGAAAGAGTCGGGAAAAATTATAAGCGGTTTAATTGTATTAAATTTCGCACAATGGTGAGTAACGCCGATGAAATTTTGATCCAAATGATGGAAACATCACCCCAGTTCAAGCAGGAATTTCAGAACAGTTTTAAACTCAAACAAGACCCCAGAATTACGACAATCGGGAAGTTTTTGCGAATTACCAGTTTAGATGAATTTCCTCAGTTTTGGAATGTTTTAAAAGGGGATATGAGTGTTGTCGGACCTCGACCTTTAGTAGCAGAAGAATTGCCAAAATATGGATGTCATATCAATCAAGTTTTGACTATCAGACCGGGAATTACTGGTTTATGGCAAGTCTCTGGACGCAATGACATTCCTTATCCTAGAAGAGTTCAAATAGATTTGTACTATGTCAAATTTAAAAGTTTTTGGCTAGATTTATGGATTATTTTGAAAACGGTTGCTGTTGTGGTTATACCGAAAGATAACGGAGCTTATTAAAAAAAGCCTTGATTTTATTCTAGGGGCAGCAAAGTTGCCCCGTTAAATCTATGTGCCATTTTTTTGTTTAAGAATAATTAATATTCAAACTTATTATTTAAACAAGTTATTTATATCGCTTTAACTGTTGTTATATTAATCTGAAAAAGTCAGTTTGACTGTTTTAAAAACTACCTTTTATATAAAAATACTGTGTATTATTTTTACTTTTAATAAATAAATAAACTAAATAAATAAACTAAATAAAACTTAGATTGTCTTAATAAATAAAACACTTTTCGATACTAATTTTCTTTAAATCCGCTGCGGTAATATCGTTTGGTAGCGAGGTACCAATTACCAATTACCAATTACCAATTACCAATTATCCATTACCCATTACCCATTACCAATTAGCTTGATGTTGAAAATATTGATAAAAAATTAATATAATCTTTATAAACTGAGCAAAAATATAAAGTTTTTGTAAACATTAAAAAAATATACTGGATAGATAATTAATCTCTCGTTACCGTTTGAAGGGTTTACTAAAAAAAACATACCAAACAGTATATTTACTTAAAAGACCGCGATATTACTTAAAGAGAAATCGCAGGTTTCCCCGGAGGGCAAGTAAGTGTATTCCTGTTAACTTATACCAGGCTACCTGTATTAATTTCATTACAATATATAAGGAACAAAGGAACAAACGAGAATGACCCAACCAAAGCGAGCGTTGATTACTGGTATTACCGGGCAAGATGGTTCTTATCTAAGTGAGTATTTATTAGAACAAGGTTATGAAGTACACGGTATTATTCGCCGTACTTCTACTTTCAATACAGATCGTATCGACCATATTTATGAAGATCCTCATAAAGAAGGAGTGCGGTTATTTCTTCATTACGGTGATTTGACAGACGGTACCACGCTACGCCGCATTCTCGAAGAAGTCCAGCCTGTAGAAATCTACAACTTAGGCGCTCAATCCCATGTACGGGTAAGCTTTGATTCCCCTGAATATACAGTAGATGCTGTAGGAATGGGAACCCTGCGTTTACTAGAAGCAATCCGCGATTATCAACATCGGACTGGTATTGAAGTACGCTTCTACCAAGCTGGTTCTTCAGAAATGTTCGGTTTGGTACAAGCAGTACCGCAAACAGAAACCACCCCATTTTACCCACGTAGCCCTTATGCTTGTGCAAAGGTTTACAGCCATTGGCAAACTGTTAATTACCGCGAATCTTACAATATGTTCGCGTGCAATGGTATTTTGTTTAACCACGAGTCACCCCGCCGTGGTGAAACTTTTGTAACCCGTAAAATTACTAGAGCAGTTGCTCGGATTGTTGCTGGTAAGCAGAAGAAAATTTACATGGGTAATTTAGACTCCAAGAGAGACTGGGGTTATGCAAAAGATTATGTACGGGCAATGTGGCTTATGTTACAACAAGACCATCCAGATGATTATGTAATTGCCACAAACGAAACCCATTCTGTACGGGAGTTTCTAGAATTAGCATTTAATTACGTAAATCTTGATTGGCAAGAATACATAGAGTTCGACGAGCGTTATTTACGTCCTGCGGAAGTAGACTTATTGATTGGGGATGCTTCTAAAGCTAGAACAAAGTTGGGTTGGACTCCATCAGTAACTTTTGAACAACTTGTAGCTTTGATGGTAGAAGCAGATTTACAAGCTTTAGGTTTAACTTCTCCTGGTGAAAAAATAGGCGACGCGATTAAAGATAATGCGATGATTCGTCAAGAATTGGGCGCACTACATATGTAGAATTTTAGATTTTAGATTTTAGATTTTAGATTGGTGTTGAGTTTGGCTGATGTGAAAATAACTGGCACAGCCGCATTTATCCTAAAGGGCTAAAGGTTACAGACTCAATGCGTCGGTTTTTGAAACCTTCTAAAATATTAGAATTTTCAATCCAAAATCTAATCCAAAATCTAAAATTTAAAATCTAAAATTGAACTGACGGCACGAGTGCTTTGAATATTATTAATCAGGACGAAAAGAAAATATGAATTCCTTAGAGTTAAACAATAAAAGAATTTTAGTAACTGGTGGTGCCGGTTTTTTAGGTCGTCAAGTAGTAGATCAACTGATTAAAGCGGGGGCAGACAGGGATAAAATTACAGTGCCGCGATCGCGAGATTATGATTTGTGTGTGATGGAAAACTGTAAGCGTGCGGTTGACCAACAAGACATTGTAATTCACTTAGCGGCTCATGTTGGTGGTATCGGTTTGAACCGAGAAAAACCTGCGGAGTTGTTCTACGACAACTTGATGATGGGAACCCAGTTAATTCATGCGGCTTATGAAGCTGGGGTGGAGAAATTTACTTGTGTCGGTACTATCTGCGCTTATCCTAAATTTACTCCGGTACCATTTAAAGAAGATGATATCTGGGATGGCTACCCAGAGGAAACCAATGCTCCTTATGGTATTGCTAAAAAAGCTTTGTTAGTGCAGTTACAAGCTTACCGTCAACAGTACGGATTTAACGGAATTTATCTGTTACCAGTAAATTTATATGGTCCAGAAGATAACTTTGATCCTAGAAGTTCTCACGTTATTCCGGCATTAATTCGTAAAGTTCAGGAAGCCCAAGATAGAGGAGATAAAGAGATTCCTGTTTGGGGTGATGGCAGTCCTACCCGTGAGTTTCTATATTCTGAAGATGCTGCACGGGGTATTGTGATGGGTACTCAATCATACAATGACTCCGAACCCGTGAATTTGGGAACTGGTTACGAAATCTCGATCCGCGATTTGATTACCACAATTTGCGAATTAATGGGATTTGAGGGTGAAATAGTCTGGCAAACTGACAAACCAAACGGACAACCTCGTCGCTGCTTGGATACCGAAAGAGCAAAGCAAGCTTTTGATTTTACTGCTCAAGTAGACTTCAAGCAAGGTTTGAAAAATACGATTGAATGGTGGCGTGAAAATGCTCCTCAACCTGTAGCTTAGATTTTAGGCTATGGGAAAAATAGTATCTGGCGATTAGAAATCGCGGCTACACAAACAAAACCCACCTGCGTGGGTTTTTTAGGTTATGGGAAAAGGATATTATAGTATCTGGCGATTAGAAATCGCGGCTACACAAACAAAACCCACCTGCGTGGGTTTTTTAGAACCACATTGAGCATCAATTGGAAAAAGCAGAATTACGCCGTAATCTGATCAAAAAACGTCAATCTGTTTCAGAAACAGAATGGCGGCAGAAAAGTCAAGCTATTTGTACAAATCTTTCCAATTTACAGTTATTTCAACAAGCGAAAACAATTCTTGCTTATTTTAGTTTTCGTCAAGAACCCGATTTAAATTATTTATTCTCAGATAATACAAAAATATGGGGATTTCCTCGCTGCATTGAAAAATCCCTAAGCTGGCATATTTGGAAACCTCAAAATCACTTAATAACTGGTAAATACGGAATTCGCGAACCACATCCCGATGCAGCAATAATTAATTGCGATCGCGTTGATTTAATTCTAGTTCCTTGTGTTGCTTGCGACTATCAAGGTTATCGTTTGGGTTACGGTGGTGGGTATTATGACCGTTTATTAAGTTCTCCTGGTTGGGAATTAATACCGACTATAGGTATTGTGTTTGATTTTGCTTGTTTACCTGAAATTCCTATAGAAGTTTGGGATAAAAAGTTATATGGTATTTGCACGGAAAATACTTTAATTCAATAATTGCCCTAACAAGCGCCGTTTTTCTTGAGTACTACCCAAATCGTTTTAAATATGAGAAATAAATCGTAGGATACAGACCACTTACGTTGGTAATCTAAATCCATTTGAACTATCTTTTCAAAATCTTTGATGCTGGAACGACCGTTTGCTTGCCATTCTCCGGTAATTCCGGGTTTGACTCGCAGTCTTTCCCAATGGTGCGGTTGGTATTGCATTACTTCATCAGGAGTGGGTGGACGAGTTCCAACTAAACTCATTTCTCCTTTGAGTACGTTCCAAAATTGCGGTAGTTCGTCCAAACTTGTACGACGTAAAAATTTACCTACACGGGTAATCCGGGGGTCTTCTGTACATTTAAATATATGACCACTGGCTTCGTTTTTGACTAAATGCTTGAGCTGATCCGCTCCGACAATCATCGAGCGAAATTTCCATATACGGAAGTTTTGTCCATTGATACCGCAACGAATTTGGCTGTAAAAAATAGGACCGGGATTATCTAGTAAAGTTACCATTGCCACCGGAATCGCGATCGCGGCAGTTATGATTAACCCAATAATTGCTCCTACTATGTCAATCAATCTTTTAGCAATGTTTAATTGCGAAGGATGAGCAGACTGATAACTTAAGCTCCAGGAGTCAGGCGGACTCACTAATACTAAGTTTTGTTTTGTATCACGTTTGACCGGAGGAGTACTATTGATAACCATAAAAAGCAGTACTATTACGTACTAAATAAACTTCTCAGTGCCAATATAGATAACTCCAAAGCCTAAGTGTGGCTAAATATTAAAAATTCACCAAATCTTTGAATAAAACTCTGATTTTTTAAAATTTATATTTTATTTATAAATTTGGTAATAATTTATGCAGATAAAAAGTTAATGGTTGTTGGTTGTTAGTTGATGGTGGTTAGTTGTTGGTGGATAGTTGATAGTGGTTGGTGGATAGTTGATAGTGGATAGTTGATGGTGGTTAGTTGTTGGTGGTTAGTTGTTGGTTGTCAACTGTCAACTGTCAGAGACTCCTACTGCAAAATTGACAATGTAAGGCTCTTCTAAAGACTGATGAGCGCTGGCTTTGATGGTGTTAAGGTAATTGCGTAAATGCTGCAATTGTCGCAGGTTGGGACGGTAGGAAAGACTGCCTTGTTTGTCAAATAATGGTGATGCGGCAATTGCTTTGTAGTTGGAGTTTTCTACGGAACTTTGGCTGAGCCATTGTATATCTTGGTTATTGGGTACTAAACCTGGTGGTATTTCTCCTTCGAGAAAAGCTAATAAGCGTTGCTGACAAGTGCGAGTATTGATTCCGCGTGCTTCAAATAGTTGGATGACTTCGCCGAAGGATAATGCTTTTTCTGGTACTAGCCGCAGCAATTCGGTAAATAAGAAGTAGTCGGTGTATTGCTGTCTGGGTATTTCTAATACTAAAGGATGTAAGGGCAGAATGCACAATCCGATGGCGACGGAAGAACAAGCGGGAGTACCGTTTTCACCGAGATATTTTTCTTGAATAATTTTGGCACTGGGAAGTTTTTGACGCAACCAACGACTAATAGCGGTTATGGATGAAACACCACCGCACAGAATAATTTGGTTGATGGCTTCTGTAGGGATACCGCGTGCTACTAATAGTTTATTCAGTTCACGGTTAATCCGACGGACGAACGGGACAAATACTTGGCTTTCTAAGTCTCGTCGCTGTAATTCCCATCTTTGATCTGCAAGTTCAATAGTAAAGGATTCTTGGTGCTGCAAAATTAACTTGAGGGCGATGGCTGCATCTAATAATGCTTTACCCAAAGGTGAGCTTTCGAGTCTTTGCTGTAAGCGAATCCGTTGACTGATGTCGGGTTCTCCAGGGCGAGGTAGTTCTAAGTTATTTAAACCTAAGCTAGAAAAACGTACTTTGTCTAAGCCGGGAATATTTGGCTTCCAATGTAGGGGGTTGTTATCGTTAGGGTTATCTGGTGATTGGGAGTTGCGAGATTTTCGCCATTTTTCCGGTAGTAATAGTTGAGTGATAATATCTTGTTCCATTGCTTTTCCGCCGCAGGTAAAGCCGTGGAGCATAAATTCATTATGTGTTAAATCTTGCAAATTTTCCGGCAAATCTACTAATGCCATTTCGGTAGCATTGGCTCCGATATTAATAACTAAGGTGTTACCTATAATTTGACTATCGCTGGTGGCAACAGCCGGGGAGTTTTCGTTATTGATTAGTTTGACTATTTCGCCGTTAGCACCTTCTAGTTTTGCGATTAAGGTGGCGATCGCTTCTTCGACAAAAAATACTTGTTGGGGATGTTTGACTAATTTACTGATCAATAATGATTCACGGATGTTAAAGCGATACTGTTCTGACCAATTGGAAGGACAAGTGCAAATCACACCGGCGATGTTATCAATAATACTATCAAATTCGGGTTTCTCGATGCCGATGGCAGTAGCAGTTAATCCTAAAGTGGTGCTATTGGAGTCGGATTTTAAGGTTAAAAGCAGTTTTGAGAGGGAACGGACAATCCATACCAAGGGAACTGTGGAAAATTCATTGAGTTGCAGTATTGGTTCCCATTTGTGACGCATTTCGGTGGAAGCTGTTTCGGAAAGATTTTTGTAAGGAAGGGAAATTTGTAAATATGGTTTGAGATATGCTGAATAGATATTTTGTTCGGCTGGGTTTTCGTCTGTGTCTTTATTCGCAGCGCTTTTGGGAAGATAAACTTCGGCTGGTAAACGGAAATTTCGGGTTTGAGAAGCTGCTTGAGGCTGCTGCTGCGAATCCCAATAAATTGGATGTATTAGTTGGCTGGAACGATTTAACAACGCAGCGGAAATTCCTGTTGTTCCTAAATCGATTCCTAAATACCAAACTGTTTCGCTAGGGTTTATAGAAGGAATTTCAGTACTACTAATTACCGGAGAATTATTTTCTTGGGAGCTTTGTTGCTCTGGAGTAGCAGTAGTTTTTTGAGTTTGGGGAAGTGGGTTTAAATCGGTACTCGCTTCTATCTTTCTCTCTGGTTGAAGTTGAGAAGTAATCGGCAGGGTAATTTCTTTTAATTGGGGTTTTTCTGCGGGAATAACTGGTTGTGGCTGGGTTGGTTGAGTTTTTTCTGGTGTAGCGGTTTGTGTAATAGTTTCCGATTTGCTTGAAGCAGCCAATTCTTGCGGTTGAATTGGTTTACTGATTTGAGTTGCGGTTAATTGCGAATTATCGGGTATTGGTGTAACTACGGACGGTGTTTCTTCAAACAAAAGTTCTGTCAGTTCGGTTATTGTATCTTCACTTGCAGCTTGTATTTTCCGTTTATAAGTATAAGAGGTGGTTTGATTTGATTCTAATGTATTTGTATTTGTTGTAGATTCATTGCCATCGTCTAAACCTGAATTATTCTCATTTGACGAGGAATCTGGTACTGGTAATTCATCACCATAATCTATAGAATCTTCATGTTCAGAAGTATCAACGGTTTCAACGGTTGTTGATGGGGGTGTATATTCAAAAACTACTTCTTGAGAAATAACTTCTTTCTCTGTTTGGGTTTCTGACAATTGTGAATTGAGGTGGGAATTCTGGGAATTTTCTAGATTTATAGCGGGCTGTAAATCTTGCTGCAAAGACGTTTGAGTATTTAGAGCAGTTAAATTATCGCTATCAAATAAGCTGGCGTAAAGTTCATCAACTTCGTCTTCATTGGTGCTTTCTAAATTAGTATTTGTATTTAATTTTTCATAAGTTCTAGGTTCTTTTTTTAACTCATTTAATACTGCTTGCATTTTTTCCGGGGAATCAAAAGCTTCGGAATCAACAACTATTTCTTGTTCAATGATTTCCTCTTCAACTTCTTCTGCCTCTTCTGGAAACTCTATTTCTAAATAATCATTCTCTTCTAATTCTTCATTTAACTCACTTACAGATTCTTTTTCGAGTTGAAAAATCACTGCTTCCAAATCGGATGTCATGGAAGTATCATCTTCATCCTCTTGAGCTTGAGAAAATTCAATATTATCAATGGTTTCGTCGGGGATAACTGCTAATATGTCGTGATTGTCTTGAGTGTAAACTTGTTCGGAATCGACATTTTCAACATTTTCCAAATTCTTTGGATTGCGATCGTATACTTCAACTGCTTGAGTGCTGGAATGTTCGATAGTTTGTTGTAATAATTCTTGCTCTTGAGCAGGTGGAAGGTTTGCGAAATTTTTAATCAAGCCTTCAAGTAACTGTTCTCCTTGTACTCCCTTATAATGCATTCTTGCTAATGCTTGGGATAAGGAATCGTGATAAGCGTGAATATTGCGCTGTAATCCTTCAAAAACAACGTTGACCGTACCATCTAAAGCTACTAAACGCTGATCTAAATCATTTGTCAACTGAGTTAAATTTTCTACCCGTGCTGAATCTACTTGATTACCAGAAGCGCCCAGAGCTTTCTGACTCGTAATATTCCCAGAACCTTTCACCACATTTTCATCTGACAAGCGATTTCTTAACACCTGCATAAATTCAGAAATGATTTTCTCTTGGGTTGCCAATTGTTGCGCTAGAGAATAATCGTGCAGCCGTTTTTTCTCCAAGTCTCGGATTTCACTCACCAAATTGGCTCTTTCTTCCAACAGCATTGTTAATTCTGCTTTGAGTGGCTGTATTAACTCAGAAAGATTATGATCGGGAGATTGTCTTTTTTCTCGCTCAACAGAATCTTGGTTTCCTTCTCCCACGAATTTTGCCACCAGAGGGGGTAATTGTGCTGGAGTCGAAGTCTCTTTTTCTTCTGCTTCTTTGACGAGGAAATCCCGGATACGCTGTAACAACTGACGTGGTTCTTCCTGAGAAGAAACAACCCCCCACAAACGCTTTCCTTTGTGAGCGAGTAATTGATCAATGTCTGCAATCATGCTTTGGATTTGGTTTGCGCGGGAAGTCACGTTGATTTTCCTTATTGTGAACTTTACGGATGTAATGGCGATCGCCAGCAGTGAACGCAATCAGTTTAGAATTACTAAAAGTAATATTATCTATCAGGTAGTTATTAGGTTATTGTCAAGAGTACAATACGAACAATATGAATATGGGAATTAATCGAGTTTTTAGCAATCGCAGACTGTTGACATAATTGTGACTAAGTAATTTTAGATTTGAATTTAAGTTTAAGTTTAAGTTTAAAGTTGAATTTGAATTTGAATTTAAATTTGAATTTAAATTATAAATTGTATCTTTTAGTGTTGGATTTGGGGAAAATCCCATCAATAGTAAATATAACGAGTAATTATCTTGGCACTGGTGGGTTTTGGTAAATTCTGATAAAAGTTGTACTTAGTTTAAACCCAATTTTAAATAAGTTCATAAGTGAAACGCTAGCTTTGCCGAAAAATCACCGTTCACGGTTGTGTACGATAGTTTAGTTTTGTTTTTGCCTGGGGCTGTGCTTTGATAGGTTGAGCCACAGGCTGGTAGTTTGGAAAGTAATTTGTATTACAGCTAAAATCAAAATGTCCCAATGGAAGATAGGTATAGTTTGCACCCTCTTGCCAAAGAAGTAACTCTCTCAACTCCTTTTTTTGAAGGGCTACCAAAAAACGCCATTGAATCAGCTTTAAGCAATCTTGTTAGTCGCTCTCACCCAGCTAATCAGGTAATTTTATTAGAAAATGATTGGGGTGGTTCCGTATATTTTATTGTGGAGGGCTGGGTCAAAATTCGCACTTACAATCTAGAAGGTAAAGAATTAACGCTAAATATTCTTGGTAGAGGAGAATTATTTGGTGAAATGGCTGCATTAGATGAAGTACCTCGCTCCACTGATGTTATTACTTTAACTTCTACTCAAATCGGTAGTTTACCATCCCAGGATTTTATTAAGTTACTCAACACCGAACCTTTAGCCGGAGTTCGATTAGCACAGTTAATGGCTCGTCGATTACGACAAGTTAACCGACGCTTGCGGTTACGGGAATCGAATTCAGCTTCTCGCGTGGCAGATACTTTGTTATTTTTGGCAGAGGGACAAGGGATAAGAGGTTGCACGGGTGTGGAAATTCCCAATTTACCACATCGGGAGTTGAGTAGTTTGAGCGGATTGGCACGAGAAACTGTAACTAGGGTACTAACCAAGTTAGAAAAGAAAAAATTGATTCAACGTAGTGGGGATATTATTTGTATTCCCGATGTATCAGCGTTAGAACAGATGATAATTTAACCGATCGCACACCGTCTTTCACATGGATATTCTTAGTTCTTCTGCGGATGATAAAGGGGGAAACAATTCCTTTAATCAAAAGCCACCCAACAATTCAAACAATCAAGATTTGGCTACTCCAGAGCTTCAAGCCGATGCACCATTACAAATGGTGGAAACGGCATTTTTGGCAAGTACCGGAAGTTTGATTTGGTTTATTAATTTTTATTTTCCTTTAGGTCTTCTAAAGGTATTCTTTCCCATCCCCATCGCCTTAGTTTATCTACGCTGGAATAGCAGAGCCGCATGGATGTCAGCTTTAACCTCCGGTTTGCTGCTATTGGTATTAATGGGACCAACCAGGAGTATGCTATTTGTCATCCCCTATGCTTTTATGGGAGTACTTCTAGGTTCAGCATGGCACCGTCGCGTTCCTTGGATTGTTTCCATCAGCTTGGCTACTCTTCTTGGTACGATAGGTGTCTTTTTTCGCTTGTGGTTACTATCATTACTCTCAGGTGAAGACCTATGGATTTACTTGATCAACCAAGTAACCAACATTTTAGAATGGTTATTTGTTAACTTAGGAATCCTCGCAACACCCAGCCCCTTCCTCATTCAAATCGGTGCTATTTGCTTAATATTACTTAATAATTTTATATATTTATTCGTAGTACACATAGCAGCATGGTTATTATTAGACCGATTAGGCAATCCCATACCCCGGCCACCGCAATGGGTACAGGTGTTGATGGATTATGAGTAATGGGGGGATGGGG
>NZ_JADEWL010000163.1 GCF_015207665.1 Plectonema cf. radiosum LEGE 06105
GGGGGGATGGGGGGATAATTTTTTACTTTATTAACTGCTTCGCGATATTTTCTGGGGTCTTCAAATTCACAGTATATAGTTTTTATTCCGGTTTTTAGTACTGCTTCTAATTGCTTGATGTTTCTAACTAAAACTATTAAATTTGGAGGTTTATTAATAGTAGAGGAATGACAATCAGGAAGTAAGTTTTTTAGAGAAGCGTTTTCATTAATTATCCACCGCTTGGGTTGACTTCGCAATTCTTCTAAGTTTGCTACGATTTCCCGACGCATTTTATTTAATTCGCTTACCGGCAACATCAATTCACCTTTGATGTAATTTGTCAAGTCCTGTAAATAAAAAGGAGTATTCCCTAAACGTCCGAATTGTTCTTGTAAGCGTTCTGTAGTCAGGGGTTTTGTATGGGCTTCAACCAGTGCAATTTCAGATTCAATCTGCACCACATGACCGATTTCGTCGCGAGCAATAGCTACTAAATTTTGTCCTAATTCTCCATACACTTCTACAGAAATCGGACGCTGAAATTTTGGATTATCCCCTGCAAAGCTTTGCCGTAACTGCTTATCAAGTTCCGGATCGGAAGTTTTCCATAATTTATCACCAACATGAATTCGTTGCCAATTTACATTACCCTTACCAAAAGTCAATAGAACATCTTTACCTTGATTTTCCACCGCATAAATTCTACCTCCTTCCTCCTTCGCTTCTGGGTGTCCGCAATCAAACACTACACCATCACCGGGTTTTATCGGGACGGAAACAGGATGGGGGGAGACATTGGGTGGGGAGACCGGATGGGGGGAGACGTTATGTATAACGTCTCTACATATGGTTACTTTTTCTTTATTAATACTTTTGACTTTTCCCAAATAAACTCCACGCTTCTTACCAAACCGAGCATGAACCAATTCTTGATTGTTGATTCCACTGAACCATCCCGTATAAATTCCCCGTGAAAAAGCCATTTCTAGATTATATTTTTCCTTGGAATTTTGAGACGAATCCTCAACCTTTGACCTTTGACCTTTGACCTTTAACCTATCTAACGCTTCCCGATAAACCTTGGTTACATTTGCCACATACTCCGGTGATTTTAATCGTCCTTCAATTTTCAAACAACTCACCCCAGACTTAACCAAATCCGGCAAAACTTCCAACCCCGACAAGTCTTGAGGACTGAGCAGATATTGGCGATCGCCTAAATTTACAGTGTCCCCATCTGCGATTAACTCGTAGGTCATCCGACAAGCTTGAGCGCATTCACCACGATTAGCCGAACGTCCTCCCAAAGCCTCACTAGTCAAGCATTGTCCGGAATAAGCAACGCACAAAGCCCCGTGAACGAACACTTCTAAAGGTAAGGAAGTTTGTGTTTGCTGCTGTATCTGATTAATTTCTTTAATGGAACATTCCCTTGCTAACACCACCAAATTACAACCAAGTTGTTTGGCAAACTCCACCCCAACAGCACTAGTTACCGTCATCTGTGTAGAAGCATGGATAGGAAAGTCTGGTGAAATGTGGCGAATAAGACAACAAATACCGACATCTTGAACGATAACTGCATCAACTCCAGCGGCAATAATGGACTTGATATAACGCTGTGCTTGCTTGAGTTCTTGGGGGAAAACCAGCGTATTCAAAGTAACATAACCCTTCACTCCTCGGAGGTGCAGAAACTTGATTAATTCCGGTAAATCAGCCTCGGTGAAATTTTCCGCTCGCATTCTAGCGTTGAACTTATCCAAACCAAAATAAATCGCATCCGCACCATTTTCGACAGCAGCAAGGGCGCATTCCCAATTACCAGCAGGAGCGAGAAGTTCGGGTATTTGTGGGGAGTTACTTTTCATAACGGATTGTGGGAAGTCAGATAACACCATTGTGATTGTATCGTTGGTGGTGGGGGATGTGGAAAGAGTTAGTTGTCCTAGTAGGGGGAGAGAGATATCTGTTTGAATACTTTAGTCTGTATAACTATTGTCTTCAAAGATTTAATATAACGTGAGTTCAATGTTGATTCCTTCGATTGCGGCTTGAAGATTTTTAGCGGGGTTAGAAGTCGGGTTTTTATAATTATTGTCTGTTAGTACGGACACTTATCCTAAAAACCCGACTTCTATGCTAGTCATTGAATTCACGTTAATTTATGACTTATGCAGTCTGGAAAATTAGATAGCTATTTAGGGCGAGAAATACAGCGTCGTCGTTCAGAAAAAGGTTGGTCACAGGAGTATCTAGCAGAAAATACAGGTTTGCATAGAACTTATATTAGCCAGCTTGAGCGCGGTTTAAAAAGTCCTTCGATACGAGTTCTTAACCATATTACAGGAGCTTTAGGAGTGACAATGAGTGAATTTTTAAAAGGAGTAGAGGAAGCTTTGAGTGCTGACAAATGAAGAAATTGAAAGATTAAAACAAGGGATAATTGCTACAATTGCATCTCCAGTTATTGGCTCTATAGAAGATTACGCATGGGAAGCTATTTTTCATTATGTTAAAAGTCTTCCGATGTTAGATCCGGCATCAGGACGCAGTAAACTTCTATATGACGCTGTTGATAGAGAAAATGGGATTGGTTGGTCGCTTAAGTCGCTTCAAAAAAGTAATCTTTTAGTTGGAAGCTCTTTTTTATTTGTAATTCAAAGAGCAGATGTTATTAAAAAAGCAGATTCACTTGGTTTTCCTGGATTAACGGAAAAATCTCCACCCCAAGAAATCGGAGCGGCTATTATTAAACATTGGAATGAAAAAATTATTACTAGTTGTTCAGCACAAGGTGTTAGAACTAGTTACGAAGGTATACTGTTGAAAACCATCAAAGGTATAGAATATCGTTATTGTGAATTTCCTTTAGAACCATTAGAAACAGATACCTTTTCTTGGAATTGGACAACAAATAAAAATACTGGTAAATTAGGTGCTGATTTACAGGGAAGTATTGCAGGAAACATAGAATTAGTCTGGTATAAAAATCAAAAACAACTTTTCAGAGCTAGAACCATTCCCGAACAAGCAGTTCGTATAAATGTTAAAAGATATCGCCTCAATCCTGCTAAATACGTAGAAACTATTTTGTCATCATTAGAGCAACAATTTAAACAAGACTCTTCTGATGAAGAAGATTCTCTTTAAGTAAGGATACAGCTATAGCTTTTGCGAGTATTGGAGGAACAGATTCTCCAATTTGAGCAGCCATATTTGTGTATGAGCCTAAAAAGTGAAAATTATCGGGATAGGAATGCAATCTTGCTGCTTCTCGGATTGTAATAGTTCTGTTTTGAGTAGGGTGAAAAAATCTTCCAGAGCCAGGATGAAAAACCCATTTAGTAATTGTTTTAGCAGGTTTATCCCAAAATAATCTTCCATATGCACCGCTATAGTGCTTTTTTGGAGCTAACTCTGGTGGTAAATTTCTAGCATCTTCTCCTTCTTTTAATACCTTTGCTCTAGCCATCTGAACTGGACTTAAAGCACGCGCAACATGATTAGTTAATTTCTTACTAACTTTACGCATTAAAACTTGGTAATCGCTTTGCGCGGGATAAGGATAATACTTATCAATATACTCTTGACCGGCTTCTAATGAAGGTAAATCTCCGATTGCATCTCTAACAGTAGTAATTGGATTAAGGGATGCTTCAAATATACTCAATTGTAGTTGAAAATCAACTTTAAAATCTTTATGTGTTGCTTCTGGAATCAACGGTGTTTGACTATCTAAACTAGCCAAAAAAAAGCTCTTGACCTACTTTGTGGTACGCCGTAATCAGCGGCATTTAAAGATGCTGATGTAACTTTATATCCAATCGACTCTAATCCCGCGTGTATATCATTTTTGACTGCACCATTATATGCCTTTAATATTTCAGGCACATTTTCCATTACAACATACAGAGGTTTAAATTCTTTTACATACTCTAGAAACGTTTTATATAAAAGATTGCGGGGATCATTCAAATATCGATATGCGGCTGTGACATTACGGGAAAAACCTTGACAAGGAGGGCCACCTATCAAAGCTGTAAGTTCTTCTCTTTGTAATCCAAGCGATAAGCGCAATTCTAAAGGATTAATTTCTTGGATATCTTGATGAATAATATGCGCTTCTGCATAGTTATACTGATACGTTGCTAAAGCCTTGCTATTTATATCAATGGCACATAAAGACTTGAAACCAGCCATATGGAATCCCGTAGACAACCCACCTGCACCTGCAAATAAATCAATAAATGTATGTTTCATAATACTGAATACTAAAGTATTCAAAGGCAAAAAGCAAGTAATTGAAGAACTGTCCTTCAAAAGTCTTTTAAAGCGATGTAAGCTTCAACTAAAACATCGATAAGTAAATAACTTTAAGCAGTAGTATAAATTATAAATAATACAGGAGTAGAAAACTTACTTGAAAGCTGAATTAGGTGATTTTCAAACCCCTCCTGCCTTAGTGGCAGAAATATTAAAATGTTTAAGTATAAGTAACAAGTATTGTCCAAGAGTATTTGAACCAACTTGTGGAATCAGAATGGTTATCCGCATTAAAATTATTATCGAAAAAATACGCTTTATAACTAAACCGTATCATCATCATTTTTCAAATCAACCGCTTCAAACTTAACCTTGTTATATAAATCTTGCAGCGAAATCTCAAAAGGTACGCTATTGAAGGTAATATTCTCATCTTCCTCGTCATATTCGCACATCACCCATCGTTTCTTTCCAGTTTTAGAATATTGCTCGACACGAATTTTAGTTTGGTCAATTAATAGATATTCTTGAAAAGATTCAATTGTACGATAAGTTTCAAATTTACCTTGTTTGTCATAACCTTTAGTAGATTTGGATAAAACTTCTATAATTACTTGTGGATTTAAAATAGTATCCGTGCGGTTATCATAATACTCTGCTTCACCAGCTACAATCATTACGTCAGGATAAGTGTAAATTCGTCGTTTAGGTATCCACAAACGCACGTCACTGATAAAAACTTCATAATTTTCTTTTCTAAAAGCAAAGTTCGCAGCAGAATATAAATTACCCGCTATACGATTATGATTTGTAGATGCACCCGCCATCGGAATAATTTCTCCGTCAACATATTCGCTTTTATGATTAGCTGTTGCTTCTAATTCCAGATATTCTTCGGGGGTATAATAGCGTTGTTGGGTTATTTGCATGATTGGAAATGAAAGTGAAATAATTTCTATAAATCATACAAAGCTTTAAACCAATTAAAAAATATTTCTGCTTTCGGATGATTTGGATTTAAAATACGTTCTTTAATCGCTTGATGCAACTGTCTACCAGGCTCGTTTTGCCAAGCTAGCCAAGTATAAATATTTGCTTTGTCAAAATGAGAATCTTTGAATGCTGCACCTTTACTTTTTGCTTGTTTAACAACTTCTTGAGTGTATTGCCAAATCGACTCATTTTCATCTGTAACCATATATGCCAAGAAAGTTTCTAACATTCCTTTTTGTTGATTATCCGGCATTATCCAGACACCAAATTTTATGCCAGTATTCGTTTTATGAATTAATCCTGTATTGGGTAATTCTTGTGGAAAGTCAGGCATAATTTTTAGGCAAGCATTTCTTATACTATCCCAACATCCTAAAGGGTTATCATCTGCATCTACCATTAGTCCTAAATTCGTCAAACCAGAAGCTTTTAATTCAGTGGAAATTAAATCTGAATCGATAAATTGATTGCCACCATAAACTTCAATATCAACAATTGCTGTTTTTCTTGTTTCTCCCCAAGGAATTCCTTTAGCTTCAATAAAATATGGTATAACTCGTTTATCTTGTTCGCCTTCTACTATAAGCTTTTTTGCTATATATTCCTTTTGCCTTGCCATAAAATTATCGCACCTCAATTTCTCTTTCGGCGGCGATGACAATTTCACGTTCATTAAAAGATACTGCTGTATTTTTATCCTTCTCTATACGTTGAATTGTAATTCCATCTTCAGCAGCATCTTCTTCTCTAGCAATGCTTGCTAAACTTGTCCAACAGTCACTACTATGTGTAGTAGCAAAAACCTGCACATTTAATCTTTTAGCTGTTTTCCAAATTAACTTCCACATATCAGACATGGCAGTAAAGTGAAGCCCAGTATCAATTTCATCCACAAATAATACTCCATCTTTAGCACATACAATTGCTAAAGCAAGCCCAAGTATACGCCACATTCCGTCTCCCATACTACCTATTGGCAGGCGCTGAGTACTATCTGAAAGAAGTACAACAAAGCCAGTTTTTAGTTCCGAATTTCTGAATTTATTAGAAGTAACTGAAGCAATTCGCTCAATTTTTGGTTCAATTGTCTGGAGTGCTTCTGTTATAAGTTTCTCTTCAGGAGTTAAAACAACTTCATCAAATAGTTCAATCATCTGCTTTGAATTCAAAGAAGAAGATGTCACAAATTGTGTTCTGACTACTTTTTTATTCGGATTCTGTCGATATTGCCGGGTACGTATTAAAGCCAAACCACCATTAATTGACAAAGGTAATGTCGAAATCTCTTGTTTATCTTGGTAAGTCCAGATGACACTAAAATTGAGTTCTCTAAGTTCTATTAAAGATTCATCAAAACCAGGAAACTCTTGGTTACTTTCACCAATATGATTGTTTCGAGGATTCAAATCGCGAGTTCTTATTGAAACAGTCATCTTCTCTTCTTCATTGTCATTTATACCAGAAATTGAGAATTGACTTTCTGGTTCAATTTCATGACCATAAAAAAGGTGTTTCACATCAAGAAGTAAACCAATTCCTCTACTATCATCATCATCATCGCGAACATATTCACTGCGGTTTGCCATTATCTTGCTGAGTGGTTCAAAATTAGTCCGCGAACATAGAAGTTGAACTGCTTCTAATATCGATGTTTTACCACTATTATTTTCACCAACAAGCAAATTAATTCTACCAAGCTGCTGAAGCTCAAAAGATTTAAAACAACGGAAATTTTCAATTTTGATATTTTTAAACATATTTTCGTGCTACAAAAATTTATAGCCAATGCTAATACCAATGTTAAGGTAATATGCTGCGGCAATGGTAGCTATCAAAAATTTCTCGTTGGTGCGTGACGCTAAAACTCTTATTATAATTACAAAATTAATCTAAGATGCGGGAGGAATATCCACACCGCCTAAGAGCCTCCCCTACAACTAATAATCCAAAATCTAAAATCCAAAATGATTTTTACTCCCACAATCTTCTTCCTTCTTTGCCATTTAATCTTTCATGAGTATCTTTCAACAAAGCAGGAATATCTAACTTGGATGGACACTTCGGTAAACATTCCCCACATTCTGTACACCGACTACCTTTCATTCCAGGAAACCAATGTCCGGCATTTTCAAACATACCGTAACGATACTTTCCGTAATCTGTCATCTCGTATGCTACAGCTAAATTCCGCAGTCGTAATACTTCGGGAATATTAATATTTTCGGGACATGGTAAACATTCATAACACTGACTGCATTTTTCAGTATCTAAAACTGTATTTTGATGATTTTCTAATCTTTTAAATACTCTAATTTCTGCTAATTTTAGTTCTCCATCATTATCGGCAACTTTTAAAGGTTCGATCAATTCTTCAGGAGTTGCAGCACCGACACTCAATGTTGTGACGCGCTTATCACTGAGTAAAAAACGATAATTTAATTCTAAGGGAGAAAACGGATGAGTTAATTGTTTTAATTTATCCGATGGCGTATATAATCTTCCTCCTTTATCCGCAGGAGAAATAATAAAAATGCCCATGTCTTTTTCTGCTGCTAACTCAACCGCAGCGGCATTACGCTGAAAAAAATAGTAATAATGCAGATTGACAAATTCAAAAAAATCTGTATTTATCGCCGCCAAAATTATTTCTAAGGGTGCATGAGTGGAGAAACCGACATGACGTACTCTACCATCAGTAACAGCTTCTCGTATTCCTTGCATACAGCCATTTTCAGCCCGCACCCAATCTAGATGCTCCCAGGTATTTAAGCCGTGAATAGCCAAACAATCAAGATAATCTAGCTGTAATCGCTGTAAAGACTTGTCGATGCACCGACGCATAGAATCAGCATCACCTGTGGGTGGGATTTTGCTAGTGATATACAATTTATCGCGGGACACAGGCAATCGGGTTTTAAGTACTTCACCCAAATACTCCTCACTTTTGCCATAACCACTAGCAGTTTCGATATGATTAATCCCTTGTGCTACCGCTTCAGTAATAGTTAATCTTGCATTAGCAAGTGAAGCCAGATAGCGCATTGTTCCCAAAGAAAACACTGATAAATGTAGATTTGTTTTCCCGAAGCGTCGGTATCGCATTTTTCTAATTTTGGATTTTAGATTTTAGATTTTAGATTTTAGATTAATTAGTGGGAAGTTTAGAGAAGAATACTTATAGCAGCATAACCCGAATCCAAAATCCAAAATCCCCAATCTAAAATTGTTAGCTATTACTAGTACTATCACCAAAACGCTTGATTAAATCTTCTGGACGGAGATTAGATACAAATTCCCGGAAAGCTTCTCGCTCTGCTTCATCGGCATCCCTATCCACCGGAATTGAAGCATCCGCAACGACTTCTTCCATTACCCAAATTGGTGTATTTGTACGCAACGCAACGGCGATCGCATCGCTCGGACGAGCATCAATTTCTTTTTGGGTCTCACCTTGCTTTAAAATTAAAGATGCATAGAAGGTGTCTTTTTGCAAGGAGTGGATAATCACTTTTTCTAAAACCATATTCCACTCTTCTAGAATATTCACAATCAAATCGTGGGTCAACGGTCTAGGAGCTTTTTGATTCTCCTGTGCCGCCATAATAGCTCTCGCTTGTTCTTGACCAATATAAATTGGCAAAGCGCGGCGATCTGTTGCATCTTTGAGAAGTACTATCGGACTGCGAGTAATTGCATCCAACGCTATGCCAGCAACTTTCATTTCAATCATCGACTATGCCTCTACATTCCTTTGAGCGCTTCGACAAAATTGGTAACAAATAATACTCTTGCCTAAGCAAGTTGGAAAAAATTTCAACATAAGTTCTAATTTTCTATAATTGCTTCTATTAAACTCCCTTTAGGGTCGTGAATAACAGCTCCCAGTCTAACCTTATTAGTTCTAGAATAATGTACTTACCCCAGTATGCCTTGTCTTTGCTGAAATGTGTTTGTAGCTCGATACATTTCACTGTTAAAAATAATACTTACCTATGAAAGAATATGGCAGAATTACTAGTTAATTTAAGTTGAAAATAAGCAAAATATAGAGTTAGTTGGACAAAAAAACCGTGTTTACAGGAATAATTCAAGCATTCGGAACGATGAGATCCCTTGGGGGAGATTCTTGGCAAATTACTTGCACTCCCTCTTCATGGTCGGGAATTATGAAAGACTTAGCTTATGGTGATAGCGTAGCAGTAGATGGGGTTTGTTTAACAGTAGAAGATGTCTTGAAAGACGGTTTTATTGCCACTGCTTCCCCCGAAACTTTAAGTCGCACAACTCTGGGAGAATTGGCAACTCAACAACGCTACGTCAATCTAGAAACTTCTTTAAGAGTTGGTAGTAAAATAGGCGGCCATTTTGTCATGGGACACGTTGACGGGATAGGTAAGTTGATCTGTTCCGAACAAACAGCGACTTCTTGGGAAATGACCTTTAAAGCGCCATCAACCATTGACCGCTATATAGTCCCCAAAGGAAGTATTGCTATCAATGGTATCAGCCTTACTGTAGCTGATTACGATCCAGAGATTTCCCAGTTTAAAGTAGCTGTGATCCCAGTAACCTATGCTGAAACAAATCTTCGCGATTTAATTCCGGGTAGTTTGGTAAATTTAGAAGGTGACATCCTCGGTAAATACGTAGAGAAATTTATTTATTCTGGCAAGGAAAATAATTCAGTTTCATCTCAACCTGCCCAAAATGAAATTACACCCACGTTCTTAGCTGAACATGGGTATTTCTAAGAGGGGAATTGGTAATTGGTAATTGGTAATTGGTAATTGGTAATTGGTAATTGAGAATTGAGAATTGGGAATTGGGAATTGGGAATTGGTAATTGGTAATTGGGAATTGGTAAATTTATTGCTCGCGGTTCCCCATCATCCATCACCCATCACCCATCACCCCATCACCCCATCACCCCATCACCCATCACCCATCACCCATTACCCATCACCCATTACCTACTCTTCAACAACTTGGGCTGTCTGTAAAGTTTGTAAGAACTGATTAAGTGCATACTGTAACTGCGCTCCTGGATTTGTTGCCACCCAACCGTTGGGGGTCAATTGACGGGTTTCAAAATGTAGGTGAGGCCCCGTAGAATTACCAGTACTACCTACGCGCCCGATAACCGTTCCTCGTTCTACCCATTGACCCGGACGGACAAATAGTTCAGACATATGACCGTAGAGTGTTTGCTGGGCGCTGTTATGATTTAACACAACGGTTATACCGTAACCCCCTACCCAATCGGCAATTTCTACTTGTCCTGAATCAGCCGCTAAAACCGGGGTTCCAGTTGCCGCAGCTAAATCTATACCCGAATGGAAACGGCGATCGCCAGTTAATGGATGTTGTCTCCAACCAAATACTGAACTGATTGCCGAAGGTACGGAAAGAGGAAATACTAATCCATTAGCATTGTAATTAGAGCTATAAACACCACCATAAGGGCTGCCGCTATAAGCAACTTTTGGTAATGAAGATGCTAGGGGAATGTTATAAGCTACAGCACTAGGACGAGGTGCGGTATTGTTAGCTGTGATTGGTGCACTCAACATTCCACCACTAGGAGCAATGGCTTGTTGGCTAACTGTAGTCTGGGGAGTAAAGCTGCTGGGTGCTGGAATAAAGCGATTGGAACTGTAAGCTTGTTTGGGACTACGAGAAGCAACTCGGCTTACCGATCTGTTAATCGGAGCAACGGGAGCAGCAGTTCTAACCGCATTTTTAACTATATTAGGTGTAATTGAAGCAACACGCTTAATAGTTTGACTAGGACGATAGGTATTAACCGATTTATTCGGCAATACAGTTTTAGTTACTTCCCTAGAACTAACTTGAGTCGGAGATGATGCTGTTTTTTTGACTTTTGCAGGTGCTGTAACCATCCCTACTGAAGCATTTTGACTTTCTCTCAACCAACTAGGTGTTGATTTCTTCGCGGGAGTTTTTCTCGAACTCGCTTGGGACTGACTTGAAGAAGCCGCACAATTACCGGAAATTCCTTGTCCGCTAGCAACCGATTGACAACCACTCTTACGTCCTGTAACTACTACGGAATTGGGTGCTTGATACTTTTTACCGTAATTAGTCGGATCAATTAAAGCGTTATTGTAATCTTTCTTTGATTCACTCACAGAAGTATTTCTAGGAGGAATTGTTCGAGTTTTCCGAGGAGAATCAATCGGAGTTTTTGACGCTGTGGGCTTTGATTGAGGTTTTGTCTGAATAACTACACTAGAAGGTGAAGTCGGTACTGATTTTCTCTCCCTGACGACTACAGGATTTGTAGTAGAAGGACGTTTTAATTTAGTTCTTAAAGTGCTTGTTTTTTCTTGATTATCTTTTTTTACCGATAATCTTTGTTTAAGCCTAGCTCGACGTTCGGAAAATTCTACTTTAGACTGGGGTGGCTCTGGTGTAGGAGCGTCACTGATGAGAATAGGTTTATTTTGTGTGGCTTTTTCACCGCTCGTTGCTTGCGAGGATGTTTCAGTAGGAACAATATTGTCTATTCCTGAAGTTGTTTGGGCAACTACAAAGCCGCTGCTCAGTAAGCTAAAGCTGCCAAGCCAACAAAGGCTTTGCGCTGGTAGCGAGCGCTGCCATGATGATTGCGGATGGTTATGGGCAGAGTTTTTGCGCTGCGTCATTGTTTTCTAAATAATCTCTTGTGTAATTATGACTTACAGATAACTTCAGTAAGTTATTGTCTCAATTTTAAGTTTGGGGCAACAACAGGCCAATCAATCCGAAGAATTACGGTAGCCTAAACTGATTGTACCGGGCTGGAGGAAAACGGATGATGGTTTTACAGAAAAAGTATCGTCCGTTGATCTACGAAGATGAAGATTTCCTGTAGAAGTAACGCCAACTACAGTTCCGGAAAAATCATCATTAACATTAACTATGTCGCCCAAATTAGAAAGCAATTTGGTATAGCGAGACAATAATATATTGACTCCTTCTTGTTCTAAACACTGTATACCGGAATCTATTCCCAGCAAAACCACAGCAGCTAATTTTTCTAAGCAAGAAATTTTGCTTGGATTTCCTTGGTTATTCCAAGAATCCAAATTAACCCCTGTAGAAGGAACCGGATTTGTCCAATTAATTCCAACCCCAATTACTGCTTGAGTAATTTTACTAGTACGGACTTTAGTTTCAGTTAAAATTCCGCCTAATTTACGACCATTTAAAACTAGATCGTTAAGCCACTTAATTTCAACATCAACACCATACTTTCTCAATTGTTCGGCAATCCCCCAAGCAGAAGCTAAAGTTAATTGATAGCCTGAATTTATATCTAATTTAGGAGCAAAACCGTAAGAAAGATACAAACCACCCCGTGAAGATACCCACTTATGACCCCATTGTCCGCGTCCGGCAGTTTGTTCTGCTGCGATTACTACATATCGTGAATCACTGTGAGTTGTTTTAATCGGGGGAAACTCGTCATCACCAACGCAGGAGGGTTCTTGAGCCAGCAATTCCCATAAAGTTTTGTTTGTTGAAGCGACACTTTCAAAAATATGCAAGTCAAAAGGTAAACAAGTATTTTCACCTTCTGTCAAAAGTTCAGCTTTCAGCTTTTGCTTATTTAATACCACAGCACATAACCGAAATTAGCTTATTCAAGTTAGCATGAATTGACGAAATTGATTTTTATTAAAACTAAAACTAAAAAGGTAAACTAATATGCATACTTGGCACTGGCACAGTTGGCAGGAATTGCCTTATTTGAGTTGCAGTCTGCTCTCCCAATTTGCCCATGGCTTTTTCACCCAACAGTTCTCGTCTCATAGTCTTGAAGATATGACCAAGATACTTCACCAAGAAGCATCAGTTTATCGTCTTAAGCAAGTACATGGCAATGAGGTTCTCACCCCACGGGAAATTGAACACAAACTCAGTCTAGGTGGTGATGAAGTAGAGCAGGTAGGAGACACAATCTTAGCAAAAGCAGATGGTTTGATTGGTGAACAGCCTTTGCAAGCCGTGTGGACAGCAAGTGCGGACTGTACCCCCGCATTAATTGGGGATGTTAAAACTGGACTTGTTGCAGCAATTCATGCAGGATGGCGCGGTACGGCAAAAAAAATCATTCCTCAAGCTATCTCCCGAATGCAGTCTCAAGGAAGCAAACTCCAAGATTTACGAATTGCCATGGGACCGGCGATTTCAGGAGAAGTTTACCAAGTTTCCGAAGATGTTGCAGTTCAACTAGCTTCAACTCTTATACCAGAAGAAGACGAAAAAACAATTATCAATGCTTTACAAGAATTAGATAATTCTCCTTTATTTCCCGACTCAGAACCCGGAAAAGTCCGCATAGACGTGCGACAAGTAAGCGCGTTACAAATGGAACAACTCGGAATCAGTCCCGAACAAATTTCCTTAGCACCTTACTGTACCTACCAAAACCCAGAAAACTTCTTCTCCCACCGTCGTGCGAAACAAGGAAAAGTCCAATGGTCGGGGATTGTTAGTATGGGGAATGGGGTATAGGGTTC
>NZ_JADEWL010000314.1 GCF_015207665.1 Plectonema cf. radiosum LEGE 06105
CCATCACCCCCTCCCCCGCTCCTCTAAAACCTGGGGAATACCTGATGAAAATGGGAATTGGAAATAAAACCAATGCTTATTACGGTATCACTTCCACAGGCGCTCAATTCTGGAATTCTTTTCCTAGAGGAGTTGAAGGTGATGTACTTCCAAGACTAGAAAGACGTTTGGAAGAATTCAAAGATATAGCTGATGATCCCAGAAAAATAGCTCAAGATTACATTAATTCAATCGATGCTAAATGTTTAGCACAAATACAAGCCCAAACCGAATGGGAAGATTTGATTGATTTTGAAAGCTTAGATTTGGGAGATATTGAAAATCTAATTGATGATATGTTTTTGTCAAGCGATCGCGAACAAAACTTAATATATCGCATTCTCAAAGCGGATTTGAAAGAACACTGTCAAATATTAGAACATCCCAAAATCATAGATAAACTTCAAGAACATCTGCGCCAACAGTATATGGATTGCGCTACGGGAAGATTTATCAAATTTGACTCAGCAATGGCGCAAACTTGTCATAATTTAGCTGACAACGAAGTTTGTTATCCAAAATTTCCAGACGGTGCAGAATTAATTATTTATCGCGGTCCTACAGCTAATTCTAATACGGTAGATGTTTATATCAATCGTCATTTACCCAACGAACCCCACGACATTGGCACAATTAAAATGTCACCTCAAGGATTGAAGCATTCGCTATCCGATTGTGACGGAGATAGAATGGCGATCGCACTTTCATGGGACTTCCCTCATACAGCAGTGGAGATTAAACAAAAGCAACTCAAAGAAAACCGTTATGAAGAGATTATAAAACCAAAAAAGAAATCATATACAGGTTCTTTTGAGCAAATTGCCTTAGATGCGATGGAAAATAAAATCGGTATAGTTGCCAATTTATGCATGAAAGGAATTGCTCTTGAAAATGAGTGTATCTCAATTCCACCGAAGGAAGCCCAGAAATTTATTCAAGATATTTCATGCGCTGCTGTAAAAATGCTCAAAGCAGAAAATCATCACACTCAACCAATTCAATATCCAGAAAATATACGAACGCAAATAGTTGAATTAGCCCAGCTATGTCAAGAAGAAGGGGTTGGGGGATGGGTGGTAGGTGATAGGGAATATTGTGTTGTAAAGGGGCAAGACCCCCTCCCAACACAATTGCCCAGATTGGGCAGGGCTTGTATCCCACTGATTGTTGGGGCTTCATCTGTCTCTT
>NZ_JADEWL010000315.1 GCF_015207665.1 Plectonema cf. radiosum LEGE 06105
GGGTTTTTGTTTGTGTAGTCGCGGTTTCAACCGCCAATTTCCTCAAACCGTCATTGTATAAGAAGTGAAGCATCCACCCTACAGAAAAGTGAATGCTTCGGTTCCCCTAAGCTCCTAAATGACAATGTATATTTAATTTTCCACGACTACTTACATTACTTTTGGGTAACTCTTAGATTGTCTGTTTATTTCTGCATTAGCTGTGCTAGATGTCAGCAAACAGATTATTCTAAACCGTCAGCACCAGCAGCAGCTTTAAGTATGGATGTGTATTCTTCTAACCCTACTGCTGTGTTTGTTGTTGTTATGGCACCGAGTTTCTCCGCTACTACTTGCTGAACACTAGTTTTTTGGGTGGCATCAATCCCAGCGTTGAGGGTTATTGTTGCAGTTCCAGATGTTACGGGTACATCAGCGCCAACAGTAAAATTTACTACTGCTGAGGGGCTAATAACAACACCAGCAGCAGCAGGATCAGCAGGAGCAGCAGGTTTACCGTAGATAACACCAGTTGAAGTAGTTAACTCAGCAGAAATAGACTGTGTATAACTACCAGGAGTAGTCAAGGTTGCAGTAGCACTGAAACTAGAGTCAGCTTTTGCAGGAGAAGATGTGAAAGCAGCTAAAGCAGCTACACCCGCAAGAATGGATGCAGAACGAGATAATAATTTCATGGTATTGATTGCGTTGAGTTTTAATTTGAGTGGATTCGATTAGTTATCGCTTCCTGTCTCCAAAGTTATCACTCAAAGATAGATGGAGCAAGTGATTTTTTACTCATTTTTTCATTTAAAATACTGAGGATTACATTTTTTTCGGAGGTTTTGTTTTGGGGGGAGTAGTCATAATCATAGAAGTCGGGTTTTGATGAAAATGAATAAATATATCCTGCGGACACCTTACGAAATAGCCCTGGCGAATATAATATGTCCTGTGGACACCCTACGAAATAGCCCTGGCGAATATAATATGTCCTGCGGACACCCTAGGAAATAGCCCTGGCGAATATAATATGTCCTGTGGACACCCTAGGAAATAGCCCTGGCGAATATAATATGTCCTGTGGACACCCTAGGAAATAGCCCTGGCGAATAGAATTCGCGGCTACACAAACGAAACCCGCCTTCGCGGGTTGTTTTTTTTCAAATCCACGCAGGTGGATTTTGTTTGTGTAGCTGCGGTTTCAACCGCCAATTACCAATCCCCAATCCCCAATCC
>NZ_JADEWL010000316.1 GCF_015207665.1 Plectonema cf. radiosum LEGE 06105
TCATTAAAATCTGGTATACTAGATATTATACATCATTGTTAGGTCGAAACAATGTTACTTTCTGTCAAAGTTGAGCTAAAGCCAAACAACAAACAAGTTACGCAGTTTCTTAAGGCTTCAGGAGTTGCACGTCATGCCTATAATTGGGCTAATGCGACTATTAATGAAATATTAAAGCAGCGTGAAACAGACAAAACCATAAAGATTCCGTCAGCTATTGACTTACATAAAAAGCTAGTAGCCGAGGTTAAATCCGTTAATGATTGGTACTACGAAACTAATAAAAACGTTCCTCAGCAAGCTTTAAAAGAACTACGCACAGCATGGGATAGATGTTTCAAGAAAGTTGCTAAACAACCTCGTTTTAAAAAGAAAGGACAACGAGATTCTTTCTATTTGGAGTCAGGAAACAAAGCGGAACCTAAAATAAAAAATGATGGTAAACGAATTAAATTACCGTCCATTGGTTGGGTGTGTTTAGCAGAACCCTTACCTGTAACAGCTACTCATAACTGCGTTGTTTCAAGAACTGCGAATAAATGGTTTATTGCTATCAAGTATGAGATAGAAAAACCATCAGTAGTAATTGACAGACCTACTGTAGGCGTTGATATCGGCATTAAAGAGTTAGCTGTTTGTTCTAACG
The DNA here is from genome assembly GCF_015207665.1 of Plectonema cf. radiosum LEGE 06105. Classification (GTDB taxonomy): domain Bacteria; phylum Cyanobacteriota; class Cyanobacteriia; order Cyanobacteriales; family Nostocaceae; genus Rivularia; species Rivularia radiosa_A. The sequence goes on from NZ_JADEWL010000316.1 coordinate 647, forward strand.
GTAAAGTCTTTAAAAACCCTAAAGCTTACCGCTTTGGGAGTAAGCGAATGAAACGGTTGCAACGCAGTGTTAGCCGAAAGGTAAAAGGCTCAAGAAATCGTAAAAAAGCAGTTAAAAAACTAGCAAGGCTTCATGCAAGAATAGCAAACATCCGTAAAGATGCTATTCACAAATTAACTAACTATCTTGCTAAAAACCACAGCATTATAAAGATAGAAGATTTGCATATCAAGGCATTCTTAAAAAACCATAAATTAGCTGGTGCGATTGCTGATTGTGGGATGTATGAGTTTAAACGTCAACTAGAATATAAAACCGAGAAATTCTCTAGTCAATTAGTGTTAGTTGATAGATTCTTTCCTAGTTCACAAATCTGTTCTAATTGCGGGAATCATCGTCATAAAATGCCATTAAAAAATCGCGTTTATGTCTGTCCTGATTGTGGTCATACCGAAGACAGAGATTTGAACGCGGCTAAAAATATAGACCGATGGTTTGAGAATATTTATATTCCTGAACGGTCAGAAACGGTAAGTTCTACCGAAATAGCCTGCGGAGTAGAAAAACCTCT
>NZ_JADEWL010000164.1 GCF_015207665.1 Plectonema cf. radiosum LEGE 06105
GGGGGACAAGGGGATGGGGGAGAGATGGAAACTGTTTCTCCGATGTTGTTACGACAAGTGACTCAAAGAGTACAAGTTGGACGAGAAGTTTTAGGATATTTGCGGGTGAGTCATCCTTGGTTTGAAGTGACAAAACCTAGTCGTCAGTTAATTGCTGACTTGGCTTTTGGTATTTGTTGGATGCTACTTTCTGTGGCTGCTAGCGGATGGTTTCTTGCGGGGTTAGCAATGCAACCTGTACGAGAATCTTATCAACATCTGAAGCAGTTTACCGCTGATGCTTCTCACGAACTTAGAAGCCCGATCGCACTAATTCAAACTAATGTACAAGTTGCTCTGGATGAGTTGGAAGTAACTCAAGCACAAGGAGCTAATGTAGAACATTATCAACAACAGTTAAGAGTAGTAGAACGATTAACGCAGCGTCTTGGTAAATTAGTCAATGATTTACTATTTTTAGCACGTCAGGATAGTGGAATTAGCGCTTACGAATTTTCTGATTGTCCTATAGATGCTTTGTTAATGGAAATAGTTGAAGAACAAAAATTATTAGCTGCGGAAAAAAATATTACCCTTTGCTTGAAATTAATTGAATCTCCGCAAACTGAAACTAATCCCGAATTGCTTGATGATTGGTTTACTTTAATGGGTAATTGGGAACAATTAGTACGTTTATTTACTAATTTGATTAGTAATGCTTTACGCTATACCCAAGAAAACGGCAAAGTAGAAGTTGAATTAATGCGTGCGGAAATTACAAACCGCTCCCTACTACAAATAAAGGTAAAAGATAACGGTATTGGTATTCCATCTGAAGCTTTACCGCGTTTATTTGACCGTTTCTATCGAGTAGATTCAGCACGCAGCCACGGTTCAGGAAATACTTTTACTAAAAATACTGCTGGTTCGGGTTTAGGATTAGCTATCTGTCAAGCAATTATTGAAAATCATCAAGGAATTATAAAAATTGCAAGCAATCTTGGTGAGGGTACAACAGTTACTGTTACTTTGCCAATTATTCTTGAGTCTTAATTGTTTACAGTAAAAATGTTTCAAATAGCAGATACAAATTATTTCTCGTGACAGATGTACATGAGTAACTGTACCTATTAACGTGGTTAACAAAGCTTGAAGAAAATAATCAATTGTTAAAAATTCATACCCATCATAATTAATGCGCTGGAGTACTAGTAGTGCTTTTGATTAGTTATGCGGGGTTGTAGAGACGCGAAATTTCGCGTCTCTACATGGTTTCGCGGATAAATGAACCCGTCAGAATAAATGAAAAAGACTACTAGTTGACTTTTGATGATAATTTCTTCAGCAAAAATCTCTGTATAAAAATAAAAATTTCAGGAGGATTCAATGCCTATTAATTTAAGAGAAGATGTAGCCTATATTATACTCAAAAAAATTAAAGATACTGGTGGTGAAGGAAAGCATGAAGTCGATTTTAATCAAACTGACTTTACTGGTCGAGGATTAACGGAAAGTGACTTTTTAGGTCATTTAGATTATCTCAACCAAAAGCAGTATATTAAAGCTGATTTTTCAGGGAATGCATATGCAAATCAAGAAGATGTTCCCAGTGCAGTTAATCCTAAAGAGTTTGATTTAAGAGTTGCCAACTCTTTCGGTGCTGAAGATGGTCCGCTTCCTCATTTAATTGCTTTTGAAAAAGCAGAATTGACTGAAAAAGGACAAAAGTTACTGGAAAAAATGGAGCAAAATCCTCCTAAAGATTTAGATAAAGGACCAAGTATTCCAATTGCAACCAAAGATATGCCCTTTTTAGAAAAGGTCATGCTTAAGGGCGGTTTAAATGATATCTTTGATGCTAGAGATATAAGCGAAGTAGTATTCCGTACTATGCGGGATATGATGACTACGGAAGCATCCGAACGGGTTTCTCAAGAATTGCACGAACCAGCAGAAATCACGAAGGATAAAGCTTTGCAAAATGAAATTGCTGATTTATGGAAAGATACTAACCCTATCGTGGCTTTCTTAAGTAGAGTTCGTCCACCTCTTAAAATTAAATCTGACACTTTCTTATTCCGTATTCGTCAAGAAGGGAGTTTACAAAGAGATGTAGATGAAAAAATGGTAGTTAAAGCCGTATTTTCAGCTACTAAAGATGAATTGTCTCCAGAAAGAATTAAAGAAATTGAGGAATTTTTACCTGAGAAAATTCTTCAATTATGGCAAGAAGCTTGATGTTAAAAGTTAGGAGTTAGGAGTTGGGAGTTAGGAGTTGGGAGTTAGGAGTTAGGAGTTATTGAGAATTTAGATCCTCGACTTCTTGAAGAAGTCGGGGATTTGAACACCGTGATTTCGATACATACAAATAGAATTGCTATATGATTTAAAACCCGACTTCTATTTAAAACTTATTTATTTTTTCGACATTGGGTTTTTTTTCATCATTTGAGTCACTCTATCCCTTAGTAACACTTCTTTTCTAGTATCTTCGAGGGTTTTAGCTAAGGTAATTGCTCTTTCATAGAAGTTACCAGCAGTAGAGTAATTACCTAGTTTCTCGTATAGTTGAGCATAGGATTCAAAGGTATTTAATTCTTCCTGGGGGCTGCGTAATTCTTTCGCGATCGCCAGACGTTTTTCTAATAAATCAAAAGTACGGTTGTACCGTCCTACGGAACTATGAGCAGTTACTAATCCATCGATTGCTCGTAGTTGATTCAGATTATCTCGTGCTGTTTTTGCAATTCTGAGAGCGGTTCCATAAGTACCAATTGTGTCTTGGTAAGTACCAACAGCACTGTAAGCTTCACCTAGATTATTAAGGGTGTTTGCTTCACCTATAGGGTCGTCAACTTGTCGGCGGTAATTAAGAGCATTTTTGTACAATTTGACTGCTTTATTATAATCTCCTAATCTTGCTGCGGCTAATCCTAAATTACTCAAAGATAGTCCGTATCCTTCATTACTATTAAGATTTTGAGCGATTCTAAATGCTTGTTCAAAAGTTTGGGAAGCAGTTCTAAATTCGCCTTTTTGTAGCAGTAAAGTACCAATGTTATTTAAAGCAAAAATCTGACTTTGAAAATCCTTAGTGTCGCGGGCGATCGCCAAACGTCTACGAATTGCATCTTCAGCTTTTTTATACTGCTTTAACTGTATGTAACCTTTGCCTAAAAATTCATAAGTTAAACCAAGTGCATTCAAATCACCGATTGAATGATAAATTTCTAGTGCTTGCAACAAAGACTTAACTGCTTTATCGGGATTTCCCTCAATATTTTGTCTTTCACCCAAACGTAATAAAGTATCCGCTTCATCTCTCGATTTGAGTAAGACTTTGCCATTAATCGACGGACGATGCAGTTGTTCAGTAATATCAGTAGCAGTGGCAACTGTAGGACTTAACAAGAAGCAAAATAGTAAAAAATAAAAAGTATGATGCAACTTCCAAGGTAATTGCTTGCCAACATTATGGGATATTGATGATTGAAATTTAGCTTTTGCTAGTAGATTCCACTGTTTCATATTCATCTAAATTTTCCGTGAAAATAAATTTTAAGTAAAAGAATTTACAAAAAAGGAAATCATTACCAGCAAAAATCAATTAATTTAAGTATTTTTACGCAGATATCGGCTGAAGAAAATTTTCACCCAAATATATAGCACGGACATCTGCTGGTAATTTTTCTTCTAGCATACGATAACCTTGTTGGAGAAAATTTGCTACTTCATTTGGAGAAATTGTTTCACCTTCAGCTTGTAAATAAGCAGCAATTCTGGTTTCACTCCAGTGGAAAGTTTGAGCCATTAAGACCATCAATCTTAACATTGGTGGTAATTGGTCTAATGCTTGCTCTACGTAACACCACAGCGGTGGAGAAGTAGTCTTCAAGGAATAATGAATGCTTTCGGTGGGTGGTAGTTCCGTTTCATTGATACAATAAGCAGTCATGTTAATCAGCCAGTTTTGTAAAGTCAAAGCTGGAGTACCTGGTTCTGTACTTTCTAGATTAACTGCTCCGATTTGGTAGTAAATATGCCGCCAAGTCATCGCAAATAAATAATCGGCTTGTACTGGCGATCGCGCTGAATGCATAATCAAGGTATAGACGATTGGACTGTATCGGCAGAAAATTGCTGTAAAATACCTTCCAGCATCTGGATGCTGACAAAACAAAGCGATCAATTCTTGGTCACTTTTATGGAACAGTGATTTGACCAAGGGATGGTTGGATTCTGGGAAATGAGGAATTTGCACAGTCTTTTTTGGTCTATGTTGCTAGAATTATTTGAGAAATGTATATTTTTTCTTAATGGCATAATATCTTGGTGTTGATCGATTTAGTACGAAATGTTTGATTAAAAGTTTTCATACAATATAAGATAAGCACGATTTTTATTTAAGTCTGAATTGACAAAAACGAAAAACAATTTTCTGATATATTTATTAATTTGTTCATGGTTATACCAATTGACTTGATAGCTTACCTGTTTACTCCGACTACTCTAGGTTCTTTTCTGCCATTGGACAGCTTGTTCTCCACTCAAGGCATTATGGTGATGCTACTAGCAGCGTATGCTGGTGCAATGTGGATGTTTCTTACCAGCGCTCCCAAGGTACATACTGTGATGGTGTCGGATTTGGAGATTGCTAGGGATTTGTACGAAGGATTGTTAGATTTACCGGCAGCGGAAGTACCTTTGCACTATTATTACAATTATGAACAAACAATAGGTGCAACAGGTATTGATCCGATGTATTTAGGCAGCAGCCCTACTTATGCAAGTAGGATGAATGCAGCTACTGAAGGACTCTGGTATCAATTGAAAAAGAATACTCAACTCCACGTGATTACTGGGGCTAATTTAGGTACCAAAAGTCAACAGCGTCACGTATGCTTTGACCGTGAGTGTCTGGAAATGATTTTACTACGAGTAGAAACGCGGGGTTTAAAATTTAAAATTCGCAATCGCAAACCGTTGAATTTTTTACTAAAAGATTACGAAGGGCGTGTTGTTGAAATGGCAGAAGTAGCTAATTAAATTAAATTTAAATTAAATTACTAATGTGGAGACGGGGCGTATTGCTACGTCTCCTCCAGTAATCTGAAATCACCACTTGTTATTTCGATTCAACAACCCATTACCGACTAATTTCAAACATACATTCCAACCTCTTAACTAATTGTTGCGCTAAATCTAATAAATCTACAGCATCGCTTTCGGAAGCAAAACCCCGATTATCAGCATAACTAGCGCTTTCTACTAACATAGTTTTGATGGCAAATACTCGATTTTCTACTTCAGAAAGCCTGAGACAATCTTCTAACTGAGTCGCTATTTCTTGTAGTGATTTACCTCGTGACTGCTTTCTGACGCTGACAGCTACCCAATCATCACTTTCGAGAAAAGTAGTAACTGATTCTACAAAATTGGTTTGGGTAATTTCGTCGTCATCCCACTTTTCTAACCAATCTCCATCAACATCCTCAGCATATAAATAAGCTGCTTCTAACCCATATCTAACTATGTCATTTTGTAATTTTTGAGCTGCTTCTACAGATTCTATAAACTTATCTAATCTCTTTTGAGTGTCAATTGACATTTCTTTAACCATTCTGACTCAAAGTACTAAGAAATCTTGCCTTCAAACAGTTATCAGTTATCAGTTATCAGTTATCAGTTGCGACGGTGTATAGCCGGAGATCACCTAGGAAGCATATTAATAGATTATTGTTGACTGTTGACTGTTGACTGTTGACTGTTTACTGTTCACTGTTGAGTGTTAAACAATTCGCTAAAAATTAAATGTTAAATAAATACCCGCTTCAAGATTATCGCTGTTATACAGCGTTACATTAACTATCCTGTCTACAAAATCAGTCACACCCGGATTGTAACTTAATAGTAATCCTTTATCTATCTTCCAGAAGCGCAAGGTGGATTCCCAATTATGAGATTTTTCTTGAAAAAATTCTTCACTTAAGCTAGTGAGTTGAACGCAAAGAGATTTATCGTACTTACTACTTACAATTATATCAGTCGCCATTGAAAGGTCGGCAATATATCTTTTTACAACAGTACCTCCACGACGTTCAATATTATTTACAATAGATGCAATTAAATCAGCGTCTTCCCCAGAAAATTCACCAGACATTAACTTTTGTCTCCAAATATAAAATTTAGAGTCATTTTCGTTGAGCCATTTGGGGAATAAGTAGCTGTACCAAAATTTCAAACTCGGTTTGAGAGCATTAAAAGCTGCTTGCTGTTCTTCGTAGGTGGGTAAAGATTGAATTCTCAGCCAAGCTTCAGCATCTCTTATTACTTGTTCTAAAAATAAAATGACAAATTTCTTTGCAGTTAAGGAACCAGGTTTTAAGTCTTTTACCCAACGGTTTATTTCATCTAATCTGCTTGCTAAATTTGGGTCTACTGTAGATGCTTCCCTTATCAAATATTTTAACCTATTTTTGATATCTTTTGCTTGCAAAAAATCATATCCCTCGCATCTTAAAATTAGATTTAGCTTTCCGATTTCATTAACTATATACAAAGATAAAGTAAAAATGGTGCGTTAGGCAATACCAAACGCACCTAAAATATTATTCCGTAGGGTTTGCTGATTCAGGTTTTTCTGGCTTGAGCAGGGGAAAGGCGATAACGTCGCGGATACTTGCCGAATCAGTTAATAACATCACCAATCGATCGATGCCAATACCCAAACCACCAGTAGGAGGCATCCCGTATTCTAAAGCGGTGAGGAAATCTTCATCAACACCTTGAGCTTCCAAGTCACCCGCAGCTTTTTTCGCTGCTTGTGCTTCTAAACGCTGACGTTGATCGATGGGATCGGTAAGCTCGGAAAAACTATTAGCAGTTTCTCTGCCGACCATATATAATTCAAATCGTTCCACTAAACCGGGTTTAGAACGATGGGGTTTTGCTAAAGGTGAAATTTCAACAGGGAAATCAGTTACGAATATCGGTTGAATCAGATTTTCTTCGACTTTTTGTTCAAAGGCTTCATTAAGAAGTTTACCCATAGAAGGGCAATCATCTATACCTTGAATATCGGCATTTTTACAGGCGACTTTGGCTTGTTCTAAACTTTGAAAAGAATTAAAATCAACACCAGAATATTCTTTGACTAATTCATGCATGGTGACTCGTTTCCAAGGAGGAGTTAAATCAATTTCAGTTCCTTGGTAATTAATTTTCAGCGTGCCGATAACTTCTTCACTGACAGTAGTAATAATACCTTCCGTCAAATCCATCATATCGTTGTAGTCGGCGTAAGCTTGGTAAAGTTCGATGGTAGTAAATTCTGGATTGTGACGAGTGGAAATCCCCTCATTGCGGAAAATTCGTCCTAATTCAAAAACTTTTTCAAACCCACCGACAATTAACCGCTTCAAATGAAGTTCGGTAGCAATGCGTAAATACAGCTGCATTTCCAGCGTATTGTGGTAAGTGATAAATGGGCGTGCATCTGCCCCCCCCGCTTCACTTTGCATTACCGGAGTTTCAATTTCAATAAATCCCCGCTCGTCCAAATAACGACGAATCCCAGCAGTAATCAAAGCCCGACGACGAAAAGTTTGTCGCACCTCTGGATTAACAATCAAATCAACATAACGCTGACGATAACGTTTTGTAATATCAGTTAATCCATGCCATTTGTCGGGTAAGGGTAACAGAGATTTAGTCAGCACAGCATATTGCCGAACGTAAACCGATAATTCGCCCTTTTCAGTCCGTTTAATAGTTCCTTTAGCTCCGAGAATATCGCCGATATCAGTAAGCTGCTTCAAATTTTGGAACGCCGCAGCATCAATATCAGCCATACTTTCAGAAATACGCTTCTTTTCTAAATAAAGCTGAATAGTCCCAGTTTCATCCTGCAAAGTGAAAAAAGCCAACTTACCCATGACACGACGAGCCATAATTCGTCCCGCGATCGCCACTTCAATGTCAGCAACTTCTTCACCGTTAGCTAAATCGGCGAATTTTTCTTGTAACTCAGCAGCATGATCAGTTAGTTCCCAAGTATAAGCATAGGGATTCATCCCCTGCTGTCGTAACTGTTCTACTTTTTCTAGCCTCGTGGCACGGATATCTTCTTCCGACATGGTTTACGAACTTACGAACGGCAAGCTTTCATTATAATTCTCTGCTCGCATTCTACATTGAGAATAATTGGGATCGGCTTTTTGAATGGGATTATAAATTATGAATTGGCAAAATTATATTCACGCCGATTCTGAAGTTTTACTGGGAAAACCGACGGTGAAGGGAAAAATTGTATAGCGGAAATTATTCTCTGCCATCAAGTGCCTATTGTGAGCAATTCTACTCGAACATCACATTGTATTTTTTATATCTTTAAATTCAGAAATAATTAAGTAATAATTCGATAACTTATGCGTCAAAAGTATGCAAGCTAAGTTACAAATATAAATTATTACTATGGAAAACAAAAAGCAATTAATCAGATGCATTGAGTTTATTTCAGAGGAACTTGATGCAGATGCGTTTTTATATAGTGCTGAAATTACAGATATAAACGCTGATACATTAATAAATGAAATTAAAGAAACATCACCAAAAAGAGATAATATAGTCTTAATATTAACTACTTATGGTGGAGACCCAGATGCAGCTTTTAGAATTGCTCGTTATATAAAGAGAAAATATCAGAAATTTACTTTATTTGTATTTGGTTCTTGTAAAAGTGCTGGTACTTTATTAGCATTGGGAGCAGATGAAATAGTCATGTCCGACTTTGGTGAATTAGGTCCTCTGGATGTGCAAGTTACCAAAGATGATGATTTTAGAAGTGAGTCTGTATTAGATATCCAACAAGCATTATCTGTAATTGGCTCCCAAGCTTTTGAAATGTTTGAAAGTTATTTGTTAAAGTTAATTTCTGGGACTCAAGCCCTAATAACTACAAGAACAGCAGCAGACATTGCGAGTTCTATGGCTGTAAATTTATTATCCCCAATTTCCAGCCAAATTGACCCGCTAAGATTAGGCGAAATGAATAGATTAATGAATATTGCTTTAGCTTACGGTCAAAGATTAAAGCCCGAAAGTATTGAAGTCATCAAAAACCTCATTTATAACTATCCTTCTCATAGTTTTGTAATCGACTATGAAGAAGCTAAAAAATTATTTGATGATGTCAGAGAACCAATGGATTTAGAATATGAATTAGAAGAAATGATATTGCCTTTGGTACGAAAACCTTCATCTCAAGAAATAATTTTGAATCTAGAAAAACTCAACGAAGAATATGCAGAAAATTCAGATAGAAATCACCCAAATCGGGAAAGAGTTACGCAAGAATCAGTTTCTTCAGACCATGGAAAGAATGAAGCGGTTGAAGGAAATATCTTACCCTTTGATAAAAAGTAGTCAAATCAAAGATAATTCTGTTATTTCTCCAAAGACTATATTTAAAATTTTGCAAAAGTAGTAAAATTAAAACTTTACCTGGCGATTTAATCGAACATTTTAAATCGCCAAATTCACTACTCACGTTTAATTTGATTAATTTCTTGCTGTAACTCTTCTATTTGTCGTCGCAATTTTTCAACTTCTTGGTTTTGGTTGCCTTGCGGTTTAACATTAACTGCACCTGATGCCGCTTCTTTCTGATAATTACCTTGCTTAATTTGCTGATATTCTGGCGATACTGCCCATTTCCGAAGAAAATGTATGCGTTCTACTGCAAAAGGATGACTAAGCATTACCCCTTGAGCGCCGTTATACATCAAAAATTTATACACTTGATTGAGTCCATCTTCATCAAGAGCTTGATAATTTTCTGACTGACGAATAAATTCTTGTAAACTGCATTCATTAGCATATTTATTACTACCTCCAGAAATTTTCATCATCGACGACATCACCGTATTTAAGTCATCTGTGACTAATAATGCGGCGCGATCGGCGGATAATTCGGCTTTACGTCGCCATTCAAAAAAAGCATAAATCAAACCGCTGCTAACTATGTTACCAATACCAAAAGTTAGTTCCCCGACAATAGAAGCGGCATTCATCGCCCACATTCCCATTTGAATTAAAATAGTATGACCACATTTAATATGTCCTAGTTCGTGAGCTAGCACAGACCTAATTTCGGCTTCGTTGAGCAAATCTAAAATTCCCGTGTTGATGACGATGTAAGGATGCTCCTGCCCCAAAGCATAACTATTTGCAACGGGATTCTGCTCGACAAAAAGTTTCGGTTCTGGATAAATATCCAAATCTCGCACGCATTCCCGAAATATTTGATAAATAGTGGAATATTGTCGTGGTCCAACTTCAATGGTGTTACCCATTAAATATACTAGTTGCGGACGTTCGTAGATAAATTCCACAAATTTACGAGCAATAAAATCAAACCCTGGTAAACCTCTGAGGGTTTCTTCCGCTTGTCGATCCAAGGGATGTTTAAAAGCTTCGCTGGAAATTCCTTTATAAGTTGGCATTATGGTTAAGGTAATAAGTTATTTGTTAGCAATAGGTGTATAAGTCAAATGCGATTCTAGTGGATAGTACATCCGCGCTCTCCCTGGGTTACATAATTTGTAATAGTCCATTCACCTGTACAAAAAAAATGTTTAATCGTTTGTAGTGTAACAATTAGGTATGAAACACTGCGGCTTAAAAACCGACAACGTAATATAAAAGAGGATAAGAACTGTTTAAAACAAAATTTTAAAGAAAGACTTAATTTTCATGTTTAACTAGCAACTCACTATGTATGGGATTCAAAGCGCGTGATTGAAGCAGAAGTTCATTTATCGCTACATAACTTTTTGCGATCGCAACAAGGTTTTCCTTCTTGGCCGCATCATTTGACGATGGCACGGTTGGTAGCACGCGCCTTGAGGGTAGGACGTAGCGCTTTAATTCAAGTAGGGGCTGCTTGTGGTTATCAAGGTCAGTATCGCACTAGTTTTGTTGCCTCGGCTCTAATGTGGCATGGGGCTGTGATTATTGTGGCGACTCAAACCGTACAGCAACGTTTGTTACAAGTAGAAATTCCCAGACTACAAAACTGGTTAAAAGTCAATAAATCGATAATAGTAGGCGATAGTTTACCGCTTGGTGATTTTAACGGAATTTTCATCGTGTCTCCCCAAGCTTGGTTAGCACAACAGTTGAGTTCTACCAATAAATTTCCTCCAGATATTCCTACAATAATTGACGGTGTGGATGATTTGGAAGATTGGATACGAGAACAACTTACCGTGAGTATTCAACCCGCCGATTGGGAACAGTTAATGCTGGCTTGTCCTTCGTTTACTTCGATAATTCGCACTAATCGGGTGCAGTTAACAAAGGAAATTTTTCAGCATCCCGCGAATCCCTACGAATGTTATTTAATATCCGAACAAGAAGAAGAAATTTTATGCCGTCTTTATTCAAGTTTAGATTTAAATATCCTTCCTGAACCTTGGAAAAAGTTTTGGCAATTGTTTAAAAGCAGGCATGAAATTGCTGCTAAATCTTCGATTTCACCTCCTTTACTTTGGGTGACTATTAGCCGCCGTCAAGGTTTATTCTCTTTACATTGCGCTCCAATTGAATTGGGAAAAATTCTCTCGCCGATTTGGCAGCGACAACCTGTGGTATTAGTGGGTTCTGCTTTGGAGCCGGAAACTGAAGCTACATTATTTCGTCAGCGTTTGGGGTTGGGAGATTTGACTTGCTTAAAGTTTTCTCACGACAATCAAAATCAAGCTATTCAACTTTACATACCCAATAAATTACCCTTACCTAATACCCCAGAATTCAAAGCTGTTTTTATTCATCAAGTTCGTACTTTGGTCTGTTTGAGTGCAACATCGCCTGGTTTAACGGTAATTTTGGTAGGAGATGTACCCCTAAAATCTCAGCTAGGGGCAATTTTGGCTTCAGAATTTGGTACGCGGGTACAGGTAGATAAAACTTGTTTGGATGAAAATGGTATTTTAGTTTGCGGTTGGGAATTTTGGCGCGAACATCAAACGGTGTTACCTTCTGCACAAATGTTAATTATTGCTACTTTACCCCTACCATCTTTAGAAAATCCTTTGGTAGCCGGTAGAGTCTCTTACTACAAGCATTCCCATCAAGATTGGTTCCGTTTATATTTATTACCCACAGCTTTAAATGAACTACAACGGGCTGTTGCTCCTGTAAGAGATTCCAGCGGAATTGTAGCTTTACTTGATAGTCGAGTCATTTATCGCAGTTACGGCGCTCAAGTTCTTGCAGCCCTCAGCCCTCTTGCCCGGATTAATTATTTAGATCCAAGTTTGTTTTCTAGTTCCAAGGAAGAATCTTAGTGGTTAGTGGATGGTGGTTAGTGGATGGTGGTTAGTGGTTAGTGGTTAGTGGTTAGTGGTTAGTGGTTAGTGGATAGTGGTTAGTGGATAGCGGTTAGTGGTTAGTGGATAGTGGTTAGTGGATAGTGGATAGTGGTTAGTGGATAGCGGTTAGTGGTTAGTGGATAGTGGTTAGTAGAAATTAACAACCATCAACCATCAACCATCAACCATCAACCATCAACCATCAACCATCAACTATCAACTATCAACTATCAACCATCAACTATCAACCATCAACTATCAACTATCAACCATCAACTACTTAATAAGCTAAATTTTCTAAAGTTTCTCGTAAATACCGCTGTACCTGCTCATCTAAACCCAATTGCTCAATTTGTGAGCCAGATTGCACTTGCTCTAGCTGCCAGCGTTGAAAACCAGAACTAATTGCGATCGCCTGCTTGAGATTATTCCAAATGTCGGTATCGCCTTTCAAGTCGCCATTACTTTTAACTGTGAAACTACTCATAATTATTTGAGCCTCCATTCAATTTTTTTTATTAGTACAACATTTTTTATGATTACTTTTTGTTTAATTACTTACACCTATTCTATATTTGAATATACTCGTAATACTCTGTGGCGGTATAAAATTATGGACTTATAAATAAATATTTTGCAATCTTCTTTACCTGGGAGACAAGTAAATTAATTAGAAATCAAAAGATAAAATCTAATTTTATTGAATGATTAAATTATTGAATATTTTTTAAGTTAATGCTTAAATTACGGATGTTTCTGTTACCAGTGCTACTAAAATTGTGGAATCGGCATCCCTGCCCGTCCGAATCTGCCTCATAAACATTAAATATGCTGTATTTGTCGTAGTTTACTTCTGCAAAGGGTTTGTTACTGTAAGCTAAATTCTACCCATTGCTAGACAGATTTACTCCTAAATGTCCACATCTTGAATTAATTCATCAACATATTTTCTTAGCCGTTCTTGCCAGTCAGGGACGGTTTTAAGCTTTTCCCTAACTCCTGGTAAAACTTTAAACTGCACTGGATTTTTATCAAAAGCTATGACGGTATTTAGGTTCAAACTTTATTTTAGCCATTCTAGCAAATTTCATTAAAATCTGGTATACTAGATATTATACATCATTGTTAGGTCGAAACAATGTTACTTTCTGTCAAAGTTGAGCTAAAGCCAAACAACAAACAAGTTACGCAGTTTCTTAAGGCTTCAGGAGTTG
>NZ_JADEWL010000165.1 GCF_015207665.1 Plectonema cf. radiosum LEGE 06105
TTTCTTCTCGCTGTGCGACACCCGGATTACTCTTGATGCCGTGAGAAGACGGACACAGGCGTTTGGACACTTGCCTGGGAAGTTGTTACGAGTCTTCCACTCTCCCGTGCGACTTTCAGGTCGCACTTACCATATCATCGGCGTACCGAATAGATGGTTCGATGATTGAGCTTTCCGGGGTTTTGTCTGTGATTTTGAATCCATTTTTGTGGTATCTAAAAACACTTTCAATCCCGTTGAGTGCAATATTGGCTAACAGAGGGCTTATCACGCCACCTTGTGGTGTACCTTGTTCTGGAAATTCCGGGTTTATTCCTGCTTTTAAGCATCTGAATATACCAGATTTTACGCCTCTAGGGGCAATGAGGTTGTCCATAATGGTGGTGTGACTTATCCTATCGAAGCATTTCGCAATATCGAGTTCAATTACTCTTTTTTTAATTCCGTTGACGTTAGAGTTTAAATTTAGAAATAAGACTTTTTGAGCATCATGTGCCGAACGTCCCGTTCTAAACCCGTAACTCCGGGCATGGAATGTTGCTTCGTGTGCTGGTTCTAGAGCATATTTGGCGAGGCATTGCCAACACCTATCCGCTATAGTCGGGATTTTGAGTATTCGGGTAGTTCCATCCTTTTTAGGGATTGGAATTTCCCGTAATCCCTTGTGTACCCAGTTATTGCTTAATGTTCCAAGCAGTTCTTCGAGTTCAAACCTCTCTTTGAATGTAAGAGACTTTTTACCATCGATGCCTGCTGTTTTTTTACCAGCGTTTAGCTGTGTTACTTGACGTATTGCCAGGAATCTAGCCGAAGAAGATTTCAGAATCAGTTTTTGCAAAGACAAAGCTTTTCGCTTATCTCCTGCCCTAACAGCTTTGAACACTCTACGTTGTAGGCGGAATAGGTCACGTCGGAATTTCTTCCAAGGTAACGTCTTCCAAGATTCACTAGTCCCGTGACTGTGCCTAATCATGCTCTATTCCTTTAAGTGTTTTCTGAATACCTTGCAGCAATTACGCCGCATCCTACCCAAATCGGAGGAGTTCCGTATCTCGTCTTACCTACACGGGGTTCGACCGTCCCCGTGACCTTCGATTTGTTTTTATTCGTTCCTTCAGATGATTGATTGTTCCGTTAGGTAGTGCCAATTTAACCATCGGACTCCCAGGTTCTTACCGTTATTAGAAACAGTATACGGCAGGATTTGCTCCGATAAAGTCGGGTTCTAAGGATATGTCCCGCTTCTTGCTGGGTTACTTTTTTAGGCATCGGTTTTACCGTAGGAACTCCCTGTTAGCGCCAGTGTCCACCCATAACAGTAGTCTGGTTGCGCCCTGTTCCCAGCTTCACTCTGTAAGAAACGAACTTACTCGGTGTGGGCAGATAAGGAGTCAAGCATGAACCTTGCTGGTAGGGCTTTCACCTACATCTTTCTGAAAGTTCAACCATTGCTGGTTGGTTAAGTTATTTACGGGTTGATTACCGAGATTCACTTAACAACGAATCGCACGTTTCTTGCAAGCTCAATCCCTGTCTTGGTTGAGTCAGTGACATAGCTTAATAACCAATTTGCAGCGGTAGCTCTACGTGTTTCCCTGGGGCTAAATTCGCCTATTTTGTAACCTGTAAAACCCAGTTTTTCTTTAACAATTTGTTTATTTTCCTTGGGAATCGAACGAGTCAACTTGACGGTTGGGGGACGGTTAGCGATAAAATCTGGTGGTTCAGGATATTCTGTACGCCATTCTTCAGACACGTTACTTGTATCCCATTTCTCTGTAGATTCATCGTAGCGATAACCCAAATAGTGCCATACCAACTTGTTGACTGTGGTATCATCAATTTCTTCTTTGAGAATCGCCCAAATTGTATCGGTGTTGAGAGACGGTAGTTCCATTTTAGATTTTGGATTTTGGATTATGTTTAAGGTGTTAACTTCCAAATTCTTATTCAATAGTCTATAAATTAGCATTTGATCGGACAAAATAAACTAAAAAGAATATTTATGTATTGATGATACCTATGTCAAATTCTACTCTACCAAAACAAACTCGCGCCCATGCATTGATATCCGGTAAAGTTCAAGGGGTAGGCTATCGTTACTCTACGATGAATGCAGCGAAGAAGTTGGGTTTAAATGGATGGGTACGAAATCTTCCCGATAGTCGTGTAGAAGCCGTTTTTGAAGGTGCTTCAGAAGTTGTACAAGAGATGATTCGCTGGTGTCATGATGGCTCAATTAAGGCGATCGTTACGGATGTACAAGTTAAATATTCGGAAGCGGAGGGTTTGCAAGGATTTGAAATTATCAGGAGTCATGAGTGAGGAGAGAAGTCGGGTTTCTCTAAGAAATCCGACTTCTAGATTGATTATTAATAATTCAGGAATAGCCGCAAGTGTCACAAGACGGGCGTTGGTGCGTGACACCACAAGCCTTATTATTATGTTAAAAATTAGTCGAAGTGTCACAGCACCCTACAACAAAATATGCCTTTTTTGCTAAGTCCTATAATTATTCATTCATTTCCTTAAATGTAGCTAGCGCTGATGGTGAAATACGACTCAAGTAAGAAAATACCCAGTATTTAGAGACAGTATCTAAAATTACGGGAAAAGTAGCGATAAATATGAATATGGTGTTTCTTGTGGGTGTAATTCCTAAGTGTTGTGCGAATTCTTCGAGAATAATTTCCCATCCGTGGGGTGAATGAAAGCCGACGAATATATCTGTGATTAAAATAATTAAAAAGGCTTTAGCACTATCGCTAAGTCCGTATACTGTATCATCAATAAATAATTTTAATATTGCGATTTCTCTTTTACTAGTAACAATTATTAATGCAAATACAATTAATGATATTAAATCAGCGAACACGTTACTAATAGCACTGTTGTTTTGGCGATGATATTCTTCTGCTATTTGAATTGCTTTTTCTTTTTTCTTTTGCTGTATGACTTCTGATGATAATGGTGGAGCTTGAAGAGTTAATTGGTCAAATTTTAATTTGTCTTGATAAAATTTGAATTCATGTAATGCTTTATTTTGTATATGACTATTCATAAAAAAATCGGCAGTAGCATCATTTCTCACACGCTCTACTATCGGGTAAATTAATAGTTGTTTTGATAGTAAGTAAGTGAAAAAAGGTACTATTATTAGAGTAGCTAAAATTGTTAAAGCTGTTTTTGTCCTCTTACTAGAAAATTGAAAATCCTGAATAATTTGTTTTTCTGCTTGGGGAGATAACTCTCTAATAATTTTTTGCAAACTTCTCGTAATAGAACCTGGAAATAAACCTATTTTTCGAGGAGCAATTTTTACTTCTATTTCATCTAAATCAGATGTATTTTCAAGCTTTGAATTGGAATTAACTGTTAATCTTCGCGAAGTAAACTCTCGATTAATTGCATATTTTGCTGTTACCTCATCAATAAATTTTAATCTGCTTATAAATGTTTGATCGGATATCTTTAATAAAGAATGACTTCGCTGAAACTCTGCTAACCTCAAATTAATTATTTTCAAATTTTTTTCAAGTAAAGATTGCCAATAAGATAGAACACTTGCAGTATATTCGGCAGATTCGGAAGATATTTTTCTACCATTAAAATGTTTTTCCTCGATATCTCGAATTCTCCAAGCAGCTTCGTAAGCTAATAACAGCGCTCTTTGGGGTGTATTTAAAAACCAATTCTGTTGAATTTTGCGAAAAAACGATGTTTTGTGTTTACTCATATAATTTTAATTAATAAAATAATTATCAAATAATTCCTTAACGCTGATATCTTTTTTTAGAAAATGAGCCTTGAAGTTAAATTCAAGGCTATATTAAAAATTAATTATTACAAAAAACTCTTAATTATTCATAAAATTATCATCAGTTAAAGATTAAAAACTTGAAAAATATCCTGATAACCATTCTGTTGGATTTCGTTAACTAATTTACGTTCTTCATCAGGAATTTTTGCTAAATTTTCTAGTTTGCCAGTATTTGGATTCTCAGCAAATGTTGATTTAAGATTACCGTCATTATCAAAAATGAACAATTCTCCATTATGAAATCTTTGAAATGCGATAACCTTACCATTATCAAACCAAAATCCTAAACCATCACCTATTTCAGCATTAGATTCGCTGGCTTTTACAGGTTTACCATTAATCTGACAAACAGTATAGTTATTATATTGCTGAGTTTTTGTACTTTCTTGACAATCTTGAGTTAATTGTTCTAAAGAATTAATTGCAGCTTCATAGGAACTATCATCAATTTGCGTTTGTGAGTCTTCATTACCAAGAATGCACTCGTCGGGAATTCCATCATCATTGTAATCTATACGTGCATCATCTTGTTGTCCATCGTTATCGCAGTCAATCAATTGTCCAATCTGTTTACCCGATTTAGTTTGCTTATTATTTTTTGTAGTTGCAATTTTAAAAGAATTTTGTTGTTGAGATGCAGTTTGTGTTTCTATTTGATTAGTCGTTTGACTCGCTACAGGAGATTGGTTACAACCGAGTAGCGTCACTACTAAACCCAAAGAAAAAAGTTTTGCTTGTATCATCAGATTAGCGTATTAAATAAATTATAAATTAATTTATTCATGCTAACTTAACTGAAATCAAGTCATAAGGGAAACAATACTGAAAAATAAAAATAAAAATAAAATTTAAAAGTTAAGAGTTGTAGAGACGTAGCATTGCTACGTCTGTACCGGAGTTTGGAGTTAGAAATAATCAATAATTAATAATTTAATTATGTTTAATTTCAAATATTCAATTTTCAATGCCTAATTTTCTAGGAATTGTTATTATTCTGATACTTTGCTCTCAATTCTTCCAATTCATCATCTATTTTGCTATTTTTTGTTGATTTTTGTGTACTTTGTTCAGGTGGATTGGAACTATTATTATTAGATTTATTCCCTTTCATAAATATAGTTTTCATTTCCTCCAATTCCTGATCTATTTGACTTTGAGAACTTGAAATCATCGTAGATGGAATTGGATTAGATGATGTTTGAACTGGTTTTCTAACAGCTCCAGGATGTGAAATTAAAGTAGGTAAAGAATTCAAATCTGTTAATACATCATCCACAGTTTGATAACGACGTGCGGGAGTTGTTGCCAACATTTTATCTAAAATTCTACCCAAATTGTCATTCAGGCTAACTTTCAGATAATTTCTCCACAGCCAAACATCATTATTGATATCGTATAAATCAAATGGCGATCGCGCTGTTAATAAATGAATACAAGTAACTGCCAAACTGTAAATATCGCTAGCAAAAAGTGCTTTACCTCTCATTTGTTCTGGTGCTACATATTCAGGAGTACCAATACTCGTACCCGTTTGATGTATAGAAGTTTGAGTAACAACTTTGGAAGCACCAAAATCTACTAAGACAATTTGTCCCCTCATCTTAAGAGGATTGTGACGACGAATAATATTTTCGGGTTTAATATCGCGGTGAATAACTTGTTTTTGATGACAAAATTGCAAAATTCTTAACAATTCATTTAATAATTGTTGAATTTGAGTTTCGTTGTAAACACCATTTTGATTTAACTCTTGAGCTAAATTTAACCCATCAATAAATTCTTGCACCAAATACTGTCGATCATCTTGAGTAAAATATGCCAAAAGTTCGGGAATTTGTCGGTGTTTTCCCAACTCATCCAAACGCATCGCTTCCTGATTAAATAATTCAATCGCTTTAGGTAAAGTACTCGTACCTTGAGCTTGCGGATAAAACTGTTTAATCACACAATTAGGAAAAGACGGTTTATCCTCATCTCTAGCTAAAAAAGTTCTGCTAAAACCACCTTGTCCAATAGGTTTCATCGCACGATAACGTTGTTTGAGCAGTAATTTAGAGCCACAACTCAAACAAAACTTTTCACTATTGGTATTTTGCGGATTCGGACAACTCGGATTAAGGCAGTAACTCATTTTACAAAGGCATTGAATGCTCTCATATATCTCTATTGTGCCTTGTTTCAGATATATGGTGTTTTTTTAAGATTTGTCAAGCATAAAGCAATTTTTGATTTGAGATTATTGAATTATCTGGAATTTGTTAAACATTAATTAATCAAAATCTGTAGGTAAATCCCGATTATAATAATGCTGAAAAAACCTGGTAATTTGTGCTGGTGTTACCCTTGTGGTAGATAATTGAGGAATATTATTTTCAGCAAAAAACTTTACTTCCTCGGTTTCAATACTTGATATTGGTGAACCGCTAATAATTTCGCATTGAAAAAACAGTTTATAAATACCGTGGGGATGAGGTGGATATCCTTGCTTATTGATGTCGTAAACAGCCAGTAACTTGACGGGGCGGGTTTGATAACCCGATTCTTCAAAAATTTCTCGAATAGCTACTTCCCCTGGAGATTCGCCAACTTCTGCCCATCCACCGGGTAGAGCATAACAACCATCGGAACGTTCCTTGACAAATAATAAAGTATTTTCTTTGAACACCACACCGCGTACAGCAACTTTAGGTGTGGGATATCCGATTTCCTTGACTAATAAATCTAAAATTTGGCTTTGTTCGATTTGAGAATAACTAGAGATGATATCGGCAGCAATCTCACGTAATAATTTGTAATCTTCAATTTGAAACGGATTTGTAGAATAATTTAAACCTTTTTGAGCAATAGCTTGAATTTGCTGCGCCCATTTTAACCATTTGGGTTGCATTGGTTTACTGAATTTTTGATAATTTTTGATAATTATAGGTAATTTGCGGTAGAGCCAGCATAGCTGAGCTTAGGTTTTCGTGTCTAGTAGTCCACTATATTGATGAAGAGTAGAATATATTCGTAGTGGGAGCGTCTCGCTTCCTGGTGGTAAATAGCGAGCTTTCCGGTAAGCTCTATGAGGCTATCGCGTCATGCTATGTCTCTTACGGGGCAGGCTCCAGCAACGCACTACGAATTACCGATTTATTTATTACCCATCATAACTAATGACACTGAGTACTAGCACAATCTATTCATTGATAATTATTGATGAATAACTGATAATTGATAATTGGTAATTAATTACTCGAATGTCAGAATCACGACGCTTTATCAAACTGGTTGCTTATCTACGTCCTTATTGGCGAGATGCGACTTTGGGTATTATCGCTTTATTGATTGTTAATGGTTTGGGGGCTTACATCCCCTTACTAATTCGCGGTTGCATCGATAAATTTTCGGTAAACTTCAACTACGGAGAAATAATCCGCTATTCCATACTGATTATTTTATTGAGTTCTTCAATGTGGCTGATGCGGATGGCTTCCCGTGTCTGGATATTTGGTGTGGGAAGACAGGTTGAGTACGATCTTAAACAAAAAATTTTTGAACATTTACTGCAATTAGAGCCTTCTTATTTTGCCACTAATACGGCTGGAGATTTAATTAGTCGGGCTACGAGTGATGTTGATAATATTCGACGGTTGTTAGGTTTTGTGGTGTTGAGTTTTGCAAATAGTATTTTTGCTTTTGCGCTGACTTTACCTGTAATGCTTTCAATCAATGTAGAATTAACTGTAGCCTCATTATCACTGTATCCAATCATGTTTCTTGTGGTAATGCTATTCAGCGAACGTCTCCGCAATGAACAAACGCAGGTACAGGAAAACCTCTCGGATGTCAGCAACCTAATTCAAGAAGATATTAGCGGTATTTCCTTAATCAAAATTTACGCTCAAGAACAAAACGAACGTCGCGCTTTTGGTAAACAAAATCAAAAGCTGTTAAAAGCTAATTTGAAATTAGCAAAAACGCGAAATACTTTGTTTCCTTTAATTGGGGGATTGGTTAACATCAGTTCGTTGATCATTATCTGGATAGGAGCGGGTAGAATCGGTTCTAGTCTGGATGTAGGGGATTTTGTAGCGTTATTAATATATATTGAACGTCTGGTATTTCCTACTGCTTTGTTGGGATTTACAATTACTGCTTATCAGCGTGGTGAAGTTAGTGTCGATCGCGTTGAATCAATTTTCAATGTCGAACCCAAAATCAAAGATGACAATAATGCAATTCGCATAACACGAAATCAGATTAAAGGAGAATTAACCGCAAAAAACTTAACATTCGCTTATCCAGGTTCGGAAACTCTGGTATTAGATCAAATTAATTTTCATATCTTTCCAGGAGAAACGATCGCGATTGTCGGTGCAATTGGTTCGGGTAAATCCACCTTAGCGAATTGTTTACCGCGTTTATTAGATATTAATGAAGGAGAATTGTTTTTAGATGGAGTCGATATTACCAAAATCGCGTTAACAGATTTACGGGATGCGATTGCTTACGTTCCCCAAGAAAGCTTTCTATTTAGTACTACCATTCAAAATAATATTCGTTATGGCGACCCTTTAGCAGAACAACAAGAAGTTGAGAATGTCGCCGAATTAGCACAAATAAGCTCAGAAATCGGCACATTTTCCCAGCAATACAACACTCTTGTAGGTGAACGAGGAATTACACTTTCTGGTGGTCAAAGACAGCGTACAGCTTTAGCTAGAGCAATGTTGGTAGAAGCTCCGGTACTAATTTTAGATGATGCACTTTCGAGCGTAGATAATCAAACAGCGACACAAATTTTAAAAAATCTCTCTAGCGGTACCAAACGTAAAACAGTTGTTTTCATTACCCATCAATTATCTGCGGCTGCGGCTGCGGATAGAATTTTAGTGATGGAAAAAGGTAAAATTGTGCAAACTGGTACTCAAATAGAACTTTTGCAACAACCCGGTCTTTACAGAAATTTATGGAGTCAGCATCAGGTAGAAGAGTTGCTGCATTAGACATTGAATTTAGTTAAAACCAGGATTGTAAGTATGTTTCTTTTGTTTTGAGCCATCAACTATTCCTACTACTGTTGACACAAATTAGGGTTTTATTTTAATATTTTTTGTTGAAAGGATATATATTTGATAAATCCCATTGCCGTTTAATTGGCTGATTAAGACTTTTGTCGTAAACAAAACCAAGACGTTGGGGGATTCTCCCCCAAACCTCCTCCAGAAGGGTTTGTTTGTTTTTGATGTAGTAATGGATTTTTTCTAATTTTTGGTATTATAGCGAGCTTTTTTATTCTTTCAGATTTTTGTCAGATTTATTATTTTCAATTTCAGTTTTTTTAGTCTAAAGTGTTCGGAAATTTTGCTAAGAGTAACTGATAGAATTTGACATAAATGTTACTTTTGTAAATTGCGATCGCGTTCAGGAATATCAAAGTGTAAATCATTGAATATTGTAGATTAGTAATGATCATTAACTAGTCGTTTAACATTGCGAGCCTAACAGCTTATTTTCTAATATATAGGGAGCTAGCTTTATAGAGGAAGCCAGTTATAAATAGGGAGCGAGACGCTCCCACTACTAAAAACTGGCTGATAATTAATGAAACGCACTATTAATCGCATAATCGCAAAAAAAGATATATAAAAGCGAGGATACCAAATGTGTAAATTTATTTTCTTTAATTTGAAAAAGCCTGTAAACTGAGGAAAAATTAACTGCGAATATCTGATATAAACCCCTAATTTTAATTACAGTTACTCCCTATTCCCTACTCCCTATTCCCTAGTTCCTACTGCCTAATCCCTACTCCCTACCAATATAAGTATTGTGTTAATTTGCCAAGAAACCAATTGCTCAAATCCTTTTAATGTAGAAGGAAATAAACATTGTATCAGTTGCGGAAGTAGCAATTTTGGTAAATTTTTGAGAAACCGTTATCGGGTATTAAAGGTATTAGGAGAAGGTGGTTTTAGTAAAACTTATGCTGCGGTTGATGTAGATAGATTGGATGCTCCTTGTGTAATTAAACAGTTTTTCCCTCAAGTACAAGGAAGTTCAGCAAGAGCTAAAGCCGCTCAATTATTTCGAGAAGAAGCATTTCGTTTATACGATTTGGGAGAAAATCATTGGCAAATACCGAGATTATTGGCTTTCTTTGAACAAGGTTCAAGTTTATATTTAGTGCAAGAATTTATTGAAGGGCAAACTCTGTTAGATGAAGTTCGTTCTTTTACTTTTGACGAACAAAGAATTAGAGGAATTCTAACGGATTTATTACCAGTTTTAGACTTTATTCATTCTCATAATGTAATTCACCGTGATATTAAACCAGAAAATATTATTCGTCGCAAAATTGATGACAAACTTGTATTAATTGACTTTGGTGGAGCAAAACAAGTAACCCAAACTAGTTTAGCAAGACAAGCCACTGTACTTTATACCATTGGTTACGCACCAGCCGAACAAATGGCGGGTTTTGTGTTTCCTGCAAGCGATTTATATGCTTTGGGTATTACTTGTGTACGGCTGTTAACTCAATGTTTACCTATGCAAGATGATAGCGGACAATTTCATGACCGTCTTTATGATGCCATGAATGGTGAATGGTTGTGGCGAAATATTTTGCAAGCAAAAGGTATTGCAATTAGCGAAAAATTAGGAAGAATTTTAGATAAATTGCTGCAACATTTAGTCAAAGATAGATATCAATCGGCATTAAAAGTACTCGAAGATTTGAATTCTTTGCCATCGGAGCAAGTACCCGTAATTTCAACAATTCCCCTACCTGTTTCACCAACACAACCAATATTACCGGCTTTACAAACCTTTGAATTTAATGTAGTCAGAGTAGACGCAGCAGGTAAAGAAATTAAGCGTTGGTGTAGTAAAGCGAACTTTTTTAGCGAAAATTTGAGCAGCGAAGTAACTTTGGAAATGGTATCAATTCCCGGTGGTAGCTTTATCATGGGTTCACCAAGAAATGAAGGGAATACAGACGAATTTCCCCAACATATTGTGACTTTAAAACCTTTTTTTATGGGTAAATATCCAGTTACCCAAACTCAATGGAAAGCTGTTGCATCATTACCACAAGTCAATCGTTGTTTAAATCCCAACCCATCAAAATTTAAAGGTGCAAATTTACCTGTTGAAAATGTATCTTGGTACGAAGTACAGGAATTTTGTGCCAGATTACGAGAAAAAACTGGACGAGAATATCGTTTACCCAGTGAAGCAGAATGGGAGTATGCTTGTCGAGCGGGAACTAGTACTCCGTTTCATTTTGGTAAAAGTCTCAACGCTCAATTAGTAAACTGCAATATTGACAACTACCATCCCATAGAAGCAATAGGAAAACATTACAAACAAACAACACCCGTAGGTAGTTTTGCTGTAGCTAATGATTTTGGATTATACGATATGCACGGGCAAGTGTGGGAATGGTGCGCTGACTCCTGGCATAAAAATTATTATGATGCACCCACAGACGGAACAGTTTGGGAATTTGGGGGAGATATACATCGTCGAGTACTTCGCGGAGGTTCATGGAGTTTCAGCCCAGAAAGTTGTCGTAGCGCTAGTCGTAGCTGGAATGAACCTGAAGGAGGTTTGAGAATATGTGGTTTTCGATTAGCGCTGAACAACGATTAACTCCTAACTCTCTCCATCCCTCCCTCACATTTATGATTATTTGATAAATTTTATAAATATCTAATTGAATTTATAATTAATTGATCTAAATTTGGGAAATCTATAATTAAAACATTTAAATATACTTATTTATGAATGACTATCCGGAAAAGAAGTATCAGAAATTTTTTACTGTTTCTGATCAAAGTGTATTCCAAGCTATCTCTTGGTTTCGTTATCTGAATATTGGACAAAAAATCGGCTTTGGTTACGCGATCGCAATTGGTGTTGGTGTATTAGGTTCATTTTGCGGAACGCTTATTGGTGATTATTATCAACTAATATCTGTGGAAAAAGAACGATATGTAGATGAAGAAGTCGAATTATTCAATGAACTAAAATTTGATTTTTTACAAGCTAGAATCCATCAACAGCAGTTGATTTCATTGTTGGAAAAGCCCAAAGAACTAGAAAAAAAATACACTCATTTTCTCAATCACAAGTCGGATGCCATAGAAAGCTGGGATGAACTTGAGTCTTTTAATCGGGAAAATGTTACACAATATCCAGAACATTCTCAGAAAATATTTCAATTACTGAAAACTTATGAAGGTGTACCAGAACTATACTTTCAAGAGGTTGAAAGATTGATCCAACAGATAGATGTGCCGAATCTTAAATCACCAGAACAAATCCAAGCAGCGGAAAAATTACTATTGAATTTTAGTAACAGTTCTTTAGCTCGAAAATTTGATACTATTTCGGATAAATTAAATGAATTAGGTGAAGCAGCTGAAGAAGGAGACAAAGAAGCTGATGAAGGTTTAGTAAAAGCGCTGAGAACCCGCCGTTTTATCGTTTTCCTCACCGATTTTATCTCTGTTACACTGGCAATCATCTTAGCATATTACACGATTAAAACCATCACTAAACCGATTCAAAATTTAACAGAAACTGCCGAAGAAATAACTAAAAAATCAAATTTTGATTTACAAATACCTGTGACGACAAATGATGAAGTTGCTGTATTAACAAACTCTCTTAATCAATTAATTATACGAGTTAAGTATTTATTAAAAGAGCAAAGGGAAGCTAGAGAAAAATTAGAATTTTATAATCAGAGTTTAGAGACAACAGTTAAAGAACGAACTCAAGACTTAGAAGATACCCTCAAAGAACTGCAATATACTCAAACCCAACTGATACAAAAAGAAAAAATGTCCAGTTTAGGACAATTAGTAGCGGGTATCGCTCACGAAATAAATAATCCAGTTAACTTTATTCACGGCAATCTTGAATATACTAAAGATTATCTTGAAGATTTATTACATCTGGTAGAACTTTATCAATCAGAATATCCAAATCCCACAGAAGTCATCCAACAGGAAATTGAAAACGTCGAATTAGAATTCTTACAAGAAGATTTACCAAATATTCTCTCCTCAATGCAAACAGGTTCCGAACGCATTCGAGAAATTGTACTGTCACTGCGTACTTTTTCCCGTTTGGATGAAGCAGATTACAAGAAAGTTGATATCCATGAAAGTATCGAAAGTACTTTAATGATTCTTAAAAGTCGTCTGAAAGAAACACCAAAACGTTGCGAAATTGAAGTGATTAAAAATTATGGTAAATTACCGTTCGTAGAATGCTATGCAGGGCAACTCAATCAAGTATTTCTGAATATACTTGTTAACGCTATTGATGTATTAGAAGAAAAATTATATATCAATAGAAATAACCCATTTGTAACTCCCCAAATTAGTATTTCGACAAAACTTTTAAATTCTCAGCGCATAGCTATACATATTGTCGATAACGGTTTGGGTATGACAGAAGAAGTACGCGAAAAAATGTTCAACCCCTTCTATACAACAAAACCAGTCGGTAAAGGGACTGGTTTGGGATTAGCAATTAGTTATCAAGTTGTTGTGGATAGACACCACGGAGAGTT
Source organism: Plectonema cf. radiosum LEGE 06105 (assembly GCF_015207665.1). Lineage (GTDB taxonomy): Bacteria > Cyanobacteriota > Cyanobacteriia > Cyanobacteriales > Nostocaceae > Rivularia > Rivularia radiosa_A. The sequence continues at coordinate 13,392 of NZ_JADEWL010000165.1, forward strand.
GAACTGTTTATCGGAACTTGGTAAAGGTACGGAATTTATCATTGAGATTCCGGTTAAGCAAGGAGAGTGAGGAG
>NZ_JADEWL010000317.1 GCF_015207665.1 Plectonema cf. radiosum LEGE 06105
CTAGTGTTACGTCAAGTTTAGGATGACGGATAAAGATGTTTAAGTTTTATTCTGGCATCTTTAGTAGTGAACTGCCAGTTGACCTTGGTTTGCTTGGTATTTTTCATTTTATACCACGCTTCTACCTGTTCTATAAGCGTATGCTTATCTGCTACTCTCTTACTGATTCCTTGTCGGGTTAGTATGCTCAATTCACACTCAGCGATGTTTAGCCAGGAACCATGTGTAGGGGTTCGCACCACTTCTAAGCGTTGTATAATATGCTGGGCTCTTTCTGGAGGAAATATTTCATAGAGCGCTGATAATTTATGGGCGCTTAGATTATCTTCCACTAGCGTAATTTTTTCTGCCTCGGGATACATGTATTCAGCAATATGAGCAACAACCCGGGCATAAGTAAAGCGGTTATGATTATCTTCTACTCTCACTTCTCGCCGCCCTCCTAAAGGCTCAATAATCATATACAAGTCTGTTACTCCCTCTCTACTATATTCATAGTCTACATGTTGTACCCCATAGCTGTCTATAAAGGGATGACGAACCTCTTTAATTAACTGTTTAGGCGATTCGTCTAGGCAAATAACGGGATGAAGGGGGTCATAAGCCCGTTGATATATTGATAAGACTCTTTCCATCTGACAAACAAACTCTGGACTCGCCTCTGGAATAATCCATGACTTCACCCGCCAAGGCTTAATCCTGTTTTTTTAAGCAACTGCCGTACACTCTCATGACTGATATGTTCTACATATTGTAACTCTATCATTTTATCTGCCAGCAAGTGCAGTGTCCAGCGGGCGTACCCGGAAGGAGGGCCGCTACAACGTAAAGCGATCAACTTAGCTTCTACTTCCCCATCAAAGACTTTCTCTCGGACTACTTCACGATGCTTACCCTGCAAAGCAACTTCTAATCCTTCTTCTACAAATCTCTGACGCAAGCGTTCTACAGTACGTTTGCCTATTCCGTAGGCTTCGCTGATCTGAGCATCTTTCCACTGTTTATCTCCATGCTCATCAGCAGCTAAAAGTATATATGCTCGCTTTACCTGTAAAGACTTTTCACTACGCTTGCCAATGAGTTCCTGTAAATGCGCTCTTTCTGCAGCGCTTAGGTGTACTCGGTATATTTTTGCAGGCATGATTTTTTCCCTGCGAATGTAAACACCCAATAACAATCGTCAAAATTGTCTTGAAATAACACTAG
>NZ_JADEWL010000166.1 GCF_015207665.1 Plectonema cf. radiosum LEGE 06105
CATCCCCCCATCCCCCCTATTCCCTATTCCCTATTCCCTATTTCCTATAATGATTCAAAAGACAAATTATTCTTTATTTATTGTATTTAGCCTTTGGATTTTGACCTCTAATCTATTTAATTATTCTGCATTAGCAGCGAGTTCGATTATTATTCCTTTGCCTATAGAAGATTACGGAAAAAAAAACCGCAGAGACGCAGAGAACGCTGAGGAAAGAGGTAAGGAGAGATGGGTAATTTTAGACAGAGATAGCGGTAATAATACCAAGGAAAAATCATCTTGTTCTAATCAAGAGTTATCTGTATTAACTAATGATTTATTGCGGGATTTACCGGCTTATTTTAACCGTGCTACTCAACGCGCTCGCCGTCTGGATAGGTCTGTACAGGTTTATAGTTATATGTTGGTGGCCGGTAAACCGGATTTTCAACCGTTACCTTTGAAAAGTTGGACTGATGAAGCAGATAAATCAGTGAATGGGACGAAAGGAGTTGAGCAAGTATTTTTTACAACTTTAGAACGTCAGTATGTAAAAGGAAAAGCCGTAGAATTACAAGGATTTCACTGGCTATTTTTGACAAAAACCGAAAATGGTTGGCAAATGGCAATGATGTATTCTCAAACTGGTGGTTATCCCAAACAAAAACCACCAACACCACCAAGAGAAAGTAGTGATAGTGCTGTAGCACAAGGAATTCAAACTTGGTTGCGGGATTGTCGAGCAGTCAACAGGGTTGGGGGGAGCAAGCAGTAGGCAGCAGGGAATAGGTAACAGGGAATCAACTGCCAACTGTCAACATATCCACACTACAAAAACTGAGTTAAACTGGATTATCTCAGCTTTGGGTCTCTCACTGACTTTGATTATGTCAGGATTGCAACGAAGAAAGGTAAATAATTCAAGTTGATCTCCTCCCATACAGGGGATTTTTGTTTTTGAGGTAGTTAAGATCAATGAACAAAGTTGATTTAGCGTTCGCACCAGCGCTACAACAGTCCGAATTAATCCGTCGTAAGGAAGTATCACCGCTGGAGTTGGTGGAATTATATTTAGAACGCATTCAACAGTTTAATCCTAAGTTAGGAAGTTATTTTACTGTTACAGCAGAACAGGCGATTGATGATGCTAAAATCAAAACCCAAATGCTTGCTGAAACTGAGGACTTGCCATTATTTTTCGGGGTACCAATTTCAATTAAAGATTTGAATCCGGTTGCTGGCATTCCCTGTAGTTACGGTAATGCAGCATTACTTGGTAATGTACCCGATTTTGATGATGGTGTAGTTGTAAAAATTAAACAAGCCGGATTTATTATTTTAGGTAAAACAGCAAGCTCAGAATTAGGTTCATTTCCTTACACCGAAGCTACGGGTTTTCCCCCAACTCGAAATCCATGGAATTTAGAATATACTTCTGGAGGTTCCAGCGGTGGGGCTGCATCATCTCTGGCTGCGGGGTTATGTGCTATCGCGCAAGGTTCCGATGGTGGCGGTTCAATTCGCGGACCTGCGGCTTGTTGTGGATTAGTTGGTATCAAACCATCTAGGGGAAGAGTTACTCACGCGCCAGTTGGCGATCGCCTTAACGGAATTGCCACAAATGGACCAATAGGCAGAACTGTGGCGGATGCCGCAGCTTTGTTAGATGCAATGTCTGGCTATGTTACAGGAGACTCTTACTGGCTACCAGACCCCGAAAAACCATTTTTAACTGCTTGTCAAGAAAAAGTAAATAATCTTCGCATTGCTTTTTGTACGAGTATTCCTCCATTAGGAAAAGCAGACGCTAACTGTCATCAAGGGGTAATGCAAACAGTTAAATTATTAGAAGAATTCGGTCATATAGTAGAAGAAAAATGTCCTGACATCAGTGGTTTAATAGAGCCATTTCAGATAGTTTGGCAAAGCAATGTAGCGGCTTGTGGAGTTCCCGCAGAAATTTTACAACCTTTAAATCGCTGGTTATTATCAAGAAGTTGTTCTGCTGGTGAATACCTACGAGCAGTTTACCAAATGCAGATTGTAGCGCGAAAAATCGTCATGTTTTTCGATACTATAGACGTGTTAGTAATGCCAGTGTATCTACATTCACCCATCCGCATTGGTGAATGGGGTGCGTTGAGTCCTGAAGAAACATTTGATAATATAGTTCGCTGGATTGCGCCTTGTCCCGCAGCAAACGCTACCGGGCAACCGGCAATATCGCTTCCCGTTGGTTTTGACGACAAAGGTGTACCCATAGCGGTACAACTAATCGGAAAACCCACCGCAGAAGCAACTCTCATTAGCCTAGCAGCACAGTTAGAAGCCGCAAACCCGATGTACAAACATCGTCCGAGTAATTATTATTAAAGGTTAAAGGTCAAAGGTTAAAGGTTAAAGGTTATAGATTGGTAATAACAACTGTCAACTGTCAACTAACTCTTACACTTGTTTCCTTCCGGAGTTGCATCGGGGTAAAAAGTAATAATTCCCTGATTCTTTCTGACAAAAACTGTAGGGAAAATTTTTCCAGTATCCTTATCTAATTGTTGATATATACAAGCACCTTCAGTATTTCCTTGCTGTTTAAATACTTTAGTTACATCTACTAAAAGTTCTTCGGCATTAGTTAAATAACCATAACCTTTAATTTCATCTCTTACAGTACGATTCGGTTGTTTGATAATTACACCCATTGTATAAATTACTCCTGGAACTACTTCTTGTCTTCCAGGATTTACTGGAAGTCTTCCACCAATTTTTTGCTCTTGTAATTGTAAATATCTACCGTAAAAATGCAATCCGCCGATATCATTTTCGTTATATATTTCACCACAGAATATATGTTCAAATCCTTTGTTTTTGAACCAAATATTAGTTAAATCTTGTAAAAATTCTGACTTACTTTTACGATTGGGACGCAATTCACCGTTAGTAGCTTGTTGAATCTTTGCTAATACTTCTGGATAATTGGATAAAAGCTGTTGAAACTTTCTCCTCTGGACTCGTTTACCAATAGGACCGCAAGTTTTCAGTACTGCTTTGTCAAAGGAATTTAGTTGGGGTGCTGGTGGTGTAATATCTAACTTCGCTCCCGGTGGATAATTTACTGGAACGGGATTATCTTGATTATCGAAAAAAGGTAAAAGTCCTCTATCTTGCTGCTGTGCGTTAACTGGATTGTTTAATCCCATCGAGGAAATTAATAATAAAGTAGTTAATCCGCTAAATATGTGTTTGAGTTTAGATGCAGTATTTGGTTTCATCCCTATAATTTCGGTATTTGACTTTATGTGATACAAAGTTTTTAGCATACCTTCCGAAAAAATAGGGAATAGGGAATAGTGAATAATAACTAATTATCCGGACTTGATATTAGATTCTGAATAGTTTTTTGATTACACAAAACTAACGTAATCAAAATTTACTTGTATATACTGTTACAGCTATTAATCAAGAGCGAATAAACTAGTAGTCTATTTCATTAAATTTGGTGGGTAATTCGTAATTGTGCGTTGGCGTAGCCTGCCTTGGAGGGGCATACCGGAAAGCTCCCTAACCATCAGCGAGCTCGAAGTATGTCCTTGCGGACACGCACGATGAAGGCGTGAACGCTAACGCACTACGAATTTCTTACTCCTCAAAATTAATGTGGTGGAATACTAGTACTCCACCACATAAGTTATGAGGGGTAATCAATGTAATATTGTAGGTTGGGCTGTTCGCGCAAGCGTTGCGAAGCAAAACGTAGTGGAGCCTCGGCACCCGCGTTGGGTTGCGCTATGTCCTGTCGGACAGGCTTCGCCAACGCTTAACCCAACCTACGAAGAGGTATTTTAACTCCTCAAAATTAATGTGGTGGAATACTAGTAGTCACTAGGAAGCGAGACGCTGTTAAAAGTTTACTGTCCACTGATTACCGCTAAAGAATAACTTTATTAGTTCAGCAGTTCTACCCAAAGTATTACTCACAACTTAACTTTAGAGCGACAAATTCTAGATTTATTATTGATATTCTTTAAATATAAGGAACAGAGCAACAACACTGGATGGGGGTTATGCCGCAGTGACCCAGTATCGAATACCGAAGAAGAACGAATTGACAGGTATTCGGACAGTGTAAAACAATTTTATAACCTTGGACGTTGTAGAGTTTTTATCGTTTCCTCTACTTTCTCGCCATCGAGGGGAGGCGCAACCCTCCATCAGAGCGGTCTTAGATGGCGAACGTCCGATACAGGTTGCTCAGATTATTTCCAATTTTAATTGTACATTAAAGTAGCTACTTCATCATAATTAATTTCGATGATGAATATTAGATAGTTACTTCAATCACAAATAATTACCACTAAATGCTGTCATTTGGTCTTGGATAATATACTTGTCCAAGGCTTTTTACTTTTATGTGTAAGTAAACTACGACAAATATAATCCCACAATTATAACCACAATCAGAAGTCAGGTTTTTAAGTCACTTTTTAAGTTAAATATCTCTCAGATAAGACAATCATCGTCAAAAAACCCGACTTCTAACCCCACTGTCAACTGTCAACTGTCAACTGTTAAAACCTTCTCTCATACATAAATCTAAATTCACCCGCTTCATAATCGTAGGTAAATCTGGCTGATGAATTTTCATTGATATCTTTTAAGCCTGTAAAGGAAGGGAATACTTGTAATCTAGTTAACCCAATTGATTTACCTAAAGAATTTATGGGTTGTTGTGCTAGCCATAAAAATTCTTGGGTAATTTCAGTTTCTAAAGGTGTAACCAAGTAGTCTAGGACTAAGGATTCTAATAATTCCGTTTCGTTGCCGCTAGTAATTTGCTGTTCGAGTTTTTGTAATGCAGCGAAAGTCCGGTTTCCTAACAATGATAAAATTTCAGCATCATTGCGACTAGGGGTACTTGTTAATGAAATTGCGGGGTTATCAAGTATATCTCTGGTTTGGATGCTAACTTGACTATTAGCGTTGATACAGTTGGAAACTTGTTCTAATTGACTTGGAGAATTGGGAACTAATGTTCCTAATCCCGAAAATCTAATATTTCTTTGATATGTTAGACAAGCATCTTCAGAAGATGTATTATTATTTAAAGATGCAAGCAGTTCTGAGGCTTCACCTTCTACAAGAATTCTAATATCGATTTGTTCGGGGTTAGCTGGTGCAACTACATCATCTCTAATTTCGGAATTTATTGCTTGCAAACGGTCAAATCTAGGTGCGTCAACTACAGTGGTTTGTAATTCTACATCAAGTTGGGGATTTAGTAAACTACGACTCGGTAAAAACGTCACCGTTTGTTCGCGATCGCGAGTGATAAAGAATGAATTTTCCAGTAGGGAGACACTTCCTCTTGTAAGTTCAATTTGTCCATCTCCTCGGAGGTTATTTAAACCACCATTAATTGTAAAATCCCCTGCCATACGGAAGTTAATTCGTGGTAAATTTTGAGTAAATCGGAATCCTGGTCCTAAACTTACTTGAAAATCAGCAAAAGTTGGTTGAATCGGGAAATTCTGGGTTTGTTGTGGTCGAGTTATAATTTGACCATTTGTTATTTCTTGCGTGTTTACCGCTTGCTCTTCCCTACGCTCTGGTATAAAAACACGGCCATTTTCTAAAGAAAGATTTCCTCCAATTACTGGATTGATTGCTGTGCGGGAAACTTGGACGTTAGCATCAATTCCACCCCGGTATAAACCTTGCAAATTTAATCTTCCAGGACCTAAAGTGATATTTAAAGGTTGAAGGTTGCCGAGGGGTTGAAATAAAGGTAAACTGCCAGTGATGAGAAAGGGACTTTCGGCTAAATTGCCGGATATTTGCTCTACTTGGAGAATTTGATTATTTAAAATCGCGTTACCGGCAGCGGTTAATTTAATATCATTATTTAACTGCTTGGTTCTAATTGTGGCGTTTTCAATTTGAATTGCACTATTGGCAACTAAATTATCAAATAATCCTCGAATTGTATCAGCTTGGGGATTTAATTCACCGTTAATCGCGATCGCAATTTCTCCATTTCCATCTATCCATTGCACCTCACCTTGGGTGAAAGCATCTAGTAAAGCAAAAGCTTGGTTATCAATGCTTGCTTGTACAGCAACAGTATTAATTCTATTTGGTTGCAGGGGATAAGCAACTGCGGCGTTAATATTAACAACGGAATTGGGAGTTGTATTGAGTCGAGCGATAGAATCGATATAGTTGAAATTTCCAGCTAATTCACCCACTTGTTGTTGGTTAATGGTACCATTAATTAAAGAAAACGCACCTTGTTGAATTTGTGGTTGAAATAAATTTCCACCTAATTGGGCTTGTAAATTCAAGTTACCATTGATATCAACGGGTAAATCGACAAATCTTTCGACTATATTTACAGGAAGATTTTGTATTTGCGCTGTTGCCGATGTTTCTATGCCATCGAGAGTACCATTGAGAGAAATTAAACCACCATTCACAGCAAGTTGTATTGGTTGTAATTGAATTGTGCCATTTTGATAACTTGCTTGAGCAATTACCTGAGTGATATCTAAAGGTTGATTTTGTCTGACAACTACACCTTGACGAGAATTATAGGTGACATATTCTTTTTGAGGTCGCCATTGCCAATTGTTACCTTGTAGTTGAAAATTAATTTGGGGATTTGTGATTTTTCCAGCAACAGCGAGTTCTGCGTTATATTCTCCTTGAATATCAAGCTGGATAGTATTATCTTGTTGTTGTAAAGCAGCTTGTTGTCGAATCCGACTGACAATTTGGGCAAACAAGCGTAGTTGTGTAAGAATGGGAGCGTTGGGTTTTCCGACGGATTGAGTTTGTACTTCAACAGCATCACCGTATTCTGGGTTGAAAATACTATCAACTCCAGCTTGTAAATCTTCTAAGTTAAATACATTGATAGCGGCGAAGATATCTTGTACTCTTCCAGCATTCGCTACCAATCTACCGTTAATATCACCAGAATTTAAATTCAAATTACCATTCAAAGCATATTCAGTTTTACCAATTTGTAAAGTTGCAGCATTTATACGAGCAATTTCCCCATCATAAGAGAAATCGGCAATTAATTCTTCAGCTTTCACAGCACCGATGGAAGGTGTATCTATATTAATATTTCCAGCAGTTGCTAAATTGAACAAGTTGACATCAAGATTTCCCGTTACTCTACCACCGAGGGGATAAGGAATGATTTCTTCAACTACGGGAACAAGATTTAATAAGGATAGGGAAGCATTTTTTAAGTTGATATCTAAAACATCCCCTTGACGAATACCACTAAGAATAATCGGATTTTGGGTATTGATTCCTTGTTGTAGTGAGAAGAATGTGGGAAGATAAGGTGATAAACAATCTTGTCTTGTACAAGGTTGTAAGTTAGCAGCAATGCGATCGGTTTTACCGCGTAAATCGAATTCGATGTTATTGCCTAAATTTACGTTAATTGGTCCTTGTAATAAAGGTTGAAATTTTATCCTGTTATTTACAGCAAGATTTCGCAAGTTTAAATTGCCTGCTAATCTGACGTTACCGGGAGCCAAAGGTTGTGAAATTAAATTTTGAGCAACAAGTCTACCAGAAAAATTAGCTGTTCCTTGCAATACTGGTAAGTTTTCTTGAGCTAACTCTCGTGCGATAGATTGTAAGGGAAGTCTTGCTAAGTTGGAATTTACATCAACATTTAAATCTGTAGCGACATTCCAAGAAGATATTCCCTCATCACCGGGTACAATAACAATTTGTCCTTGAGCGTTTAATTGTTGTTGTTGGGTAGTAGCATTAATTTGATTTGCTTGAATTAAAATCGGATTCCCTTCCAGAAAAGCTTTTACCTCTCCGGTTAAGTCTAATTTTGCATACAACTGGGAAAGTTGGGGACAAGATATATTAAAGCTGCGACACAATAAGGGAGTATTGACGTTATTTGCATTGATATTACTGGCAATTTTACCATTGTTGAGATTGGCGATCGCCTTTACTGTACCTTGAGCAACTACTAGATTTGTATTGAGAATACCATTGAGGTTTTGGAAGTTGTTTGCAAGTAGTTGGTCTATCTTACCCGTTAAATTAACGGTACTATTATTAAGTGTTACAGGTAAAGATGAATCTGAAACAAGTTGATTTAAAGAAATTCCACTGGCAGTTGCAACAGCTTGTAAATTATTAGTCGCTAAATTCCCCGAAGCATTAAAATTGATATTACCTCGACTACCCGGTACAATTAATTGTCCGTTAGCGGTAGCTTGAAAACTATTTAATTGATCTAAGTTTTCTCTTGAATCATATTCTAAAAGTTGATTTACTCTACCCTCCAGGTTAACTTGAGCATTGGCAACTGTCAGATTTACAGGTAATTCCGGTAAAAACGGATTTGTGGGAATACTATTAGCATTAACATTCGCTTGTAATATACCTTGATTCAAATTACCGTTAACTGCCACCCTACCATTATTAACCCTCAAATTTAAATCAGCAGTACCATTTACCTGATTGAGATCGAAATTATCTATAATATCCAAATTTCCAGCTAATTTGACATTACCTCGCTGTAAAGTAACTGGTTGATTTAATCGAAATTGCTTTCTTTGTGCTGCCGATAATAAAGCATTAACAGGTAAAGAATTGGCATTGGCTACTAAATTCCAATTTTTGGTTGCAAAATTCCCATTACCATTAAAATTGATGCGACTGTTTCCCTTAACTTCCGGTAAAATCAAATTTCCATCAACGGAAGCTCGAAAACTATCCAAACTATCAATGGATTCAAAATTAATTAACTGTTGTACCCTACCCGAAACATTAACTTGAGAATTTGCCACTGTGACTGATAATGGTAACTCCGGTACAAGTTGATTTAAACCAATTCTCGCAGCATTAGCATTCGCGGTTAATATACCTCGATTTAAATTCCCGTTGACAGCAACATTACCTTGATTAACATTCAAATTTAAATCAACATCACCTTGAATACTTCCAAGATTAAAATTATTCAAACTTCCCGCTAATTGTAGATTACCACGCTGTAAAAATATCGGAGTCTGTTTTACTCTCTCGCCAACATTCTCAATTTTTGCTAAAAACGGATTTAAAACTAAAGAATTGGCATTAACCGCAGCATTCCAAACATTCGTCGCTAAATTCGCTCTACCATCAACGTTTACTTTACCATCGGCAGTTTGTAAAGTCGTATTATTTAAAGTAACTTGATTTCCTGCTAACTCAACCTCACCACTACCAGAAACTTGTCCGACTCGATCAACTTCAGCTGACGGTAACTTCCACGATAAAATAGCTTGAGGATTTGCGATCGTTCCTCCCACTTTACCTTCTGCCGATAAACTTCCCAAATTTACCATATCATCGGTAACACCATAAGCAGCAATTATTGCCCCTGGATTAGGAATTAGAGCATCAAAATCTAAAGCTATCTTCGATTGACTAAAATCTTTAACAGAAGGTAACGACTGAGGAAATAAAACCTCACCTTTGGCTCGGATATCACCACCCGTTGCCGGAGTAGCGCGAAATTCATCTAAAACAACCTGTTGTAAATTACCACCAAATATTGCATTAACTTTACTAAATACCGTTTTATCTATAACTATCCCCCGTTGACTGACAACATTACCCAGTAAAATTGGATTCTGTGCATTTCCCTTAACTAATAACTGTGCTTGTAAATTACCATCTATATTTATGGGAGATTGTATAGAAGTTGTTTTCAACAGGTTTGCAATATTAAAAGAATTAGTAACAACCTTTAAATCAAAACCTTTATTTAAATCCGCAACTCCAGAAACAGCAGTAATTAAACTACCATAACTAGCTCTAGTTTCCGCAAAACTGACCTTTTGTCCATCGAAACGTAAATTAGCAGTAGCATTAACAGGAACTTTCAACTGTGGAGATTTTACCTGTAAACGCTGTAAATTCGCAGTACCCTTCACAAAAGGTAACTCCGATAAAGAAGGTAAATCAATTTGCAAATTAGCATTTAACTCACCGCTGGGAATTGTTACCGGAATATTATCTTTGACATAATTACTCAAATCCGGTAAAGAAAGGTTATCAATCCTGGCATTAATCTGACTCTTCCAAGTATTGAATTGAGTTTCACCATCAATATCCAACTTTCCCTTAACAAAAGGGGCATTCACACCATATTGCAATAAAAATGGTTTATTTTGATTGTAATTGAGAAACCCGTTAATTTGCTCAACCACGAAAGGATTTTTTAACGCTTGAGGAAGTACAGCAACCCTTGCTTTCTCAAACTGAATTTTAGCATCAATATCAAACGGAAGTTCCCCTTCACCCGTATCCAAATTCAGCCGAATCCATTCCCCTTGCTTATCTTCCTCAATATAAACATCCGGTTCAATCAAACTTATTCTTAAAGGAAGCGTCTGAGTAAACAACAGCCCAATGGGATTAAATCCGATATCTACAGCTTTAGTTCTAACATAATTTGGATCATTTTCAGTCGCTGGAATTGAAGAGTTTTCTAATCTTACACCAGTAATCGACCAACTTCTTACTTCACCAACCTTTACCTCACGATTGATAAATTCACTGAGTTGTTCATCTAATAAAGGTGGTAACTTGCGACGAATCCAATAATCTAATCCGAAGTAACCAGCAACACCTAAACCCAGAAGAGAAACACCTGCAATTTTAATAGTATTACGCAGCCAAACCCGCTTTCTTGGCTGACTTGGCGCGGCTTGGGAATCAGATTCGGGAGGAGTATTTGGCGGTGTCATGACTGATTTCAACTAGGTAGAGCGCGACATTTTTCGACCGACATCAATACTTAGAGTAAAGATATTTTCGGTATTATGATACGCCTTTAGAAGTTTATACAAGGTTAATTGTTTACTTTTTTATTTTTTGCTATAGAAATAAAAATTAATACTTTTCGGGAGCAAAAATCTCGGTATTTTATGACAGTTTGTCATCTGGAATAGTTATACAAATTTATACAAATTTATACAAATTTATACAAATGCTAGAAAATAAATAAAGTATAACTGCACGGTTGTTTTTTTCTCCCTCCGCGAGATTGAATTTATCTTGTTCGGGAGATATATTTTTGATTATTTGATTGTAAATTGTGGAGTGTTAACGGCGATGAATGGTATAGGTAGGTTGGGTTAGTAACCCAATATTACCATCTTGGATAATATTATAATATTGCTTACATACAATCGGTTTTGTTGGGTTACGACAGGATTAATGCAAATTCTCTTCACAATTCCCAATTGGTTTTGTATCTAACCCAACCTACTAACTAAAGCAAGCTTTTTTTGTCGTAAATACTAAAATATTGATTAGAAACTGAAAATAATGTGTCAATTGGCTAAAAAGTAGGTATTATAAAGATAATCCTAACTTCTTAACAAAATCGCCCGTGCTATTTTCGAGAACGGGCGATTTCCTCATATGATTTTTTATTAGCTAGAAATATAATTTCACGGAATTAATCTATATCATCCTAAATATGGGAGACGTTGCACTGCAACGTCTCTACAATATATCGGGTTAGGAAGTTTGCTGATCTAACTTCAAGACTGCCATAAAAGCTTCCTGGGGAACATCCACCGTACCCACAGACTTCATACGCTTCTTACCTTTAGCTTGCTTCTGTAGAAGTTTCTTCTTCCGACTGATATCACCACCGTAACATTTGGCTAACACATCCTTCCGCAATGCTGGAATATGTTCTGAAGCTATTATTTTACTACCAATCGCCGCTTGAATTGGCACTTTAAATTGATGACGGGGAATTAATTCCTTCAATTTTTCCGCCATTGACCTTCCAACATGATAAGCTTTATCACGGTGGACAATCATTGCTAAAGAGTCAACTGGGTCGCCGTTAATCATTAAATCCAACTTTACCAAATGATTTTCACGATAACCAATCAACTGATATTCCATACTAGCATAACCGCGCGATCGCGATTTCATCTGATCAAAAAAGTCAGTGACAACTTCAGCTAAAGGTAACTCATAAGTTAACGTCGTCCGTCCTTGAGTAAGATATTTCATATCTTTAAATATACCCCGACGACCTTGGGATAACTCCATTAAAGTACCCACATAGGTTTCCGGTGTAATCATTTCAACTTTAACGTAGGGTTCCTCAATTTTTTCCCGTTCGTTAGGAGAAGGTAAATTGCTGGGATTATCAATATAAACTTCTTCGCCCTTGTTAGTAATTACTCGGTAAACAACCGAAGGAGCAGTAATAATTAAATCAAGATTATATTCGCGCTCCAAACGTTCTTGGACAATTTCCATATGCAGCAAACCCAAGAATCCGCAACGGAAACCAAAACCCATAGCACTAGAAGTTTCCGGTTCAAATTGTAAAGCTGCATCATTAAGCTTAAGTTTTTCTAAAGCTTCCCGTAAATCCTTAAACTGGTCAGAATCGATGGGGAACATTCCACAAAAAACCATCGGTTTAGCTTCCGTATAACCGGGTAAGGCTTGTAGAGCTTTAGCTTTACTTAAAGTAATTGTATCTCCAACCCGTGCATCTGCGACAGCTTTAATTGCCGCTGCAAAATAACCAACTTCCCCAGCATGGAGTTGATCCACCGGCTTTTGAGTCGGAGAAAGCACCCCCAACTCATCAATTTCATATTCCTTATCAGAAGCCATCAGATAGACTTTATCACCAGTTTTCACCGTGCCATCCATCACCCGGAAATAAACAACAACTCCCCGGTAGCTATCATAATAACTATCAAAAATCAACGCTCGTAAAGGCTCGTCCACAGTATTCTGGGGCTGCGGTACTCGTTCGACAATCGCTTCTAAAATTTCGGGAATACCGATTCCTTCCTTCGCTGAAGCCAGAATCGCACCACTGCAATCTAAACCGATAATTTCTTCAATTTCACCAATTACCCGTTCAGGTTCAGCACCCGGTAAATCGATTTTATTTAAAACCGGGATAATTTCTAAATTGTTTTCAATAGCCAAATAAACATTAGCTAAAGTTTGAGCTTCTACACCTTGGGAAGCATCAACCACTAACAGCGCTCCTTCACAGGCTACTAAGCTGCGGGACACCTCATAAGAGAAATCCACGTGTCCGGGAGTGTCAATAAGATTTAGGACATACTCCTGACCATCTTGAGCAGTGTAATTCATGCGGGCAGCTTGCAGCTTAATAGTAATGCCGCGCTCCCGTTCTAAATCCATATTATCGAGAAACTGCTCTTTCATCTGCCGATTTTCTACGGTACCAGTGGTTTGTAGAAGTCGGTCTGCCAGAGTTGATTTCCCGTGGTCAATGTGAGCGATAATGCAAAAATTACGAATGCGAGCTGCGGGAACGTCAGTCATATACTTATTAAAGCTGTATTCTGCAATCTTTTGGGAAAAAGCTATTTACTTTAAGTATTGTAATGCTTTATTAGAAAATACGCTGCTTTTATTGTAGGACAAGGA
>NZ_JADEWL010000318.1 GCF_015207665.1 Plectonema cf. radiosum LEGE 06105
CCCCCCATCCCCCCATCATCGGGCAGAACCTTTTATTTCATGTAGGCAATGGTAACACCTGTTCCACCATCATTTTGCGCTGCTGGTTCGTAATGACTAATTCTCGGATGCTGTTTCAAATAAGCGTGAACTCCTTGGCGGAGTTTTCCGGTTCCGTGTCCGTGAATTATCCATATCGCTCTTGCAGCTTCTGAAATCGCTCTATCTAAAACTAATTCAGCTTCTGCTACTCGTCTACCCCGTAAATCTACTGTATTCTTAGAAGTTCTAATTAAAGGCTCTTTCTCTACAGGAGTCTCTTGTGGTAATACTTTCGCGGCTGGTTTAGCTTTAATCGGCGACTGCGCTTTTTCTCCACTTAAAGATTCCACGTCTTCTAATTTGACCGTCATTTTCATGATGCCAAAACGAACGTTAAATTCTCCATCTTCATCTGGAGCTGTTAATACTTCTGCGGTTTGTCCCAGTCGCGGAATACGTATCCTTTCACCGACTTTAGGCATAAAGCCTATTTTCTGTTTTGGTGCAGCTTTGGGTATAAATTTATCTGCTAATTGATTTATATCTTCGGTCGCTTTTTGAGCATCTTGGGCAGTTGATTTACCTTGTTGCAAACGCTTAATTACCGTTGCTATTTCACCTTTAGCCGCAGCAATCGCTTGCTGTACTGCGATTTCCTGAGAAGCACGTAAAGATTTTTCCCTTTCTTCTAAGTCTCTGGCTTTTGTCGATACTTCTTGATAAAAACGTTCTGCTTGCTGCAATAAATCCTGGGCTTGTGCTGCTTTTTCTTCTTGACGACGACGTTGCGCTTCTAATCCGGCTATGACTTGATTCACTTCATCTGTTGCACCTCCCATTTCATCTTTAGCTTTTTCTATGACTTCTGCTTTTAATCCCAAGCGAGAAGCAATGGCTAAAGCATTGGAACGTCCGGGAATTCCCCAGAGTAAACGGTAAGTTGGTGACAATGTTGCTTCATTAAATTCTACTGAAGCATTTTCAAAGCGTTCGTCTTGATACTTTAATGCTTTGAGTTCACCGAAGTGAGTTGTGGCAATGGTCAACAGTGAATTATCTGCTAGATAACGCAACAACGCAATGGCTAAAGCACTACCTTCTACCGGATCTGTACCTGCACCAACTTCGTCAAGAAGTACTAGGGAGGAGGGAGGAAGAAGGGGAGAGGGGGAGAG
>NZ_JADEWL010000167.1 GCF_015207665.1 Plectonema cf. radiosum LEGE 06105
TCCCCCGATTCCCTTAGAAATTCCAAAAATCAAACTGGATTCCGATAGAATAGGGAATTACGTAAAAAAATAGGAGATTCTGGATATGTCTCGTGTATGTCAACTGACTGGAAGAAAAGCAAATAACGGTTATGCGGTTTCTCACTCTCACCGTCGGACTAAAAAGCTTCAGCAAGCGAACCTGCAAAGCAAGCGCGTTTGGTGGGCTGAAGGTAATCGCTGGGTGAGACTGAAGATTTCTACTAAAGCAATCAAAACTTTGGAAAAGAAAGGTTTGGATGCAATGGCTAAAGAAGCTGGAATTAATCTCAATCGGATGTAATCCCTTTCCCCGTAAATGATAATACACACAAATAATTAATGTAGAGACGTTGCAGTGCAACGTCTCTCTGTGTCTGGATGATTTTACCCAGAATATGGTGAAACAAATAATAATCCCGCATTTATATTATTCCACCATATTAATTTTGAATGGTTTGTTTTTCACGGAACGTTGGGAGACGTAGCAGCCCGTTGGAACTAATAAAATGGACTCGACTGTTATAAGATATTTAATGAGTTAGACGAAAAACCAGTGAATAATATCGCAACTGAAATAGTATTTTTAATTGAAGAAGACCCAGAAGGTGGTTATACAGCTAAAGGCTTGGGAGAATCGATTTTTACTCAAGCTGAAGATATGGCTAGTTTGAAAGAAATGGTGCGTGATGCGGTTCGCTGTCATTTTCCCTCGGAAATCAATCGTCCTAAAGTAATTAGATTGCATTTTGTTCGGGATGAGGTTATTGCTTCGTGAAGTTACCACGAGATTTATGCGGGAAGGTTTAGCTAAGGCATTAGCACGTTTTGAGTACATTGTAGATAGACAAACTGGAAGTCATATTCGGCTTACAACTCAACTGAATGGCGAACACCATGTTACAGTTCCTGCCCATAATCCATTAAAAGTAGGAACCTTGAATGCTATATTGCGAGATGTTGCGGAGCATTTCGATTTAACTCGTGATGAGCTTTTAAGTCAATTGTTTTAGTTACTTAGAGTACTCCAAGTAAAAAAAGACCCAGTTGTCATTGCGAATGGAGCAGAGCGAAATGAAGCAATCCCAATATCTTGCGGTTGCTACCCTTCGGGAACACCTTCGGTGAACGCTCCTTCTGCCAAAGGGAGACGCTGCGCGAATCTGTGGTTACGCACACGGACACGTTTCACGTTTACGCAGTATAGCGAAGCTAACGCAGTGACGGATTTTGGATCATTTATTTTGTGGAGTATTCTTATAGTAAATAGGACTTACACAAAAGCCAGGAGACGTAGCACTGCTACGTCTCTACATTTTTGGTGTCTTTACAACAAAATCCGCAATATTTTTTTCCTAACTGATAACTTTACTGTTTCAAGTGGGTAATATAAGCTCGGTACACTAATCGCAACTTGATAAAGTTGTCTTGAGCTAATACTAAATTCAGTAAAAAATCAGCAAAATTAATGTGAAGCTATGGCTTTATTTTTCTTCGTCGGCTATAAATTAAATAATTCCCATAATATTAATTTTTACCGGAAAAATTTCAAAAAATTACTAAATATAAATAGCTCTGTTGTTCATTCTGTAAAACTTTATGTTTTTGGTAGTAGCCAACTATAAATAATTTAGATTATCAATTTTGATATCTGCTACATACTTACTTATTGCTGCATTAAAAAATCTGTGTTTGTCTGGGTAAATTCCATAGGCATTGTTTACAATCAAAACTTTAAAACTATTTCATTTAAAAATTCGCATCACAATTGTTGATAGGAAAGTAGCTATGTATAGAAATCGTAAGTTAGTCAGGGCTATTAACAAATTTTTCCGAAAGTTTCGTCGTAAATCTTCATCTACTGTAAAGAAACAAAGTTTATGGCTTTTACGAACTTTCATAGTTACTAAAAAACGCCAAAATTGGGCTAATTCTGGTTTTGTTTTACCCACTGTGGCGATGGTGTCGCTGGTAGTTGTTTTATTGACAATTGCTATTATGTTTCGCTCGTTTGAGCGTTCTAACAATGCGAGTAATGTTAGGGTTAATCAGGCAGTTTTAAATGCTGCGACTCCGGCGATTGATAGGGCAAGGGCGAAGATTGATAAGTTATTTAGTGACCCTACGTTACCACGTTCGACTCCATCGGATAATTCTCTTTACAATGCATTTATTAAAGACCTTGGTAAATATACCTTTGGCGATGAAACTCCCTTAGAAGTAAGATACAACCTTGATGGCGGAAGTATTGACCAGAAGGATGACAAGCCTTTAGAAGAAAGAGAAACGATAAAAAGTGCCTGGAGATTTCCTGTTGATACGGACAATAACGGTAAATACGATACATTTACACTTTATGGAGTTTATTTCCGTAGTCCAACTCGCGGTAATGACGGTAAATTTAACCGTGTTCGCAGTCCTTTAGAGGCTAGAACTCCACCAATGGATGATGGTTCGTTAGGTGGACAATGTTCAGCAGCAAGAGGTACTAGTTTCAGTTTGATTGGAGATTCTGGTTGGTATAAATCAGGAGCTAATATCAAAAAAAGCTTTTTTGTTTATGCTACTAACGTACCTATTGACGGTAAACAAATTCAGGCAGAAAGCCTTAGTAATAGTGATTTTGAAGCATATAAAGGAAATAAAGGATTTTCTGCTCTAGAGTTTCAGCAAGACCAAGAAAGAGTTCCAATTAATAATAATGCAGTAGTTTATGAAGATGACTTAGAAATAGCTCCTGGTGGTGGACTTGATATAAATGGTAGAATTTTTACTAATAGTAACTTACTAACATCTAGAACTAGCAATAGTAGTGCCGAAAGTGTGATTCGTTTTTATCAAGTTAGTAATCAAAATTCATGTTTTTATCAAGCAAAAAATAGCAAAATTATTGTTGGTGGTAATCTAGGTCATGGTCGAATTAATGGAACGGGAGGTTTGTTTGATGTTAATGTAGATTTGTTCAAACCCGGTGCTAAAGGAGGTGGTGCAATAATTAAAAGCAGCACAAAATCTGTTAATAATACATCGGGAGAAATAGCATATAATTCTCAAGCCTATACACAAAGAATTAATTTGTTAGTAGAAGAAGCACTTAAAACAACTACCAATCCAAGTGAGGTAAAAGAAAATATTGACTCTAGAATCAAAGAAAATCCTGGCTTGGTTGAAGCAGATGTACGCAGGGAAGAACTAGAGTCTTATTTCAAAAAACGCACGCGAAAAGTTCCTTTTGCTGAAGTTGATTTTGGTACTACTCCACCTTCAACTGTCACTCTTAAAGATAAAGGTAGTGACACAATGAGAGGACCAGATGAGTGGATTTATCCTTTTAGTATTACTAACAATGATACAAGTTATACAAAATTGAAACTTTATCGGGCTAGATTAGAAGCTACAGAACCGAATAAACTTAAAGAAGTTAATAAGGAAGAAGAGAAATATCTTGGCGATCGCGTTTTACTTGGTAATAATTTACCAGCTCTGTGGTACGACCCAAAGAGCAAAAATTTTGTAGGAAAAGAAACTCCCCAAGACGTTTTACCTAAAATCGAATGGACTGATTTTAGCGATGAAGAAAGCAAATATCGTTACCGCACTACTAACATCGAGCAATTACTTAGTCTTGAAGGTGCTAGCGAACGAGATGGCTTTTTTGAAATCAAGGCTGCACAGAACCCCCAAAACTCACTTGATAACGTTGGTGGTATGCGTGTAGTTACTGGGGCAGGTATTTACGTTGACGGACCGAGTTCAGATTCATCTGCCTCCTACCCTTGGGATACAGATATTGATACAACTACTCCTGCTGATGTTGAACCTCGGTCTTTTTTAGCTAGCTCTCGTCCTGGATGGGATACCGATTTTGTAGGTGTTGGTTCTGGGAAGATTCCAGAAAGCAAACTTAAATTCGATAGCAAAGATCCGATAATTGTTTGGCCAGATACGATGCCCATGACAGCAGGAGCAGATTTAGCAAGCAATCTCAAAGTCAAAGGTGACTTACTAATGAGAGCGACTGCTGTTTATCACTATAAGGATAATGCAGGAAAAGACCAGACACCTATAGCTTGTGTTAGCAGTTATTACGATCCAACAGATGCCATCAAAGCCAAAAACGGTTTAGCAGACTGGAGTAGTAATTACAATGCTAAAGGAAAATCCAATAATGGTATCGTTTACCAAAAACCCTACTCTAGCCATAGTGCTAGGTTGAGTGCTATTGGAACTTACTCCAAACAACTCAATCAACAAGCACGATTGGTATTTCCTAACGGACGTTTTGTTAATGAACCTTTAAGAACAGCGTTAGAAAAGCGTAAAAGTGGAAAAACTCTCTCAATGGCTGACAATTCAGCAATCGATACCGCTGTTTGTGCGATCAGGATTCTCGACTCTACATTAAAACCTGATTCTAGTACAGTGCCACATGGAGCAATTTACGAAACTGCTTTTTTGGATGCTAGAGAAATCAAATCAATTGAACAAGATGCAAATGTAGCTGATTCAGATGCAAACTATACACGTAGTATAGAAGAGCGTCAGCCTTTAGAAGTTCGAGTAACAGTATTAGACTTAGAGCAACTGCGAAAGAAATCCATTGGTAGTGGCTCTCCGCAAGAATATTTATTACCAAATAGCGGCATTATTTATGCTACCCGTGATGATGCCCTACGGGATCTTAGTCACAGTCTAAATCCAGATGATGTTGAGAAAAGCAAATTATTAAGTTCTAGTGACTACAAACTGGACTCAACTCGTCGCCCGAATGGCATCATGTTGATTAAAGGTGAGAATTTAGAACGAAAAAACACATTTAGATATGAAGAGAAAGGCTTAATCCTAGCTTCTAATGTGCCTGCTTACATTAAAGGAGATTTCAATCTTCATTATAAAAGTGGAACAAGTGGAACAAAAATTCCGGTTGAAGAGTTTAAATCTCAACTTAGAAATGACAAAACAGGAAAGATAGATTGGAGCAAATTTTACGACAACAGTCGGAAAACCCTTGATGATGACTTTGCTTGTCGTAAAGATGACCCAAGATTACCTAGTAATAAATGTACAAAAGGCGACAGTTGGCGACCTGCAACAGTTGTAGCAGATGCAGTTACAGTACTTTCTGATAATTTCCGTTTCGGTTTCCGTAATGAAGGAGATTATGATCTGAGAAATAATCAGGGAGATTTCAAATTTTCTGATGAATATAAAAAACAAGGCTTCTTTGACAATAACTTTTTGACTAGTAGTCAGTGGTTCGATGATAAAGGTAATCCGAAAGACTTTGATGCTAAGACAGGCGGCTATCAAGGTAGTTCTTATCTTAATAACTTTGTTACCCCAATTCAGCGTAGGGTAGAGTTTGGCGAATATTTAATGGAAATATGCACCAAAATACCTGTTTCTAGCTGTACAGATGAGTATTGGTCTGTTGATGGTTCTGTTGGTTCTGGAAGAGCGAAAGCAACAGATCAAATAGGTAAAGAATATAAAATTGCAACTCATAAAGCAGGTACAACAGTTGACCTAGCTACTTCAGATTTACAACGCTACGCTCGACGTGTAGCTTTTGCTAGGAAACCAGACGGTAGCTTGGTGCTTGATGAATATCGTCATCCGGTTCCTTTAGGAATTGACAGTTCTGGTAACATCCAAGCATACGCAAAAGAATATAATAAAAAACCATTTCCTGCTGCTAATAATCCTGATGGTATTCCTTTAACAATTAATCAATTACCTCGCAATAAAGCAAATGCTCTTTGGTTCAGAACAACAGATTCTTTGCCCGATAAAAAATTACCAATAAGCACTGATTACGGATATGATTATCCATTGTTTTACCAAACAATAGACGGTAGTACTTTAAAAGGAACAAATTCTCCAGAAGAACAGCCACTGTTAGTACCAGTACTGCAAATTCATATGCCAAATAAGGCTACTAAATCCGCAGATAACCCCCCAGCTAATTATGACGAACTACCCAGCAAATATGAGGATAGAGGTGTTGGTGTCAATAAGGACTGGTTTCAACAAGCAACCGCAACAACAACAAATTTAACAATAGCAGGTGGTGATACCCCAGCACGTAAAACTGAAACAAATGGAGGTTTAGAAAACTTTATACGTTACCTAGAAAAATGGCAAGAAGGTTCAGAGGAAGACTCTCCAGGTATCAATCACAGTCTTAGCGGTTCAATTATCCAGTACAAACGCAGTGCCTATGCAACAGCACCTTGGCAAATTGTACAAACTAACAGTGATAAGAAGACAAGTGTCGGTACAAGTATTTTTGGTTCTGATTACGAATTATTCTATCCATCTCACGTAAATAGAACTAATGGAAAAAGTATGACACCTTTCTATACACAACCTTCACGTCAATGGGGTTTTGATGTCGGCTTGTTATCTCAAATACCTGACTTATTCGCTCAGACATTTACTTTACCACCTTCAAGCAAACCTAACGAATTTTTTAGAGAAGTAAGTAGAGATGATACATGGGTGAAAACTTTACTCTGTGCAAAAACCGTCAAGATAGATAATTCAGGAAAGATTAGTTCCACGAACAAAAATGCTATTTCTGAAGATCAACGTCCTAAAGACTTTTGTAAAGAATACGCAGGAAGTTAATAAGCATTTAAAAATTTCACCATTTAAAAACACCAACCATGCTTAAAGGTCAACTACAGCAAATTTCTTCCCAAAAGAATCAACCAGGTTTTACAATTATCGAATCTTTGGTAGCAGTTATCGTACTTGGTATTTTAATGACTGCGATCGCACCTACAATTGTAATTTCAACTGCAACACGAGTTCAATCAAGACGTGTAGAGTTAGCTACTCAAGCAGCCAGAGCTTACATTGATGGTTTAAGTTCTCGAAACATTCCTGCACCACCTATTTCAAAAAACGATCGTGTAAATGCTCCTACAACCAGTTTAAACTGCAATGACCTTACAGCAGATAATGGCTACTGTTCCTCACCTAAAGATTCATCCTATAAAGTTTTTTGCGTTGATGGTACTGGTGATGGGAAATGTACTAAAGAAGAATCAAAAGACTTGATTGTGCAAGCATTTGGTTTTAACCCGGATTCAACAGAAGCCTCAAGTGGTTATAAACTGAGGGTTCGAGTTTATAGAGCAGATGCTTTTAAAGATAATAAAGCTCTTATTCCTAATGAAAATTCTACTGGTAAAAAAGTTACGCAATCAACTTTTACTGGTGGAATCGGTAACGTCAAAGCTCCTTTAGTTGAAATAGTTACAGAAATTTCTACTCAACAAACCACGTTTCAAAAATTTTGTTCTCGTTTAGAAAATAGTACAAACACGAATTCTAAATGTAGTAATTAAACTATTATCAAGGATTACTATGAGAAATCAACTCAATTTTTTGAGAAAAAATAACTTAAAGCAAAAACATTTTTCTTTTAAAAGTAAAAATAGTGGCTTTACCCTTATAGAACTGTTAGTAGCAATGATTCTTGCAGTTTTAGTGATAACACCTTTACTAGGTTTTATGATTAATATTTTAGATACCGACCGTAAAGAACAAGCCAAAGTCAACTCAGAACAAGAAATTCAGACAGCCCTTGATTATATTGCTCAAGATTTACAGCAAGCTATATATATATATGATGCGAAAGGTGTTAAAGCTATAAAAAACAAACTTCCTTACAGTACAAATACAGATAGAGTTCCTGTATTAGTATTTTGGAAACGACAGTTTGAAAAAGAAGCTATTGCTGGTTCTTTTACAGGTAAGAATGATAGTTTTGTTTACTCTCTGGTAGCTTACTATCTGATTCAAAGTAATACAAATAATAATGGAGATAAAATATGGTCTAACCAATTTCGTATCGCTAGATTTGAACTAAAAGGTGGAGTGAGAAACCTTGATGATCCTTTTAAGAAAAATGGAGACCCTAATTATATTAAAGAACCTGACAAAGGCTTTGCTTTATTTGAACTTAGTAATCCTGCTATAACAGGTACTCTTGAAGACAAAATGAATAGCTGGAAAAAAGATGAAACGATTTCTACCAACACATATAATTTAAGCAATACTGCGATTTTAGTTGATTACATTGATGGAAGTCAGGATAGTTCCTTAAGAGGTGCTGATAAATGTGAAACTTTTTTTGACCTGAGTAAATATATTAGTACAAAGCAAGATGATAAGAAAAAAGCATTAAAAGTACCGTCTTTTGAAGACACTTACAAATATTCAAATATCACAACATTAAATAATAGTAGTTTCTATGCCTGCGTAGATGTTGACACAGTATCAGCAAAGATATTTCTTAGAGGTAACGCTTATGCTCGGATAAATCAGAAAGATAATAATTTCAATAAAAGTCGTGAATCCTATTTTCCGACAGCAAGTGTTTTAGTTAAAGGCCGAGGATTAATTGGTGCTAATTAACTAAAATTTAGTCAATTCAAAATTCAGAATTTCATGAACTAAAATTATTACAGATTTATATAAGTATTTTCATAAAAGCTATTTACACAAATAATGAAAATCCAATTATTTTCAAACTTACGACAGCAAAGTTGCTTAAAAATAAGGTATCGAGAAGATAAATCTTATCAACAGCAGTCTTTAGCTAATCCTAATGATTCATCTTCCGGCTTCACCCTAATCGAAGTCTTAGTAGTAATAGCCATGGTGGGCGTTCTTTCCGCAATAGCCGCCCCCAGTTGGCTTGGATTTGTTGCGAGACAGCGACTAAATAAAGCTAACGATAGCGTATTCTCAGCATTACAAGAAGCCCAGAGACAAGCAAAGAAAACAAAACTTAGCTACAGTGTTAGTTTAAAAATTGATAATAAGGTTGCAAAAATACTCGTTCATCCAGATTCTATTGAACCTTCTAAAGTCGATGATAAACTTTGGAAGTTGATAGGTGAAGGTTTAGAAATCAAATCTAATCAAATTGTAGTAGGTACTAATCTTACAAATAAAAATACAGGTAAAGATAAAGATAAAGATAATCCAATAAAATCTCTTACTGGTTACAAAACAATTGCTTTTGATTACACTGGTGCTTTACCTAAAGATGCTACAACACCTTTGAAAATTGTATTAGCCACACCTAAATCTCAGAATTCTACACAACCTAGTAATCTCAAACGCTGCGTTATTGTCGAAACCCTAATCGGAGGAATGCGAACCGCTACAGATGAAGATTGCGACAAAAAAAATAGTACTTGGTAATAAAAATACCAAAATTCAATAATAATACTGAAGCAATAACTGTACCTAAAAGAAGAAAATTAATACATTGGGTGCAGTTTTTTATTTCTATTTTCATCTACCATCAAATAAACCAATTTAAAATCAACATTTAAACCAGCGCTATGACAGAGTGCATAAACTTTACCGTAGCTATTCCTACATACAACGGTGCAAGTAGATTACCCGAAGTATTAGAAAGACTACAAAATCAACAGCATACCGAAAATATTACTTGGGAAATCATCGTTGTCGATAACAACAGTACTGATAACACGGCAGATGTTGTTAAAACCTATCAAGAAAATTGGCAACATCCCTTTTCTTTAAAATACAGCTTTGAACCCAAACAAGGCGCAGCATACGCTCGTGAAAGAGGAGTAGCTCAAGCCAAAGGAGAATTTATCGGCTTTCTTGATGACGATAACTATCCCCTGTCAAACTGGGTTGCCAAAGCTTACGAATTTGCTCAAAAATATCCCCAAGCAGGAGCTATTGCCAGTCAAATACATCCCAATTGGGAAATTGAACCACCAGAAAACTTTCAACGCATTGCCCCATTTTTAGCAATTACAGAAAGAGGTAATTTACCTTTACTCTACAACCCAAAAAGCAAACTATTACCACCTTCAGCAGGAATAGTAATCCGCAAACAAGCTTGGTTAGAAAGTATACCGGAAAAACTAGTTTTAACCGGCAGAATTAACGGTAATATGCTCACCGGCGAAGACACCGAAATGCTGTCTTATATTCAACAAACAAATTGGGAAATTTGGTACAATCCTGAAATGGAAATTTATCATCAAATTCCCTGTTGGCGCTTACAAAAAGAATATTTATTTCCCTTCTTCAAAGGCATTGGACTAAGCCGTTACGTTACTAGAATGGTTGATGTCAAACCATATTTAAAGCCAATAAAAATGTTTGCTTATATGGTGAATGACCTGAGAAAAATATTATTTCATATAATTAAATACGGTAAAAAAGTCAAAACCGATTTAGTTACAGCCTGCGAAATGCAATTATTTATAAATAGCTTAATTAGTCCATTTTATCTGTGGAAAAACGGCTATTTTAAGAATAAATATCAAGGGTAAATAAATTTCAAAAACCCTCAGAAACCCTCAGATTAGAAATCTGGGGCTACACAAACAAAGCCCACCTACCTGGGCTAAAAGACAACAAAATTTCAAACCTGCGAAGGCAGGTTTCGCCTGTGTAGCCGCGATTTCAATCGCCGGGTATTTTATGATATCGCCGGGCATTTATAATACCACCGGGCATTTATAATATCGCCGGGCATTTATAATACCACCGGGCATTTATAATATCGCCGGGCATTGATAATACCACCGGGCATTTATAATATCGCCGGGCATTTATAATACCACCGGGCATTTATAATATCGCCGGGCATTTATGATACCGCCAGATATTTATCTCACCAAGTCTCTATTTCCCCATTTCTTAGTTATCAGGTATTAGTCAAATCGAACTAACCGCATCTACCAGTGTGGTGCATTTATCAGAAAGTAAAATGTTTAACAAACACTGGAATAATAATCCGAGCAGCGGTTTTACTCTGCTCGAAACGTTGGTAGTCATTGCCGCAATTGGTATATTAGCTGCGATCGCCGCTCCTTCTTGGCTAGCTTTCATAGAAAATCGTCGCCTCAATGATGCTTCGGACAAAGTATATCTAGGTTTACGTGACGCGCAACGTCAAGCCAAAAGAACTAAAACGACTTGGCAATTTAGTCTTCGCGAACAAGGAAATATTGTCCAGTGGGCAGTTCATCCGGAAACTGTAAATCCAAATAATGCTAACTGGAATGATTTGGACTCAAATATCGTTTTGGATCCGGAAACGACTTTAAACTTAAAAAATAATATCAGACAAATTCAGTTTGACTATATGGGTACTATTAGAAAACCGCCTTTGGGAAGAATCACTTTATCTGGTAAATCTGGTAGTAAAGCTAAACGTTGCGTGTTTGTCTCTACTATTTTAGGAGCAATCCGCACCGCAAAGGAACGCGATCGACCTAAAGATGGTGATTATTGTTATTGATTTTCGTCGCTGATAATTAACGTGGTGGAATAGTAGTTCATTGCATTAGTTCTGATGGGTTAAATATTTGTAGTGGGAGCTTCTAGCTCCCTGGTAAACTGTGGCGCATTTAATTTATATTTCTCTAGCGAGCAAGATGCTCGCACTACATAGCCAGCAAGCTCCCTGGTAGCACATCTTTAATCATGAATGGTGCGTTACGCTGTCGCTAACACACTCTACAATAGCTACAAATAACTTACGTGTCTCTTTCACCTAAAATCGCCGAACAACACCTAATTATTTTTACCCGCTATCCCGAACCTGGTAAAACTAAAACCCGATTGATACCCGCTTTAGGAATAGAAGGTGCTGCGAATCTCCAGCGACAAATGACGGAATATACTTTATCTGAAGTAAAAAAATTGTGCAAATCGACTGCAATATCTTTTGAAGTTCGATTTGCAGATGGTAATTTACAGCTAATACAAAATTGGTTGGGAACAGAATTAAATTACCAACTTCAAGGAGAAGGGGATTTAGGAAAACGCATGGAAAACTCTTTTTTGAATGCCTTTAATCTAGGTGCCAAAAAAGTAGTTATCATCGGTATTGATTGTCCAGGTGTTAATGCTGAGGTTTTAGCACAAGCCTTTGAAAAACTGCCAGATTGCGATTTATTACTTGGTCCTGCTGTTGACGGTGGTTACTATCTAATTGGTCTAAACCGTGCCATCGGACAATTATTTACTAACATAGACTGGGGAACTGAAGCGGTATTGCAACAAACTGTGGATATTGCCCAGCAACTTAATTTATTTGTTGCTTACTTACAAACCTTGGCTGACGTTGACCGACCGGAGGATTTACCTATTTGGCAAAACCGTTGACAGTTGACAGTTGACAGTGAACAGCACACCATATGACTGTTGCATTTACTGTTAAATGCAATACGAAGATTTGCCGAAGACACCTGAAATAAGCTTTGCTACTGTGGTGTAATCTCGAACATAGGTGTTAAAATTTCCACCTGTATTGAACCTACTTTATTTATCAACAGTAGCTAGAGTATTGGCAACAATATTCGAGTAACTTTATGTAGGACGATTGTTGTAATTGAATACGAGACTAAAACAAAGATGGTTAATCGTTTGGCTACTGTAAATACTTCCCGTACCTTGAAAGTGGTAGGGATAATCTTAATTTTGTCCTTTTTAGTTGACATTTTAATACTTTCATTTCCCTTCCAACCAACTAATAGTGGATGGCAAATTCAGTTAGCAACCGCGTTTGTTGACCGAGGAATTGTGCCTTTGGTGGGTTTGGGTATGTTATTCGCAGGACATTGGGTCGATAGTTTTGATGATTCTAGTCCGTCAGGTATCGATTTGAGATTTCCTATACTAATTTTGTCAAGTATCTTAGGATTGATTTTTCTATTAATTTTTCCGCTGCACCTCAATAACGTGCGACAAGCTAGCGATCGCGAAGTTCAACAAATTAATGCAAGCGCTCAACAAGCAGAAAGCCGAGTGAAAACTGAGCTATCGCAGGTGCAAGCAAGATTAAGTACCGAACAAGCAAAAGCTCAGATCGAACAACAAAGAACTCAAGTCAGAAATCAGTTTTCCGAACTGCTCAAAGACGAAACAAGATACAAACAAGCCATAGAAAATCCTAGTATTCCGCAACAACAGAAAGATTTACTCAAGAAATTTAAGGCTGATCCTAAAGCACTCGATACTTTCATAGCCGAACAAAGCGATCCACAACAACTAGCGAATCAGCGCTTAACTCAAATTGCTCAAGAAAGAGAAGCCGCTGAAAAACGAGCCAAAGAAACAGCTTGGAAATCTGGATTACGAGTTGGGATGAGTAGCTTACTGCTTTCCATCGGCTACATTGTTATCGGTTGGACTGGATTGAGAAGCCAAGGTGCAACAAATGGTGGTGGAAAGCGTAAAGCAACCGCACGTTGAGCAGATGGGGAGATGGGGGG
>NZ_JADEWL010000019.1 GCF_015207665.1 Plectonema cf. radiosum LEGE 06105
CCCCATCCCCTTGTCTCCCCTCACGCTCCCATTCCGGAATACTTTTTCAATCCTTGTCTCCACATAATTCTATTGATTCCCAAAAATAGTAAAAACCAGCCTGCTGTTGCTAAAAATCCTCTGGTAATATTGGTTGGTAAGCCTACTAAAATACTCACAGGAAAGTCAATTAAATAAGGAAATGGTGTTAGTAATACTATCTGTCTAACTTGTTGGGGAAATACTTCTAATGGTGCGATAGTTCCCGATAAAAATAGATAGAATAAAAACCAAAAATCATGTAAAGCATATGCTCTTTCTGTCCAAAATGCGAACATGGCAAAAGTGTATTGAATCACGAAACGCAGCGCAAAAGCCATTGCTGAAGACAGAATAAATAATACTACTTGTGTGAAACTTGGTATCCAAAAAGCTTGGGGATAAAGTACAAAAAATAATAATACTAATAATATTGCAAAGGGTATCCGAGCAACTCTTTCTCCAAGATGAGATGTTACATGATGCCATACTGGGTCTAAAGGTTGTAATAAACGGGGTGAAAGTTTACCTTCTACAACTTCCTTTTCAAATTCCCAAATTACCCAAACTACTGTTAATTGTCTGACTAAAAATACACTTAGAAAATATCGCGCAAATTCTGTTGGAGATAAACCAAATTGTCCTTCCTGCGCTGCTTGAGTCCAAACTCCCATCATGATTATAGGCAGCGAACCCGTCAAAACCCATAAAATCAGTTCGGCACGATATTCTACCATGTAGGCGTAGTATACCGTAAGTAGGGTGACTGCTTTTCTGATAATCTGTTTCATGATGATACTGTTTATTTTTATAGCCTGACAAAAATTTCTCACTCCTTAACAAACTTACTTCGAGCTTGCTGAGTTGAATGCAATATTTGCTCTAAACTTACCCAATCTTCTCGTTCAATCAAATTAACTAATTCATCTAGATTCGAGCGATACTTTTGCAGAGACATTAGTAATGCTTCTCGATTGTATTTTGCCATCATTACTCCCAATTCCGGATTCCCTCCACCCACACGAGATGTATCCCTAAAGCCAGAACTGGCAAACTTTTGAGCTAGCTGATGGACTTGAGAATCGGGTTCTTTTTCACAAGCTGCAATTAAGGAAGCACTCACCATTACTGGTAAATGAGAAATCAAGCTAACTGCTTTATCATGTTCTTCTGGGGAACAATAATGAATGTTAACACCAAGTTGACTAATTAAATCTTCAACAATTGCGATCGCGCTGGTTGGAGTTGTATTAATAGGTGTAAGTACGTAAGGTTTATCGGTAAATAATTTTGAACGGGCGGCTTCTATACCTGAATCAATACTACCTGCCATTGGATGTCCGCCGACAAAATTTTCCCATACAGGTGCAATCGCTTTTACAATAGGGGTTTTCACCGAACCAACATCAGTTATTACACAAGAACTTGGTAAATAAGCAATCAATTGCTCAAGTGTGGGAATAATAAGTCCCAGAGGTGTACAAATAAATACGACTTCTGCTTCTGATAGCAAGTTCATATTGACTGACGCTTGGGAAACAGCACCAAGAGAAATTGCTCTTTGAGTAGTGGATTCACGGCGACTAACTCCTAAAACGTGATGTCCTTGCTTTTTTAAGTCTAAACCTAAAGAACCACCGATTAATCCAAGACCAATAATACCGATTATCATACTTAATTTTTAGGAGAAGGGTTATTTTATTTTAGATTTTAGATTAAAGGAGTTAGGAGTGAGGAGTTAGGAGTTAGGAGTTAGGAGTTAGGAGTTACTCCCCCGAACCGCTAAACAGATTACCTATCACCCGTAGGGTGCGGTTCATCTCTTTTTACCTCTTTCCTTTGCGCTAAGAGCGTCTCTGCGGTTTTTTTTTCGTAATCTTCTGCCGGGAAGGGAGTAGGAGTTGGGAGGAAGGGAGTTAGGAATTTAATTACCCATTACCAATTACCAATTACCCATTACCAATTACCAATTACCAATTACCAATTATCCATTACCAATTACCAATTATTAAATAAAATCAGAGGTTGCATCGATGACTGTAGATGAATTATTGGAAAAATACCAAAAGGGATGTACGGATTTTAGAAATATTCAACTTCCCGAAGCTAATTTATGTGGAGTAAAACTTAGTGGTGTTGATTTTAGTCATGGGAATTTAAGTGTTGTAAATTTTAGCGGTGCTAATTTAACTAAGGCTAATTTTAGCTATGCTCAACTGAATGTAGCAAGACTTAGTGGCGCTCATCTTGAAGGAGCTAATCTCACAGAAGCGAGTTTGAATGTGGCTAATTTAATTCGAGCTAATTTGAGTCATGCTCAATTGGTTAGAGCTTCTTTGATCCAAAGTGAATTAATTCGCGCTGATTTCACTCGTGCTAATTTATTAGAAGCAAATTTAAGCAATGCTGATTTACGGGAAGCTACACTCCGTCACGCTGTTTTACGTCATGCGAATTTGAATCAAGCTTGTTTGAGAGGTGCATCTTTAGTTGCAGCGAATCTGGAGCGAGCTACTTTAAATAATACCGATTTGGTTCGTGCTGATTTAAGCGGTGCTAATTTACGAGAAGCCGAACTTCGTCAAGTAAATATGTTTCGTGCTAACCTATTTGGTGCTAATCTTAGCGATGCAAATCTTCGCTGGGCTGATTTGAGAGGTGCAAATCTTTCTTGGACTGATTTAAGCGGTGCAAAATTAAGCGGTGCAAATTTGGCTGGAGCCGATTTAAGCAATGCTAATTTGACTAATACCAGTTTGGTACATAGCGATTTAACTGAAGCAAAATTAATTCAAGCTGAATGGGTGGGTGCTGATTTAACTGGAGCAACTTTAACCGGAGCAAAACTTTATGCTACTTCTCGCTTTGGTTTGAAAACGGATATGTTGATTTGTGAATGGGTGGATTTGAGTCAAAAAGGCGATCGCTCTATTATTCATTACTTAAGTGCGGAAGATTCGGGAGAATTTTTCAACGAAACTCCACCAACTATTCGTATTATTGTAGATAGACCTTTAGATCCAGAGGCAAATTTTGCAATCGCTGGTGCCTATTTTCAAATAACTCAAAAATATCAAGGATTACATCAACCTCCTAGCATGGAAATTGGTCGTCGTCGTACTGTTTTTACTTTCCGTGCAGACAGTGACGAAAGTTTATTTCCTATTGCTTATATGGCAATTCTTCCTTTTCGAGATGCTGTTGCAACTCACAAAAATATATACCTAGCTATAGAAATGATTGCCAGTCAAGAGGAGCATGGACAGCTAATTACTATTCAACGGATGCAACAATTAATTACTCGATTGGATAAGGCAAGGGAAAATGCAGATTATATCAAAGGTGTGACAAAAATTTTAGGAATTGCAGCAAAATTAAACTTTTTTCAAGCTCCTACGCAAACAATTTTAACAAATTCTAGCGCCAAAAATTTAACCGTTTATGATAGTCCCCATTTTGGCAAAAGATTAATTGACCATCCTCAAATTGAAACTGATTTAGATGAAGATGAATTGAGCGAACTTTCTCAATCCAGACAACCATCAATAAATGCAAGCGCGGATTTTTTTAAAGGTTTTCATTATCTTACTTGATTATTAAATGGAGGATTACACTAAAAGATATATATAAGGATATAGACCTAAAGATATAGATATCCAAGATATCTGAGTTAAATATTTTATACTTTATAGTAATGGTTTATTACTGATGATTGTTTAAGTTGTAATAGAGAACACTCATAACATTCTAAAAATATTTTCCATAATTAATTAATCTGAGATTATCAAAAGTCGGATTTTTGATTATTTTAAATCTTGACAAGTCAAGTAATAGATTTATTAAATAAATATAAAACAAATCTAAAAAAAATCTAAAAAAATCAATGCACAATCCGCAATGCCTAAATAATACATATTGCCCCATGCTTAGTTCAAACCATAATATGATTCATTCAAAAAAACGGGAATCAAGGAGCAAAAAGTATGTTTAATAAAATGATGGGTCGTACCAGATATGTAGTTTGTCGTATCATGTTACACCTAAGTGGTTCAGAAGTCGCACCTATTTTAGGAGTATTAAATCGTAGCGCCAGAGAAGCAGTTGATGCCGAAGGTGATATGGAGGTTTTGGGAGAACAATTAGTTTCAATCTGCGAAACCTTATTGCAATACGATGAATATTGGATGTCCGCTGCTAATGAAGGTGATGTCTTTTGGGAAGAAGGTGATGCTGGAGACTATTTTCAAGAATTATTTACCGATTCGGCACAACGTTATTTAAGTGAACCACCGTCCAATTATTCTGATGTCGATGAATCTTTTACCGTTCCCGTAACCCGTAATGTAGTGGTGATGATTACGGTGGCTTATGAAGGAGAAGTACCGGAATTAGAAGATGATTTGTCAAATATTGCCGATCTTCAAGAAGGTTTGAAAGCTTTTATTGATTTACATTACAAACATAAAATACGAGCAGTTCAAGTACATTTTTCACCTGCACAGTTAGGAGATGAACTGACTAACGACCAATTATTACAGCATTATCACGAATTAATTCCTTTATAAAAAGACGGTTCTCCGTACCTCTCAAGCCGATAAAGAAGTTGTTAAGCTCAAAGATAGAATAAAAGTATATGGATATGAAAATTTTGCGTAAGTTTACAGCTGTTTTTTTAGCATTCAGTTTGTGCTTTACAACAGTTGCTTGTGGTGGTACTAACCAAAGTAGCCAAGATATTCCACAAGCCAGAAATGTAAGCCAAACCCCGACTAATACTAAAATTAATGATGGTGAATATCCCGTACAGCAAGCTAGTTATAACGATGCGGATGGAGAATATACACTATTTTTGTTAAATAGTCCTAAGCCCACTTTTAAAACTGATCAGTTGCAAATGGCTCGTCTTACCGATGAACAAATTAAGGAAGGTAAAGCTAGCTACCTGAAAGTAGAAAACGGAGAGCCTGCACTTTATTTAACACCAGATTTTAAAATTGAATACGTTCAAAACGTTACCGAAACAAAAACCGATCCCCAAACTGGACGACAAGAAACGGTGATAGTTCAGCGAAATAACGGCTTTTGGGCTCCATTTGCTGGTGCGATCGCCGGTCAAGCAATCGGTAGTTTGTTATTCAGACCCCAGTATTATGTACCACCCGCCTATCAACCGGGAAGGTCTGTATATACTGGTTTTGGTGGATATGGTAACAGCTATGATGTCGCAGTTGATAGATATCGTCAGCGTTATAACGAACCACCAGCAGCAGTCCGAAACCGTACCACTTTCCGCACTACCGGAAATTTAAGAAGAACAAGTCCTGGAACTTCAAATATCAGACGTACTACCCCCAGTACAAATACTGGTAACAGTCGTGCTACTGGTTCCGGTTTTGGCAGCAGTACCCTGAAACAATCCGGAAAATCCGGATCAACGAGAAATAATCCATCCAACAGGAGTTTTGGTAGTGGAACTCGTTCTCGAAGTTCGGGAAGCCGCAGTGGTCGTAGTTTCGGTACTGGAGGTAGAAGACGGTAAATAAAAGTTAGGAGTTAGGAGTGAGGAGTTAGTTGACAGTTGACAGTTGACAGTGGACAGTTATTATTTATTTCTCCCTGTCTCCTTGTCTCCTTGTCTCCCCATCCCCCATCTCCGTCAGGCGATCGCAACAGCTTGTTCCCAACGTCCGACGGCTTTACCAATTACTGCTAATTCTTGCATCAAACGGTCAAAACGTTCTGGTGTTAGGGATTGAGGCCCATCAGATAAGGCTTTCGCGGGGTTGGGATGAACTTCTATCATTAAGGAATCGCATCCACCGGCTATAGCAGCCATGGACATTGAAGGAACAAATTCTGATAACCCAGTACCGTGTGAAGGGTCGATCATAATCGGTAAGTGAGTTAGCTGTCGCAATACTGGTATTACTGATAAATCTAAGGTATTACGAGTATACTGACGGTCGAAGGAACGAATACCCCTTTCGCATAAAATTACATTAGAATTTCCCGAAGCAAGTACGTATTCAGCAGCCATTAACCATTCTTCAATAGTGGCGGAAATTCCGCGCTTGAGTAAAACGGGTTTGGGTTGCGCTCCGACTTTTTTGAGTAATGAGAAATTCTGCATATTTCTCGCACCCACTTGGACAACATCCGCGACTTCGGCTATTTTGTCCAAATCAGCAGCATCCATTACTTCGGTAATAATTCCTAATCCACTGGCTTCTCTGGCTTTCGCTAACAATTCTAAAGCGCTTTCACCATGTCCTTGGAAAGCATAAGGTGAAGTCCGGGGTTTATAAGCACCACCACGCAAAAACTTGGCTCCAGCAGCTTTAACACGGTGCGCGGTTTCTACAATCATTTCCTCATTTTCTACCGAACAAGGACCCGCAATTACTACTAAAGGATAATTTTCGCCAAATGTAACTTCACCATCGGGAGTATTAACTATAATCCCTGAAGCCTCACCGTGTCGAAACTGACGACTAGCACGTTTGTAAGGCTTTTCTACCCGCAATACTTGTTCAATCCAAGGACTTACTTCTTGAATTTGCAATGGATCTAAACTTGCTGTTTCTCCAACTAAACCGATTACTACCTTATGTTGACCAATTATTTTCTCTGGTGTTAGCCCCCAATTAATCATTTCTTCACTAATGCGTTTTATTTCTGCTTCTGGGGAACCGACTTTCATGACTACAATCATTTTTTATTTCCCGAACTGATTTTATTTTTAAATAAATTGCTGACTGCTGCACTTGTAGATATATAGATTTTTCTACAAGTGTATATACTCATCTATTTAAATGTTAGCTTAGGACAAAGTTTATTCCTTAGTCACTTTTTTATCTCCTATTTGTAAACTTCCACGTTTAATTTGTTCGAGTTCCATTGCTTCAAATAAAGCGCGAAAGTTACCTTCTCCAAAACCTTGAGCGCATTCTCGACGCTCGATAAACTCAAAGAAAAAGGTAGGTTGAGAAAAAATCGGTCGTGTAAAAATTTGTAAGAGTAAAGCATTCGGATAATCTTCCTTCCAATCTACCAAAATTTCTTGTTTGGCGATACTTACTAGTTCATTTGATTTCAGAGGTAAATTTGCTCGCTGCTGTAACTGGGAATAGTAGCTTTGAGAAATAGGCAGAAAAGACAAGCCACGGGCGCGAAATTCAGCAATACTACTGATAATATCTCTGGTTTTTAAAGCAATATGTTGAATTCCTGCTCCTCGGTTAGCGTTGAGAAATTCCTGAATTTGAGAATTGGGAGTTGCAGGTTCGTTAATTGGTAATTGTACATCCCCATCAGGAGAAACCATTACTTGGCTGTGCAATGCAGAATATTCGGTTTGAATGTTAAATTTTTGTTGGGGGCGAAAACCGAGAATATTTTGGTACCAATTAACAGCAGCTTTTAAATCACCTACCGCTACATTGAGGACAAGGTGATCTATTGCTTGAATGGAACAAGGAGAGGAATAATTTTCGATTGCATTCTCTTTTAATTGTGTTTCCAATAAAGTATGAGTAAGTCCTCCCCAAGCAATAATTTTCGCTTGCTTAGTGTAAGTTGTATTTTTTTGTTTACTTTTTTGTACTTGTATGCC
This sequence comes from Plectonema cf. radiosum LEGE 06105, assembly GCF_015207665.1. Taxonomy (GTDB): domain Bacteria; phylum Cyanobacteriota; class Cyanobacteriia; order Cyanobacteriales; family Nostocaceae; genus Rivularia; species Rivularia radiosa_A. The sequence continues at coordinate 7,631 of NZ_JADEWL010000019.1, forward strand.
GGGTTGTTGTATAATGTCTGTTCCATAAGCTTTGGCTAGGGTTATTGTTGCAGACAAATCTTCCACTTCAAAAGCGATATCTACCACACCGGGTGGATGTTGACGGAGATACTCAGCTACTGGGCTAATAGATGATATTGCTGAAGACAGCACAAAGCAAACTGAGCCGCTTTTAACTACTTCCGTGCGGGTATGAGAAGGTGTATCTTGTTTACCGGGGAAGCTGGGGATAACAGCACCATCGTCTAATTTTTCAAAACCAAGATGATGTACAAACCAATCACGCCAAATTATGGCATCTTCGACATAGAAGTGAACGTAAGCAATTCTCATTTTAATTGAAGCAAGAGGCATTAACAGCTTATCTGTTTGTAAATTCTGCCTTTTTTGCTCGATTTTCAAGTCACTCCTAAGCAGTAGATAGTGATTTTTAGCTGAAATTTTTCTCGAAAGATGGGGGATGAGGTTAAAGGTTAAAGGTCTAAGGTCTAAGGTTAAAGGTTAAAATTCCTAACCACCATCCACTAACCACTAACTCCTCACTTTAAAGCTACTTGCCATATATTACCTGTTTTCTTCATTTCGACCAAGTTACACGACTCTAAGAAGTTGACAAAATTACGACTCAGATTTAATTCTTTGAGTATTTTGGTAATTCCTTTACCGTACTGTTTATTAAATCTTTCTCCTACAGTATGGATAGGAATATAATTACTTGGGGTTTTACCTACTACTTGAGTAATAATTTTAACTAGTGCTTGTTCTAAACTGGATTTATTTTCAAATGTCAATATTTGATTATCTGGTTTTTCTTCACTTGATATCTTGAACAAAGTAATATAAACTTCTGGATTTTCGGGTATTTGGTGAATGACAAATTCAGGTTTATCGATAAAAATATTTTTTACAGTTTTACCGGGAAGGTGATGAGATACGACTTTATTGATACCAAAGCTATACTTCTCTTTAAATCTTTTACAGATTTGAGTAAGCTTTATCCATTGATTCGATGTTTGTAATTGTTGCTCTTTAATTATGTCTTTAATTTGATATAAAAGTTGTTCTATAGAAGGTAATATTATGTGGTTTTCGGTTTCATTAGTTTTACTATTAAATATAGTTAAATTGCCAGATTGCTGACTAATTTGATAAACAGTTAATCCTTTTTGTTGAAGATGGTTACATAAATTAGTCATGACTGTATCTGAGGAACAAACCAAAACTTCCTTGACTTGAGGATAATGTTGATCAATTTGTGAACCAAAAGCAATCATTTTACCGTCAGCATTATCTTTACCGCGAGGAACATGAATTAAATCGTATCCACGATGATGAAATTCAATATCTTTTTTACCCATACTTTGCCAGTTTGCAAAAGCAATTTTGATTTGAATGGGATGATTACAAATGGTTTTTAAAATCTGTTCTGTTTCAGTTGTAATTTGGATATTTTCTACATCTAAAAGTAATACTGCTATTCCTGTTTGCTGTTGATTCCCATTGCTAACAGGTAGCTCTTTTTTTATTGAATTTATATCTTGTTGATTTTGAGAAACTTTTAACTCATCTTTTAACTCATCCGTCGGAGCTAAAGATTCAATTGGTGCAGAGTTTATTGTATCTTGGTGATTTTCAGCTTGATGTTCTTTGGAGCTTATTTGATTATTATCATCCGGTTTTGTTGCGATATTCTCAATTTTAGATTCTTTTGCTATTCTGGTTACATCTTGTTGAGATTCGGAAGTCTTTGACTCAGAAATATCAGGATTAAGTTGACGAATTTTTTCTTGTAATTTTACTAAAACAGGTGTGTTAATCGCTGAAGGTATTAACAAAGCTTTAATAAATATGTCCATTCGAGCAATTAAGGATTCCCAATCTTGAGCATTACTAATTGCTTCAATTAACTTTGCTTTCAAACGCGATTGATTACTATTGTCACGCCATGGTATGCTTTTGTACTTATCGAGCAAAAGCTCTGGTTGCTGTTGTTGAATATAAATAACTGCTTGGCAAACATAGGAGCCAATTTTATTCAACAATGCTGTAGGGTATTTGGTCAGCGTAACAGTCATAGCTCGTTTGATTACAGTAGATAGGACATCCTAACTAATACCAATTTTTAAATGGTATATTTCCTTTTATATCTACTAAATAATTTATCTGATAACCGTAAAATTGCTTAAGCAAGCCAATTTGAAGCAAAATAACAATTATAAACCCTCTATCTTTGAGATTCTAGTCAGAAACAGGGTTCGAGAGAATCAGAGCAATAAATATTAATAATTCATAAATTCACATTGCGATCGCGCTGATATTTTAGATTGATGGAGAAATGCTAATACCGAAGGGGATCAAGTTTTTATCCTCAAATCGATCAGATAAAAATTTGTCGTTAATTAGTTGTTGATAAGTTTCTAAGTTTTTGTTCCAATTCTGAAGAATTCGATGCAAATCTTGTAGTCTTTCTTGTTGGTGATTACCGACAATATTGTAGTTAAAATTTCCGGAGAATAATACTGCTGGGAGGGATTTTTCTGCGGAAATTTTGAGTAATCCTTCGTTGATGGTCAAATTCAATATATAATCTTCTAAAGTATAGGCTAATTGGATTGCAGCTTTTACGGGTGTTTTACCAAATTCTCGCCATTCTCCCGAAGCAAGCAGGTTTTTTAATACATAGTTAGCTGCACCATTTGATTCTGTAAAAGTTACAAATCCTTTGGGATTAATACCTACAGCTTGATATTGTATATTAGGTAGCTTTTCTATAAATTTAGCAGCTAATTGAGAAATAATTTTTTGTTGGATATCTTTTTGATCAATAGCTTCTGCAAAAACTATACGGTTCGGTTGTGTAACAATTGCAATCCCATTTTGAAACACAAGCTGAGTCAAGCTTTTTGTCTGAACAGCAGGACGTGCTAGTTCCCAATCGGATGAGATAATATTGCTATATTTCAAAAAATCCAGGTTGACAGCGTTGGGATTCAAATCTTTAGCTGTAATCGCGATCGCTAATTCCTGAATTTGTACAGTTTTATTCATATTTTTTACTTAGGTTTTAAATGATACTTGCCGACATACTTCTAAGTATATATATGCAACTTTATTTATTTTAAAGGTAATAATATTAATATTGTGTTGGCAAGAATACTTATACGGTTTTGTATTGGTTGAGAAGTCGGGTTTTTTGAAAAATTGTCTGAGATTAGAGATATTTTTACTCCCCCGAACCGCTTTGAGATTACCTTTCACCCCTAGGGTGCGGTTCATCTCTTTTTACCTCTTCCCTCTGCGTACTCTGCGTCTAGTAAGGTTTTTAAAATCAGTAATCATAAGAGCGGGAAGGGAGTAGTAAAAACCCGACTTCTTTGGAGGTTAAACCATTGTAATCTCAGTACGAATAACGATATCGTTGAAGTCGTGATCTCCACCATTCCATAAGTCTTCAAAACCCAAGGTATTGTTTCCTAGGGAGCGAATATGCTCTACTCCATCGGAATTAGCTTGAGCAAAGGAGAAATAGACTTGACTAAAGTCTCCTTTGAGAGTATCAAGATTCCCGTCAGCAATCATGAAGGGAGCGTAAAGATATCCTCCTGAGAGGGTGTCTTGGATAATAGTGGAACTGAGGTTATCTACCCTTAGTTCAAGTTCGGGTTGATGAAGCTTCAGGGCTAATTCTGCATAAGCTTTACCATCACTAGGTTTAAGCTTGTTTCCAGTTATGGGATCGGTAATGGTTCCTTCTGCGTCTTCAATTTTGTAAAAACCGACAGTATTATCAAATAATGCTTCTCTATCTACAGCAAAAGTGATTGCTACATTACCTGTAAAGGATTCTAAGTTAAGTACGTTCCCATCGATGATATTTTGCACTGTATTTTGGGGAACAATTGGTGAAGTTTGTTCGACATTATCGTTTTCGATGACCTCAACTTTAGGATATTCTGGTTTGTTATTCTCAAAAGTTGCAGGAAATTCAGTGATGTTGGTTCCCATATTATTCTCTTCGATGGAAATATCTGCAACGCTGAGAATAGGAAGCTCACTACCCAGTTTTGGAACTAGTTGTATAGTTTGTGGAACTGTATTACCCAGATTTTCTTGATTATTATCTTTATCTGTTTCTGAATTAACGACTAAATCAACTGTAGTGTCGGGGATTTGCTCAGTATAAACTATTTGTGCGGACAGCTTATTTTGTGTATCCTTTTCGGGATTTAAACCGTCAATGGAACCTGTAAAAGCTAAACCAGCAGAACTTTCTTCCAATTCTTCGGGTTGAATTGTTTCAATAATCTTGCCATCTAAAAGAATATTAATCTTAGAGATATCATCGCGAGAAAGTATAGAATTAACAAATTCATCTGCTAATTCTGATGCTTCAGCAACGATGGTAGGTTGATCTGAATCTACAATCCTTAATTCTTGAATATTTGCAGCACCAATACCATAAGCTTGAACGTCAGCTACTGCTTGTAGCGCTTTTGCTGTATTTCTAAAACTTCCTCCCGTGGTTGAAAACCCATCAGAGAGAAAATAGACTTTATTGGTTGCTCCAAAAGGTACTGTAGAAAAGAACTGATTGGCTTTTTCGAGTGCTGCATTAAAATTAGTAAAACCATTAAGAGATAAACCTTCAATGGTTGAGATTGCTTGTGTTGCATTTAAGGGTGCGTTGAGCAATGCATCAGAACCAAAAGGAATTACTGCAAATTGCGATACCTCTGCAATCCCGCTATCAATTAACGACTTTGTTAAACTAATATAAGCATTTTTCGCGGCTTGAAGAGGCTTCCCGCTCATGCTGTCTGATACGTCAATAATGTAAGCAAAGTTGTACTGAGTATTTTGCTGTACCGGCGAGAGAGTTATTTTATAATTAGCATTGTCATCAAGGTTAAGAGATGCTGTACCTAGGTTTTGGTTTTCGCGAGCGATGACGTTAACTTGTGTAGAATTTGGCATTGTTATCAACATTTTGTTAGTATTGGTATAGATATGTTTTTTTTGGGATGGAACCATTCAAAAATGTCTGAAGGCGATTTCATCCTTTAGTATCAAAAATCCTTATTTGGGCAGCGTGAAATTAAGAAAACTTGAAAAATTTTCTTGAAAACCAAACTACTAGCCGTAAAAAAAAATTAAATAGGGTGAGAAAATATTAACCTACTATTGTGCATCAGTTTAAAAGCCTGATATAGAAGGTTTGAGTTACCTTTATTTCAACTTTTCCGAGTTTTAGTAAGCTGCAATACTGTAATACAGTATATTCTGCTTGTCCTCCGGAAATGTTGTGTAAACACTGATAAAATTTTTTTCACTCAGCGCGTGTTAGAAGTAGAACACGAAATACTGCTTTTTTGATAGAAATTAATGAATTATTTATTTTCTACCATCAACAAAACTACTTTCTTACACTTATTTCTCGGCTGAGTAAAATATAGGGAACATTAACTTACACTTTTTTAGAGAACTTATTTATATACAATAATCTAAAAAAAAAGAAAGTAAGTAAAGAAACACACATATTTTATTTCTTTATAGAAAGTTTATTAATTGTTCATGATTTCGGATAAGAAATTTTTCACCTTGCTGTAATTAACTAGGTGAAACCGGACTTCAATACCCGAATCTTCAGAAGTTGGGTTTTTTTTACTTGTAAGGGTGTTATCGATAGTGATTGTAAAAACCGGACTTCAATAACCTATCTGACAAATTTGACGCTTTCGGCTGTTTGAGTAAATTTATCCGTAAATATACTTAAAATGCTTCTGTCCCTAGTTTTAATGTTTGCAGTAACAGACATCCCCGATTGCAAAGGTAATTGCCTTCCGTTGGCTGCTAAAGTTTGTCGATCTAACTCAACTTTTGCTGGAAAACGGTAGTAGGGATAAATTTGATCTGGAGGTAAAGCATCTTTACCAATTGAGACCAGAGTGCCTTTAATATCGCCGAACTCACTGAAATTATAGCTTTCAAATCTAACATCAACCGGCATTCCTTCTTTGACAAACCCGATATCTTTATTAGTAATAAACACTTCTGCTTTCAGCGATTGTTCCGGTACTACTTTCAGCACGGGTTCCGTAGTATTAGCAACATAACCCGGATTACTTGCTTTCATATCAAATATAACTCCATCTACCGGAGCTTTTACAACTTGGTAATCTCTAGTTAACAAAGCTTGCTTAATTTGACCATCGAGTTCGGCAATTCGTTTTTCATTTTCGACTATAGATTTATTAATTTGACTGTCAATTTCAGCAATACGTTTTTCATTGTCTGCGATTTGAGTCAATATATCTTTAGTAGAAGTTGATAAAGCATTTTGCAACTGCTGACCTGTTTGAGTAATAGCTAACCTCAAACGCTGTATCTCTTGAGAAAGTTGAGCAACTTCACTTTGACGGTTGCTAACCTCTTGCTTTTGTTGTAAGTATTGTAAACGAGCGATCGCCCCTTCTTTGTACAATGGTTCTAAATCGTTAAGAATACCTTGATTGATGCTGAGTATGTTTCTGGAATTATCCAGTTTTTCTTTAGTTTGTGCTAATTGTTGTTGTAATTGAGCTTGTTCTAACTTGATTTGAGCGCCTTGAGACCTTAATTCTTCTTGGCTGGAAAACAAACGCAGTTGCTGCTCCCCGGTCAAATTTACACCATTGCTATTTCCGCTTAACAGCACTCGATAAAATTGATTTTCTTTTAATAAAGCAGCCCGACTTTGAGCCAAGTTAGCCATTTCTTGGGGTACTTGGATCGAAGCTGTTGTTGGTAAAGAACCCGAAACGCTGAATAAACTGCGATAAAATTGATTTTCTAACTTTAAAGCTTCGCGAACTTTTCTCGTCGAAACCAATTCTGCTTCAGCCGCAGCGTGATCCAGACGTAACAGTAAGTCTCCTTGTTTTACCCGGTCTCCATCCTTAACAAAGACCTCTTTTACCATACCATTTACAGGAACCTGGACTTCTCTAACCGTTCCTTGGGGTTCTAGCTTTCCTTGAGCGGGGACAGCTTGGTCAATTCGAGAAAAATACGCCCAGGTAACGGTAAAAACAGTTACACCCAAAATACTCCATAGCGCCGCCCGTGAAAATAGTGGCGATCGCCGCAGAATTACGGGTTGATCAAACTCAGAAACTCTTGATTTACCATTTTTCTGAGGAATCGAATCTTGGGGACTGTTCCCTAATCCAGGGAGTAGCGTTTGTCGTGAGCCATTACCGTTGAGATTTCCGTTTAATTGAGTCATAAAAAAATTTTAGATTTTAGATTTTAGATTGAAGATCAGGAGTCAGGAGTTAGGAGTTAAGAGTTAGGAGTTTTTAATTCTTCCCCTTGTCTCCTTGTCTCCCCATCTCCGATTACCGATTACCGATTACCAATTACCATTTTTTTAAATTTGCGCTTCCTGTTGTTGATACAGACAGTAGTAACGTCCTTTGAGTGACATTAATTCTTGGTGGGTTCCTTGTTCTACAACGTAACCTTTATCTAACATCAAGATAGTATCGGCATTGCGGATAGTACTTAATCTATGAGTAATAAAGAAAACAGTCCTCCCTTTAAATGCTTCTGCTAAATTTAAGCATACCTGACGTTCGGATTCGTAGTCTAGAGCGCTGGTAGCTTCATCAAGGATTAATAAACGGGGATTTTGTAAAATTGTCCGAGCAATTGCGATTCTTTGCCGCTGTCCGCCGGATAAAGCGCTACCTCGCTCACCGACTCTACTATTGTACCCATTGGGTAGATCCATGATAAAATCATGTGCCACTGCGATTTTAGCTGCTTCGATAATCTCCTCTGGGGTGGCATCAGGATAATTTAAAGCGATGTTTTCCTGGACTGGTCCTTCAAAAAGTAGGGTATCTTGAGGCACAATCCCTACTTGCTCTCGCAGGGAGTAAAGTTCTACTTTATTGATGTCGTAACCGTCGATGAGAATGCGTCCGGATTCTAAAGGATACAAGCGCGGTACCAGTTTCATTAGCGTACTTTTACCGGAACCACTTTGTCCGACGACACCAACAAATACCCCCGCCGGAAATTCTAAGTTAATGTTATTCAACTGCATCGGTCCAGTAGGTTTGAAGCGGAAGGAGACGTTATCAAATTTTACAGCCCCTTCAATCATCGGCATCGGAATGTTACCCTTATCTTCTTCAGTGGCTTCTTGGGGAGAGTCGATAATGTCGCTCAAACGCTCCAAGGATAAAGCAGTTTCTTGGAAGTTTTGCCATAGTTGGGTAAGACGCAGTAACGGAGAAGTCACGTAACCGGCAATGATCCGAAAAGCGATTAATTCTCCTAAAGTTAATTTTTGGTCTAATACTAAAAAAGCCCCTACCCAGAGTACGAGTAACCCGGAAAGTTTGTTGAGAAATCCACTGGTAGAACTAGCACTAGTAGAAGTTAACACTGTTTTGAAGCCAGCACTCACATAGCGAGCATAACGTTCTTGCCACTGCCAGCGCGATCGCAATTCAATATTTTGGGCTTTAACTGTCTGGATACCCGATAAAATCTCTACTAGGTGGGATTGCGCTTCAGCGTTACGTTCTGCTTTGACTCGTAGTTGTCGGCGGACAATAGGAGAAACTACGAAGGTAAGAATGGCAAATAATGGCAATGTCGCCAGAGCTACTAAAGCCAGTAACCAGCTATAAATAAACATCACCACGATGTAAATTACCGAGAAAATTGCATCTAACACCACAGTTAGAGCGGTTCCGGTTAAAAATTGGCGAATTTTTTCTAATTCGTTCACCCTGGTGGAAAGTTCACCCACAGGTCGTTTTTCAAAGTACCGTAATGGTAAGCGTAACAAGTGGTCGATAATTTCCGAACCCAAGGTTAAGTCAATGCGGTTGGTGGTATCGACAAATAAATAAGTCCGAATACTAGTAAGTACTGCTTCAAAGACTGCAATTACCAAGAGGAATATACCGAGAACTTGTAGAGTGTCGGGGCTGTTCTGGTTAATTACTTTATCGATAATTACCTGGGTTACTAAAGGGTTTGCCAAACCAAATAATTGTACGAAGAAAGAAGCCACAAATACTTCTGTAAGTACGCCTTTATACTTAACTAAGGAAGGTAAAAACCAACTGAGTCCAAATTTTTGCTGAGGTGTTTCCGAGGTGGCTTGCAGCAGCAATACGGGAACGACATCTTGTTGTTGCTCTTCTTTGGGTTGGGGATTCGATTGTATCAGCACCTGCGCTACATCTGAGGGCTTTTGACGCAGGATTCCGGATTCTGGTACCCCAAGGACGATGGTTTTAGGGCTAATTTCGTAAAGTACAGCAAAACTGTCTTGCCATTGTACGATGGCGGGTGCTTCAATTCTACCAATAGCGTTTGCAGGTACGCCGATTAATTGGGGTCTTAAACCGACTAATTGCGCTACAGCACCGCACTGCTGCAACGATAACGAACCCGTGCGTTTTTGCTGATTAATTAATACTTTACGAATCACTTCCCGACGGAAGGGCATATTTAGATGCTTGCTCAACATCTGGAAACAAGCCAGAATCGCGTTTAATCCGCCACTACCGCGCACATGAGGATATTTACTACCAGCAGAATCTCGCTTAGTATTGTTTGCGGCTTCTGGTGGTTCTACTGGTGCGTAAGGAATATCATCGAAAGAATTTGAAGATGTGCCAGCGGGAATTACTTCTGCGATGTGAGCTTGTTGAGCTTCTTCCCCGATATCTTCGAGCCTTGGTTGGGGTGAAAAAACATTTGCTGGTAAACCTAACAACCGTACTCGACTTCCTTTTGGTAAAGATTCGGTGGAGTCAAAGCGATTACCGATTACATCGGGAGAAACTGTTCCTCCACTTACTAACCACAGATAATCGGGATTTAATTGCTTGGCAGCTTCGCGAGTTGTTAAATTAACAATTTGTGCATCATCGAAAATTTTCAGCGTTAATTCCTTACAATTATTGCAATCGGATGCTTCTAGAATCAACTGGCTATTTGCATGAGTTTTTAATTGCTTCGAGAGTAACTCAAATACTTCAACTATTCCCGCACGAGGGTAAAAATACGATGCAAAACTTTCTTCTTGACTTAATAAAGCCAGAAAATCCTCAGTATTTAAGTTAATACAAATAACTTCCGTTGAAGCAATGGCAGTAGAACCACCTATTCCCCGTAAAGCTTCGAGCCAACCCATAACCTCTCCAGGTTGCAATCTTGCCAAAGTTACGGGTATTTGGGTTTCGGGTTCGTAACCCAATAAACGCACTTGTCCCGAATGCAAAATCGATACTTGAGCGGGCATTTTTTCCCGCGCTAAAATCACTTGTCCCATCCGGTAGCGGAACAGTTGTGCTTTTTCTAAAAGCTTTGACAGTACAGCCGGTTGTAGCTGATTAAAGGGGCTGATTTCCGCTAAAAATTCTTGAATGTTAGTTGTTGTATAAGCCATGGGAATTTTAGATTTTAGATTTTAGATTTTAGATTAACCTCATAAAAATAAGGCTTGGGAATTTTAGATTTTGGATTTTAAGATAGTGATTGATTTACTTCATAAATGAACCATATTTTAAGTGGCATAACTCGAAACTGTTTACATTCCAATCCAAAATCCAAAATCTAAAATCCAAAATCGAACTAGCTTTGAGTAGAATTATCCACCGATAACTTACCATCTTTGATTGCAGAAGCAATTTCTCCTTGTAACCAAGCTTCAAATTGCTCGTTTAACAGTCGCTGTTGCGTTGCTGCATCTAACTGCGCCGGAATAAAATTGTCTAACCGAACAATTAAAATCCAATCTCCCAAACGAGTGGGTGGTAAAACTTGTCCCGGTTGAGATTTGAGCAACATTTTTGCTAAAATTGGATGAGGAACTCCCAATTCTACTGGACCAATTAAACCACCAGTTTGTGCTTCTGGTCCTTGAGAATACTCGCGAGCCAGCTCTGCAAAAGGCTGCTCATTTTCTTGAACCCGAAAGTATAATTCTTGAGCAATCGCAATATCCTTTATCCGAATTAATGAATAAATTACTTTATCTAATTTTTCCTTGCGTTGCAGAAAATATGATTCTAATTTCGTCCCCCAAGTCTCTTGTTTGAATTTTTCTAGTTTGAGAGTGCGAGTTACCAAATACTCTAGTTGTTCGCGCTCCCAACCACGGGATTTGAGCCAAGCTTGTAATTGCTCTTCATCCCCTAGTTGCTGCTGCTGGTAAAATTGTTTATATGCCTTTTGCACTTCTTCTTCGGAAAGCTCAATAGAAGCTGTTGCATTATCAATAACTATCTCTTTTAGTAATTGAGGAAGCATTCCGTACTGCTTGAGCAGCGGAATAATTTCATCAAGATTAATTGTGCGATCGCCAATCTGCAAAACTGCGGTCATAATATCTGTTTCATCCGGGTTGCCGCTGTGAGAAGTTACTTTCAATCATTTCAATCAAATTATGTCTATAAAATTATTAACGGGTTGTTTAAAGGTTAATAAAAAATAAAGCACAAGCTAATGGTTAATTTTACGATTATCTCCTGACTGTTATTAATACCTAGATATGGGAACATATGCTATTCGGATAATTACTGAAAATTATAGTAATGAAAAAATCTTGCAATTGCAAAGGATATATTTGATTCATTGGTAATTTTGTTACTTTTATTCAATTTACAATAAGTATATTTAATAGTTTAACCGTTGTGCAAAATTGAGTATGAAGTTTTTGACCTGGCTACAAATATAAGTGCATTGTCAAGCTCATACATACTCCTAATTAAACAATCAATCGCCATTATTTAAACCGTAAAATTAATCTTGACAGAATGCTCATCATAATATACATAACGACAGTTGGATAAATCTCCAAAGTCAAAGCAACTAGATGTTGAATAACCGCCAGGTTAGTTATCTTCTAGCAAGACTATCAGTATTTATCCCAGATAGTAAAAGTAAATCTAAGAATTATCAACAGTGTCGGTGTTGGAATTTAGTTGAAAATATTTCGTCATCTGCTGTCGATGATCTAAATTCTGCCCTGCGACTAACAGTCTGCCACATTCAGGTAGGGTGATTTATTCGTAGTGGCAGCGTCTTTGATTAAAGTCTTGTAGTGCGGGCATCCCTTCACTTTGTTCGAGGGCAAGCCTGCCCGCTAGAAAAATACAAATTAAATGCGCGACAACTTAATTAGGATCGAATCCATTCCCAGTCTGGAGGCTAGGAACGTTTCACAACTTAAAATCCATCTTGATAATTAAATCGTTATAATCGCGATCGCCACCGTTGGGTAAATCTTCAAAACCAAAAATATTATCACCCAATAAGCGAATATGGTCGAAGTTGTCGCTGTTTGCTCCTTGATATGCAAAGTATACTTCTGCTTTGTTGTTGAGAGCATCATTGAAAGTACCATCGACAATTATGAAGGGAGCAAATATACTACCACCACTCAATGTTCCATTAAAGTTACTTTGAATAGAGTCCTTAGTTTGTAGTAGTTCAAGGCTGCTTATCCGATTTTGTAAAGCTGCTTGTTTGTATCTTGTATCACCCGGATTTATAATTTCGTCATTAATTTTTATACTACCATTTACATCGTTAATTACGTAAAACCCGATTATGTTATCGTAGTCTGCATCACGAGTAACTGTAACATTAGTTTTAATACTACCAATTTGGTTGGTTAAATCTACTAATTCAATATTGTTGCTTTTTTGCAGCTTTGTACCAATGGGTATATCATTCGGTGGTTCAACAGGAGTAATTATGGAGTTGTCTGATGAACTAGCTCGTAACAGCCAATTTTTATCCTCTAATAAAGAAGTAGAAAAGTTTTCTAGGTCTAAGTTACCACTGTTCGTAGCAGCTATCCAAGATTGATTAGTTGGAGTGTTATTACTTATGGGAATCCAGGTTGGTTGGTTATTGTTATGTTTATATAAAGCACCAACAAAAAAGGTATTTTCTACTTTTGTAGGAGCGATAGAAATATGAGCAAAACCCTCGCTATCTATAAGGTTAGTGTCAAGCTCTAATATCTTTTCATCGCTGTCTGGTTGTTTGTCGTTGTCTTTATCTTCATAGAGAAAAACAGCAGATGGATTACCTAAGTTAGATAAACCGACAGAAATAAAATCGATGGTTTGAAATGGGGATTCCACAGTGTAAGCATTAAATACAATTGCGTCACCGCTACCGGAATTATAGTGAGCATCTCGTTTTCCGTTATCCAGTTGGTAAGTTTTGCCATCTATCATCCAATCGAGTTTGATATTTTGTTTATCGATGATGACTTTCTTGGTTTTAATGGTGTTGTGATCTCGGATGAATTCGATTTGATATTCTCCGGGAGATAATAAAGTTTGGTATCCACCAGCACTTAGAGTTTTGATTGACGTATTAAAATTAGGGTTACTAATGCCGCTGATATTCACAGTAATATCACTTAAGCCTTCACCGATGCTGTAGAAATCATCGTTATCAACATCCCTAAATACCGTACCCAGTAGCCAAGAAGTATTAGTTGTGGAAAGTTGTTGACTGTTAGCAAAATGTTGAGTAGTGAGTAATGAACCGACTTGTGTCGAGGGATTATCTTCTGATAAAATGCCAATCCCGACTTCTCGATAATTGTTGGACATGATGGCATTACGGTGTCCTGTTCCATTTTGAATACCATTAGGATTATTTCCCCAATCGATGGCAAAAGCTGCATGACTTTCAAGTACAGAACTTCCGTAGGCGTAGATATTTTCCGCTACCGTCGTAAATTGATAACCAGTATTTAAAACGCGATCGCGAAGAGATGCTTCGTCAGGTAAATTATGGGATTGCAGGTCATAATCAATCATTAACTGAGTATGAGTAACAGCCGAATCATGTAATTTATTAGACCAAGCTACAGGTTGTGCGGGTTTAAGTTGCTCCCACTGAGATTTCAACTCAGTTAAATTAACCTTGAAATAGCTCAGAGCGGTTTGAATATCTGGGTTAGTAGAATTAACTAGAATATCGTATTCAGCATCCGGATTGATTCGCATCCGGTTGATTAATTCGAGCATATACTGCTCTTTTGCGTTTGGATTAGCCATTATTACTGCTTATAAAGGAACACGTACCGAAGCATTACGGACATGACTCAGATTTTGGCACCCAGAATAGTTTTGAATTAGAAAGTTGTGAAACTAGATTTTGTTGGTGTTGCGAAATTTTTGATTTTTAGATAGTAAAAAATAACAAAGAAGAATTAACTAAAAATGAGAAAATTTAGAAAATACTGATTAAGAATTAATTACTATTTTGTTTTTTAGCAAACACACTTATTTGATTTGTTCGAGTAAAATCCGGATAGATAAATTGCGAGCTGTAAGGGCTGTTTTTACGGCGAAAGGTAGTTTTTCTGAGGGCTTGTTATTTGTGGGATAAGCTTTGCTTATCCTACAATTACTTATGTAAATAATAGGTAGATAAACTTTATTTGTAATTAATTATTTTTTGAAATTTATTGGTTGCTAAATATAGTAGTTTTTTTATAGGAGATAATCTAGCTGGTATCGCTACTTTTGTGGTTAATTGGAATCTTCAGAAGTCGGGTTTTTACGAGAAGTATCAGTAACATCAGAAAATTCTGCAAAAAACCGGACTTCTTACCCCATCCGACATCATAGAAGTCGGGTTTTTTATCAAAACCCGACTTGTTACCTCACCGAAAATTCTGCAAAAAACCCGACTTCTTACCTCACCCAACATGATAGAAGTCGGGTTTTTTATCAAAACCCGACTTATTACCCTACTTAAACAGTAAAATTGATGTTGATTTCAATATCGTTGAAATCGCGATCGCCACCGTTTGCTAAGTCTTCAAATTTGAACATATTATCCTCAAATTTGATGTGGTCAAAACTTCCGTTGTCGGTGTTAGCACCTAAGTAGGAGAAGTAAACACCTTCTACGCTGTTAATATTGTTTTGAGCTTGCTCTAGGGTACCGTCTGCAATGATGACAATACCAAGAATATTTCCACCTACAATTTCAAGGGTTCCGGTTGTGGGTTGTTCGTCGGGAGTTGTCAAGCCATCGGTTGGGTTGATAACGTTGTTTAATGCAGCTTGCAGATAACCGCTTGCATTAGGTGCTAAGGAACCGATTTCACCGTTAACGTTATCAACTGTGTAGAAGTAAACGTTATTATTGTAATCTGCTTCTCGGTTGATTTCAAAGCTGGCTGTTACGGTACGACCTGTGAATGGGGTAAGGTCAATTAGTTCTATTTCATTTCCATTTGCATCTTTATTTGTGGTATCGATGGGGTTGATATTTAGCGAGTCTACGGTTTGCGGATTGACGACAAATTGACTGACTATTTGAGGTTCTCGACCAGTTATACTTTGGGGATTAGCGAGTAATTCTGCTTCGGAATAAGGTTCTATACCATAAGTTGTTACAGTTAAAGCTTGGGTTTCTTGGTCAATATCAAATTCCGTCCAACCAAATTTATGGGTAGATACGTAATCACCTTGTAGTAATTGAGCATCTATGGAATTTTCGGCTTGGGAAAGGTTGTTATTTAAACCAACTGGGTCGTAACCTAAAGGTGTAGTTTGCTGTACAAGTAACTGCTTAATGAAATCATCTTTGTCATTGAGTTCGTTATCTGCATCGGTAGCAACGGGTAAACCATCGTAAAATGCTCTTTGTTCTTGAGTAATTAAACCTGCTGCTGTGGCTATATTAGCTACTGTCGGACCAAATAAACCATCGTTGAAAGCAGCGGGACCTGTAACAATTTCAAAAGCGTTGGTAGCAATTTGTTCGGTTCCGGGAGCAGTTTGGTAAGTAAGGTTATTGACAATAGTACCGTGGAAATCACCAGCCATGAAGACGACGTTATCTATATCGTTGTCGTCGATAAATTTAAGTATTTCGGTTCTTTCAGCAGCATAACCTTCAAAACGGTCTTCGGCATTTAATAAACCAAAGTTTTGAATTGGTTCCGGAATGGTGATAAACTTCCAGGTAATGCCTTTTTGTTCGGCATCGAGTAAGTCTGCTTTTAAGTCTGCTACTTGTTGTCTTCCCAAAAGAGTCCGAGTGGGGTCTGAAGCTTCTGCTAAGAATCTGGCAGCATCCTGGGGATTGGTTAGGTTAACTGGGTTTATTTGGTCATCTCGGAAGGAGCGACTATCAAGCATGATCACCGCAGCATCGCTACCGTAGGTATTGTAGCGGTAAAGTTTGCGTTCGTTTGCAGTCCGGTTATCCCCGGTTTCTCCGTAGAAGTTATTTTGTAGGGGATGATATTCTTGATAGGCTTGTAAAGCGTCTTCGTAAACCTGGGTATCGTTAACGAATTCAACGTCGTCGGTGAATAGTGGTTCGGTAGAGGAACCAATATCGGGAGCATCAGGGGAATCTCCCGGAGCTGCTCCACCAGCGAAATTATCGACGATTTCGTGGTCGTCAATGGTTGCGAGAATCGAGGTAGAAGCGTAAAGTTCGGGGACGGTATTTAAGTTGAAACGAGTTGTTAAGACTTCTGCTTGTTTGGTACGAAAATCTGATAAACTCCGAGCTTGGGAAACACCGGGAAGGGCTGGAGTTTCTAAGTCAGCGTAAATGGTATCTCCTAATTTGATAAACAGTTCTAAATCTCTATCATCGGCATTTTTCAAGGAAGGATAAGGAGGTGCTTGTTGCCAATCTCCTGTAGCACCAAAGCGGAAACCTTGATAATCACCCGTTTGTGCGGATGTTTTCAGTTTACCAATTCCACTAGCTCCAGCTGCATCGGTGACGCGATAATAATACTGGGTTCCTGGTGTTAAACCTTCAATTTCGACTTTGACGGGAACGTTAATATTTTCAACGTTTTGTGTCACTGTTCCGATAACGGAATTGAACGATTCATCGGTGGAATATTCAAAGGTGATTTCACCCTTGAATGTACTCCGCGCCCATAAAACGGTAGAATTTTGGGTAGTGTCACCGCTGGCGATACCGTTAATTAAAGATTGGGGTTGAGGATTGCGGGGGTCAAAATTGCTGTCGAAGTTGAATCCCTCGATATTTTCTAGAGGGACAAATTTGAAGTTAGTGCTGATATTTTCCAATTCCTCATCGTTTTCTACCACGAATTGGGGGTCGTTGGCTCCATCTTGTAATACTAATAAACCATTGGGGAATTCGCTTCCTAAAGCAACGTTGGTAATATCTAAACCATCACTTTCGTTTACTTGGTCGATGCCGTTATGATCGCCGACAATGAAGCTACTTAAATATTCGTTATTACCTTCCCGACTAAAAACAGCGTAGGAAGAATCACCTTGACTATTGGCAATTAAATAACCAGTTCCGTTGTCACCGTAATATATTGATAAACCTTCGATATCGGGGATTAAAGGAGAAACGTTAGTAGCTGCAAATTGAGTTGTTGCTTGGGGAATATCATCAATTAAACCTTGAGCAATTAAGCTGTAAACAGTAGCAGTAGGATGGAAGTCATCCCACCAGAAGTACTCATTGGGGTTGGGTACGACGGCTCCGGTGGTTGAATTGAAAGCGGGTGTGTCAGTGTTGGTAAAACCGAATTGACTAGGATTTGCTCGAATTTTCGCTATTTCACTAGCAACATCTAATTCAGTAATATTTATTCCTAGTTCGTCTTCTAGTTGATCTAATTCGGTATCAAGTAAGTTGTTAAATTCGATAACTGCGCTGTTGACTTGATTGCTGACTCCTTGACTAGTTATTAAAGGAGTATCACCAAAGGAAGGAAGGTTAGAAATAATAAAGTTTTCCGCACCTGCATTGGCTAAGGTGGTAATATGTCCGGTTAAGTCTGCAACAATATCTTCTATCTCCGGAATATTCTCGATAATTTCCGCTGGAGTCGCATCTAAATCTGGAACAATACTATTACTACCCGCAGAAATAAAGAATAAATCGGTTGCAGTTGGTGCATCTGCCCCAAGATAGAAATTAATCTGTTCTCCGACGCTGGGTTCTCCTCCATCACCAGCACCTAATTCCGCACCACCAAAAGCATAATTTGTTCCACCACCAAGGAAAGGTGTAGAAGCAGATAAACCGATTTCTTCTGCAAGTATTTCAGGAACTAAAAGTCCGTTGGATAAGCGTCCGTTAAAGTAAGGTGGAGATGCTGGGAAAGTTCCCCCTGTGCTGAGAAAAATATTACCAACATCTGTGGTACTATCACCAAAAGCGATAAAATCGCTAAATGGTACTTGTTCCAATTCAGCTTGTTCTTGGGAAGCTTGAACTACAGTAAAATTATTACCAGTTTCGGGTTCTGCTGCGAATTTGAGAACATCGGCTCCTTCGATCGCAACATAAAGGAAACCCAATTCTTGATCTACAACTAAACCTTCTGACTGAGAATCTGCTGCTTCCCCACCTTCGGGTATGGGTAATTCTAAAGTACGGACAACTTCAGCTTCTATTAATTGTTCGTCAGCAGGTCCCAATTTAGAAGTAAGTTCGATTTGAGCAACTTTATTACCATCGGCTTGGGTAACAAAAACGTAAGATTTTCCAGAAACCGGACTGGTATAAGTCGCTAAACCGTAAGCAGTTGCTTCACCATCATCTACACCAAAAATTGAAAAAGCTGGATCATCTAATTGTGGTGTGGATAATTTCTCAAGTTGACCGTTTTCTGAAATACTATAGATAGCTAAAGTATCGTTAGCTCGATCGGAAACAACAGCCAAATCAATTTTTGGTTCCTCACTTACTATCCTGGATGCTAAAGGGAAGTTATAAATAATATCAACATTGTTGAAACGTTGTTCCCCAAATACCAATGGTGAAATTGTTTGTTGGATTTCTCCTTGTAAGTTAAAGGTTACTAAACCACCATCTTTCAAAGTTCCAATTACAATACTTTCTCCAGGATTATCAGGATTTACCCAAATTGCGGGATCATCGGAATCTCCTGCTAAAACATCAACTGGAACTTCCTCATTATCAATGGTGTAGGGAGTTTCCACTGTGGGAAGTACTGCTGGGGTGGTTTTAAAATCTAACGCAAGAGCGATAAATTGAGTTGTTTGGGTATTGCTAAAATTATTATCACTGACAACAATCAAACTTTGACTCCCTGACGGTAAAGTTGGTCCTAAAGCCAAGCCTTCTAAGTTATCGGGAGTAATTCCCAAATCTGCAAAGTCTACCAACAACCGTTTTTGTACTGCTGGGTCGATTTCAAAAGCACCAGGAGGTATAATATCTCCATCATCTTCTAAAGCTTCTTCCCGGAATAAATCATCTTGACTGCTAACATCTAAGGCACCTTGGGTTT
Organism: Plectonema cf. radiosum LEGE 06105; assembly: GCF_015207665.1. Taxonomy (GTDB): domain Bacteria; phylum Cyanobacteriota; class Cyanobacteriia; order Cyanobacteriales; family Nostocaceae; genus Rivularia; species Rivularia radiosa_A. The sequence continues at coordinate 26,952 of NZ_JADEWL010000019.1, forward strand.
GAACTTCATAAAGCTTAACTGTATTACCTTTCCCAAGAGTAAAAGAACGCTCCAAAGCGAGTAATGTACCGTTATTATCGATAGCTAATAGTTCGACTAAACCGTTGGTACGAAAAGCATTATCAGAATCGGGAGCAACAGCCACTTGATCAACTTCGTAAACAAACTCCGCTACGGGTTGTCCGGTTGTCAAATCGTATTTTATAATCCGTGATAAGCTTTCTTGTTCTACATCTGCTGCTGCTCCATCTTGGAATAAAGCATTTTCGGTTGCAGTATATAGATAACGCTGATTGGGAGTAATCGTTAAACTTTCAAAAGCGAGATTATTGCGAATTCCGCCGCTTTGGTTTGCTGTTGGGAGAAATTTTTCCGGTATTGGTAATTCACTCAGTTGTCTACCTTGTAAAGAAAACTCATTGATGAAGGGATTAATTAAATTGTTTGTATCCCCTTCGGAAGCAATAAATAAATTTCCACTATCAGTTAACGCAATACCTTCAGGGTCTAAACTATTATTAGCGAAAGCATTTCCGCTGGCATTTTGTAAAGTAGTAACACCATTAAAAATAATATCGCCCTTATTTAACTTACCATCACTTAAATCGATATTGAGAGTATAAAAACGAGCATTACTACTGCGGTCATCGGCAATTGCGTAATAGACACCTTTGCTTGCATCATACCCAATCCCAGAAAGTCCACCAACTTCTGTACCGCTGAAATCTAAACCTGTGGGAAAACTCGTTTCTCCAAGAAAAGAAAGCTTTGTAACACTTTGACGATTTTGATTGGTCATTTCTACTGAGGATAAGTTTATATCCGTATATACTAAACGATGGTCGGAACTGGGAAAGGGAAAATCCCCAATTAACCGATTAAACAAAGGATCTTGAGCAGTAGTCCAAAAGACTTTTGCATCTTGAATTTTTAAATTCTGAGAAGGTAAAACATAATCAGCTCGTAAATTACCAGGAGTATTATCAGCAAAATCAGCAGTATCAAACGCTGGATTTCCTGTATGATTGAGATTAGCTCCACCTTGACGACTTGTTGCATCTACTCCACCTTCACTCGACGGAGTGACATTCGTATTAATTTGGGGATTATCTAACAGTTGTAAAATTGCATTATTAGTACTATCACCATCATTCGGGTCAGCGTTTTGGTCGCCCATAATGACGAATTTTGCGTTACTATTTAATCCACCTGTATTACCAGTATCATCATAAATATAATCTCCTTCTCCAGGAGTTACATAATCAGCCCAAAAACGAATTTCGTCATGATTACGCTTACCGTTTCGATCTTCTGCACCGTCAAAAACTGGTGGAGTAGGATGAGAAGCTAAAACATGAATAATTTCACCATTCACATTCACTGGAATATCCCAATGACTTTTAGAAGATAAACGAAAAACTTCTAATTCTTCTGGAGAATACCAATCATTTGGTTCTACTGTTGCAGAGTCATCAGGAAGTAATGCATTCGGCATATCTTTCCACAAGAAATTTTGGAAAGTACGAACTTCATTTTCTACGATGGGGTATTTGGATAATAATACCATGCCAAACTGTCCGGGAAAACTGCCAAACCCGAAAGCGTCATTACCACCACCGACAGAGCCGTTATTATCAAAATCAAACCCAGAGGGAATTCCAGTATTGGAAGGTGCTAAGTAAACGTAGGGATACTCTACAGCATCTACACCATTTTGGCTAACTTCTAAATAATTCTGCTGGAAATTTGCTATCGCAATTCCATTATCGTCATAATCAAACTCGTTTAACAATAACACATCGGGGTTTGTCCGCTGAATGATTTCAGCTACAGCTTTAGCTTGGTCGTTATTGGGAGTAGATAAATCACTAATTAATTCACCTGTACTGTTGCGATTCAAAGAAGCGTTGAAAGTTGCGAAACGCACTTTGCTATTTTGGCTCAAATTATCAGCCATTATCAATATTTATCCTTTAGATAATTTAATTTACAAGCAATATGAATATTTTTTACAGAAAAAAATTCTGATTAGTTTTCCTGTAAAATACTCAATTTAAATGTTTCATCTATAGGTTAAATCAAGAGTATATTTAGGTTAAATAAAAGTTCTTAGCCCGGAAGTTAAGAACGAGACTACTCCTATCCCCTTCTAAAATTACCAATTTCTATGAAACCTCTTTCCTCCGTGTTCTCTGCGTCAAGCATCGGTTTTTATTTCAGTAATCATAAAGCCGGGAAAGGACTACTCCTATTCCACTAAACAGATTACCTTTCACCCGGAGGGTGCGGTTCATCTCTTTTTACCTCTTTCCTCTGCGTTCTCTGCGTCTCTGCGGTTTTTTTTTATCGGTAATCTTTTGCCGGGAAGGAACTAATCTAAAAGCCAAAATCCAAAATTATTTGACCAATATTGCCGATATGACTTTAGTCATAAATATGCATGACTATAGACAATATGAAAAAGGTGAACATTTCAGTTAATTTACAAGAGAAGCATTTCCAGAAAACAAGAATATGAAAACCAAACTCTTACTATTAATGAGAGTTTTTACTAAGTTAAAGTTTAGCGGGTAAATCCGCTGTAGAACTGATATTTTTCCTAGGTAAAGAAGTCGGGTTTTTATGACTTTTTGATTTTTTGCTCGATATTGATTGTAAAAACCCGACTTCTGTGAGTATCCTATTCTCAAATATTTCGTAGGGAAAGAAGTCGGGTTTTTATGACTGTTTTGTGTTGCGATCAATATTGATTGTAAAAACCCGACTTCTGTGATGATATCGAAATCACCTCAAGTTATATCAAGTTCGGATGGTTAATTCTTATTCCCTATTCCCTATTCCCTATTCCCAGAGTAATCTCTTCATATCAAATTTGTACTAAACACAAGGAAATTATAGTAATGAATCAAAATATTTCTTCCGAATTAGCTCAACAACTACAAACATCTCTCGATTCTAGCGTAGAAAATACAGGAATTCCCGGTGCGACTGTGGCTGTGATTAATTCTCAAGGTACTTGGTACGGTTCTAGTGGAGTTTCTAATCTGGAAACACAAACACCACTCAATCAAGATGATTTGTTCCAAATTGGTAGTATTAGTAAGACGTTTACAGCAGCAACTATTCTCAAATTAATTGAAGAAGAAAAGTTGAATTTAGTAGATACTCTCGATAAATGGTTACCCAATTCTATTATTAATAATATTCCCAATGCTAACAACATCACTGTCGAGCAATTGTTGAACCATACCAGTGGTATTTTCAACTATACAAATAATCCACAATTTGCCATAGATGAATTAGCTGTTTTCAATGGTGCTGATATTGATAGAAGTCGAGAAGCAATACTTAAAAATTATGTTTCGGGAGAGGATGCTTACTTTGCTCCAGGAGAATCATTCTTTTATTCCAACACTAATTATCTCTTGTTAGGAATGCTAATTGAAGCTGCAACGGGTAATCCCTATAAAAGTGAGGTGAATCGCTTAATATTAGAACCCTTGGAATTAGATAATACTTATTTTGTGGGAGATAAAATTCCCAAAGAAAGATTGGTAAGAGGATATGGAGATGTAATTGGAGAAGATGGAAATTTCGGTGCAGATGGTATTCTTGAAGATACTACAGATGCATTTTCAACTATTGCTTCGACGTTAAGTGATGGTGGAATTATCTCTAACACCAAAGATGTAGCTCGTTTTAGTGATGCACTATTGAGTGGTGAATTATTAAACCCTGAAAGTCTCAATCATATGCTTTCTTGGTCTGGTATTGAACAAGCACAAGTTGGAACTGGATATGGATTAGGTATATACGAAGAACAAACTCCTTGGGGTGAAATTTGGGGACATGATGGTGGTACTTTTGGTTATATTAGCCGAATGAGCTATTTTCCAGAGACTGATACTACTGTTGTAGTTCTTATTAATCAAGTAGATTTTCAACCTTTGACATTTTCGATAGATTCTGTATTTTCCGGCATTACTAAAACTCTCCTTGGTGCTAGTGAAAATGAAATTACTCCAGAGGCTTTACTAGATTCTTTCGACAGTAATTTTGTTGATGGTTTGATTGATGTAATTAATGGAGTTGAAAATAAAGCTGATTTGCTCAGTTTAGTCAATAATGGAGAGACGTTTACGGAGCTTGATGTAGAGGAAGAGAAGTTTTTCGATTTGATTAGTAATCCAGATAATCAAGACGACTATACAGCGCTAGTTAACTATTTACGCTTTGGTGCGATTGTTCCAGAAGAAAGTAATCTGATGGTGGGGAATCAAGCGGATAATACGCTTGCTGGTGAAAACCGTGATGATATTTTAGCTGGAGGATTAGGGAATGATTTAATTTTCGGTCAAGGTGGTAATGATATTTTACGAGGAGATGTAAATAATTCCTCTGGTGGTGGAAGTATTGGTGGTGATGACACTATATACGGTGGAGCAGGAAATGATCGTATCGGTGGTAAAGCTGGTAATGATTTGATTTTCGGTGAAGCAGGAAATGACAGAATTTGGGGTGATGCTGGTGATGATACAATTTCGGGTGGTTTGGGTAATGATAGTCTCAATGGTGGTACTGGTAATGATGTATTTCTCTTGAAACAGAATCAAGGTACGGATAAAATTTTTGATTTTAAAGTTGATGATGACTTGATTGATATTACTGGTTTGAATATTGATTTAGAGAATATCGATATTATCCAACAAGGTAAAGATACTGTAATTGCTGTTAATGGTTCGGATATCGCAATTTTGCAAAATCTCAATGTTGATAGTTTAAGTGCAGATAATTTTATTAATCAAAACTCTTTCGGAACAGCCTTTGATTATTTCTAGATTGTACAAGGAATAAATGCTAATAATTTAACCCAATCTCCAGAAGTCAGGTTTTTAGGATATAAAAAAACCCGACTTCTCACCCCAGCAATTCCAACTTTTAGAAGTCGGGTTTTTACGAGTTTCTATCAGTCACATCATAAAATCATGATCAAAACCCGACTTCTTATTCCACAGCAATTTTAACCACCATATCATTAAAGTCCATATCACCACCGTTACGTAAATCCTCAAAACCAAAGATATTGTCACCGAGTAAACGAATGTGATCAACACCATCAGAATTAGCGCCAATGTAGGGAAAGTAAACTGTGGGGTCGTTGCTGGTATCATTATCTTGAAGCTGTTGCAAGTTCCCATTAACAATCATCATCGGTGCGAAAATCGACTCTGCTATAATGTCTGCTGTGATTGAAGCTGTACTTTGATTATCGGCTTTTAGTGTGAAAACCTCACCGTTAGTGTCTTTAACCAAATTCTCTAAAGCTGCATTGAGATAATCGCGATCGCGATTCGGGTTAAGACTATCGATAATACCATCAGGGTTATCAAGTCTGTAGAAAACAACTTCGTTATCAAACTTAGCTTCACGGAAAACTTCTGCTGTCACAGTGACGGTTTCACCAGCAAATTGTCTCAAGTCAATTAATTCCGCAGTATTACCAGCTTGACTTGTACCATTTGGTGCAGATTGGTTAGTAATTTCCAAGTTCAATACTAAATCATTGAAATCGCGATCGCCACCACCAATTTGGTCTTCCCAGGCTAGTTCAAATTTACCATTACCCATATCTGCAATTTTGACTTGAGCAAAATCACTACTACTAAAAGTTGAACTCAAGAGAACGTTATTTGGAGAAGTTTCATCACTAATGACGTTATCAGTAGTACTATTTGTGACCAGATAAAATACTAAACGTTCGCCGCTTTGATATCCTTCTAAAATGCGTGTTTTTTCTAATTCTGCATAACCATTCGGTTGATTATTAATAGCAGAAAAAATAACTTTACTTTGTTGTAATGCTTCTTGAATATATTCTGGAGAGTCGGGAGTTATGCCATTAACAGCATTATTCTCATCAACAATAAAAACACCTAATTCACTGATGTTATCCGCATCAGTACCAACTAGGGAGAACAATATATTTGCTTTTTCTTGAGTATCTCCAATTAAACTAAAAATACCTTGTTTACTTTGTTCAATATCAAATTCAGGTAAAGGTTCATCTTGCAAATTAATAGTGATATTAGCATTCTGACTGAAACTACTATTATCAGCAACCGTAACTAATAAATTAAAAATAGGATTCTTTTCAAAATCTAAATCATCACTGTCATTAACAATAATTTCACCGCTCGTTCCATCAATTGTGAAAGCAGTATTACCATCACCATCAATATCCAGATTACCATCAGTAATATTATAGATGAGGATATCATTTTTATCGGAGTCATTAGCGCTAACCGTACCGATTAACGTTTCCTCTACACTATGTTCTCGAATAGAAAAAGTAGCATCTTCAATAACAGGTTTATCTAGTCCAGGATTGTCAGGAGCATTTTTATCAACAACCACATTCTGTGGATTTAATTGACTAGGAACAACACCTGAAACAGTTACTAATTGTGTACCAAGTGCAGTGATAATACTATCATTCCCTTGTTGAGTAATCGAAAGGTCATTGAAATTTTCAACACCAGCTAAATCGACTCTGATTGTATCTTCAGCAAAATTAAAATCAGTAATTGTATTGGGATTTTCTGGTAATTCAACATTCGCAATCCAAAATACATCTTTACCTAAACCACCAGTAAAAGTATTACCACCACGTCCAGCGAAAATTATATCATCACCAATACCACCATCAACTGTATCATTACGGTCAGGGAAAATTTCATCGTTTCCTTCACCCCCATCAAGTGTATTATTTCCTTCACCATCGGAGTAGAGGTCATCGTCCCCAGCATCTCCAAATAATTGATCGTTACTATAAGCAAATAACTCATCATCTCCCGCACCACCACGCAGAGTATTATTTCCTTTTCCATCGCCAGCATCTAGAATATCATTACCTTCTAAACCTAATAATTCATCATTACTTCCTACAGTTATTCGCTGATCATTGCCAGGAGTACCGTTAATAGTTGCCATTTTTTTGTTTATGATTTTTATATTTTTACTTTTAAATACAACCTAAATATGAGTAACGATTAAACTCAAGTAAACGTTGATACATAAATAAACTAAATTTTAATTTTAATGGCTTATAAGCTAGATTAAAAAATACTCTAGTGCAATATTTTTAGATTATTTATGATTTAAATGAGAATCTAGATAAACACGTATTACGTATTAATTACCCATTCATATCAAGTCCGGTTAATTAATATTTGTTAATCAGCCGGACTTGATATTATGTGTTCTACAAAAGATGGTTAATTTTTATTTAAAATTGATTAGCAATTGCTCTGTTAATTAACTAATAATTAACTAATTACTAATCTAATCAAAACTCATCCAACTTGAGATTAAGCTTGAAATGCAAAGCTGGTATCATAATAACCAGTTACACCATTAACCATCGCTAATGTGTCACCACCAAAAGCGATTCTAGTATTACCACCCATTTCAGTTACCAATCATGAGAATGGTATTCTTAGCCATTTTAAAGGTAGTTCCCCTATTTTAAGATTTCCGACTTGAAAAATAAAAGCAGTCCTAAGTTATCAGTTATTAAGTATTTTTTTATCCGGGAAAATACTTAATTACATCATGCTTATTGTTTCATCGATTAATTAATCTAACATTAAATGCAGGTTAAAAATCTATTTTTGTTGATTTGGATGTTACAGATATTTATCCTAAAAACCCGACTTCTATGAGAGTTTTGAGTCGTGGGGGAAGAAGTCGGGTTTTTCTACCAAAAACCCGACTTCTATAATTACCCTTCTACTTCTGTAAAATTAGGCAAATACAACGCTGGTGTTGACATCCAAACCAGTCACACCGTTGAGCATTGCTAATGTGTTACCAGCAAAACCAATTTCGGTATTACCATCAACTACATTCAATTCTAAAGTTGATGCATCAATACCCAAACTAGCGCTACCCAAAATACCAATTACATCAGTACCAATTTCAAAGTCAATGATGGTATTTGCAGCTTCGGGTAATTCCGCACTGACAATCCAGAATTGGTCGGCACCCATACCACCAGATAGGATATTATCACCACCGGATTGAACGAAGAATTTATCATCACCTGCACCACCCAAAGCACGGTCATTCATACCAAGGTAGAAGATATCATTACCTTCACCACCGGACATCCGGTTTTCACCGATGCTGTCGGTAGCTTCAAACTCGTCATTTCCCGCTCCACCAAATACACGGTTTTGATTACCTACGTAAATTACATCATCACCGCTACCAGCATTAACGCGGTTGTTGTTTCCACCGAAGGCTAAATCAATTTCATCGTTACCCGCACCTGTAAATACGGTGTTATTAAGACCGTTAAAGTTTTCGCTAATACCCGGAATTAAAGTGTCATCCTCAGAGGTTCCAGAAACTAAGTTACTTTCCTGTTCTGCTACCTCTTCTGGTTCAACACCAAACAAAGTTTGATACATCAAACGATACATATCAGTGTTATCAGCAGTAGGGGGTAGCTGATCGGCATTCAAACCGTGGGCTTTGCTAACTATACTACCGGCAAAGTCGGGAGTACCTACGTAACCAACGCCAAAGGTGTAGGTTTCCCCATCTGCTGCGGGGTTGGTAGCAGGAGCAGAAACGAAAGGTTCGGTATTGCGACCATTTTGCCCATCTAAAGGTACTTCTACTGCATCTTCGCCACTGGGTAATGTGGGGTTGACTGGTACAGTACCTACTGTTTCACCGTCTTGGTCTATGACTTGCAAACCACCTGCATCGCTGTCAGCAGCGGTTAATAACAAGGTGTTGGGGTCTTGGTTTTCAATGTAGTCCATTGCTACCCCAATGGCTTCATCAGCCCGCAACACGGCTTCGATGACACCGCGTGAATTGTTATTGTTACCAAAGTTGTCAGTAGCTTCTTCTTCCAACACTACAAAGAAACCATCTTCGTCTTTAGAGACAATGGGTAAAGCTGCTGCTAACATTTCTCCCACTGTGGGCGGATTTTCGTTACCCGGTTGTCCGTAATTATCTAATCCTGCCTCGATATTGGCTTCTTCTGTAGTATCGTTATAGGTATCTTCCGCAGCAAAAATACCTAACACTTTCTCAGTATCTTCGCCCAAATTTTCTAATTCTTCACGGGTGTAAACGACGGTATAACCAAGTTCTTGCGCTTCTTCAATTAAATTGCGTCCGTCTTCGCGGATACCTTCTTCTCCAAATCTTCCAACAGTACCTTGGGGTAGATAGTGAATTTCACCACCTCCCAAAATTACCTCAGCCCCGGAAGTAACAATTTCTTCGGTAATTTCAGCAACGTCACCGCGATTTTCTGCATCTGACAAAAACACTCCGGTTCCGGGTTCGGCGATAAAGCCAGAGTTGATAACGGCAACCGCCTTACCAGCTTCTATGGCTTCTTCCATGATGGTTGTCCCCGGTTTTCCGGAAAGGGAAACGATGGGATTACCTGCTTCATCTAAGCCGTAGGAACCTGCATAAGGTTTAGTTCCAAAGGCGTGTACTACTGCACCAGCGTTGGAAGTGGAAACAATTTGGTCGTCGATATGTCCTAAATAAACCCCAGCATCGGACATCATATCCCAATTCAATCTACCATCGGGACCTTTTTCGATGAAGCGTCCGGCTGCGTAGTGGGCGGGACTGGTACCGTCGGGGTGAATAAAGATAACATTACCCGTAGGTTGCGTTGCCTGTGGTGCGGGATCTGCTTCTGGTGCATCCACGTAAGACGGCAGTTCTGTATCGAACAGGGTCTCATACATAATTTCGTAGATTCCCGTATTGTCCACGGTCGGAGGCAATTGTTCGGCATTTAACCCGTAGGTTTTAGCTACAATGCTACCTTCAAAATCGGGAGTACCAGCATAACCGATACCAAAGGGAAATTGCTCTCCATCTTCATTGGGAGCAGAAATAAACGGTTCGGTAGTTCTACCGTTTCGTCCATCGAGGGGAGCTTCAATAGCATCCGAACGGTCTGCTAAAGTGGGTTGTACTGGTATAGTACCGACCTCATCGCTGTCCGTATCAATAACTTCCAAACCACCTGCATCGCTATCAGCAGCAGTAACTAACAACGTATTGGGGTCAGTGTTATCGATAAAATCTTGAGCGACACCGATTGCTTGATCCGCTCGTAACAAAGCTTCAATAAAACCGCGTGAATTATTGTTGTTAGGGAAGTTATCAGTACCTTCTTCTTCCAACACTACAAAAAAGCCATCCTCGTCTCGATTGAGGATGGGTAGAGAAGCCGCTAACATCTCACCTACCGTGGGCGGATTCTCATTTCCCGGCTGTCCGTAACTATCTAAACCAGCTTCTATATTGGCTTCTTCGGTAGTATCGTTGTATGTATCTTCCGCCGCGAAAATACCTAATACTTTATCTGCGTCGTCAGAGAGGTTTTCTAATTCTTCGCGGGTATAAACAACGGTATAACCATTTTCTTGGGCTTCCTCAATCAAATTGCGTCCGTCGGTACGGATACCTTCTTCACCAAAACGCCCGACAGTACCTTCAGGTAGGTAGTGAATCTCACCCCCACCCATGATTATATCTACTCCAGACTCAACAATCTGTTTTGTAATTTCCGCTACATCACTGCGACTTTCCGCAGCAGCTAGAAATACCCCGGTTCCGGGTTCTGCGATAAAGCCAGAGTTAATTACAGCAGTCGCTTTACCAGCGTTTATCGCTTCTTCCATGATGGTTAGTCCCGGTTCGTTAACTCTTCCGGCTAAATATGAAAGAGACTCGACAGGATTACCGTTTTCGTCTAAACCGTAGGAACCTGCATAAGGTTTAGTTCCATGGGAATGAACTACCGCACCCGCATTGGAAGTAGAAACAACTTGGTCTTTAATATGTCCTAGGTAAACTCCTGCATTGGTCATCTCATCCCAATTCAATCTACCATCGGGACCTTCTTGAATAAAACGTCCAGCACCGAAGTGAGAAGGGCTTGTACCATCCGGATGGATAAATATAACGTTGTTATTTGCCATTTTGAGTTCTATTAATCCTGGGCTGATGATTTTTTATACCAAGCTGCATTCAATTTGTTAATTAATATCCCCTGCCTTAATTACTTTAAAAAAGCGAAAAATAAAGGAATATATTTCTTAACCAAAATGTCGCAGCTTGATATTAAGTATTACTACTAATCCCAGGCTAGAAATTAAAGTTTAAGACTGTGTTAATTAAAGGTAAAAGTTAGATTAATTAGGCGATAATTAAAAATATTTATCCAGAGAATAATAAGATTTGATTTTTTTAGGACTTGAAAAGTTAGGTATCTAAGAGCCATTTTATGCTTAAAGATTCATTAATCTATCTATTTGTATAAGTCCTAAGACGTAGGCAGAATAATATTTATATGCTAATTGATATATTGACAATACAATCAAAGTACCTATTGAAAATACAGTTAAATGATTTTAAATATTATATTTATTTAAATTATTTTTTGAACTTGTTGTATGAATAGAAATTAGTAGTAATTTTGAAGTTAATAACAACTTTTGTGATAATTATTTGCCTTATTTGTAGTTGTATGATTCGTGTAGAGACGTAGCATTGCTACGTCTCCATAATTACCCGTTCAAACTAATTATTCGGCAGATATCAAGCAAATACAACGCTAGTATTGATATCCAAACCAGTCACACCATTAACCATCGCTAATGTGTTACCACCAAAAGCGATTTCGGTATTACCATCAACTACATTCAATTCTAAAGTTGATGCATCAATACCCAAGTCAGCACTACCAAAGATACCAATTACATCGGTACCCATTTCAAAGTCAATGATGGTATTTGCAGCTTCGGGTAATTCTAAATTCACAATCCAGAATTGGTCAGCACCCATACCACCAAAGAGGATGTTATCACCACCGGATTGTACATAGAATTGGTCATCACCCGCACCACCAAGAGCGCGGTCATTCATTCCCAGGAAGAAGATATCATCACCTTCACCACCGGACATCCGATTACCACCCATGCTGTCGGTAGCGTCTAATTCATCATTACCAGCACCACCGAAAACTCTATCTTGACGAGAGACAAAAATCAGATCATCACCGCTACCACCATTAACCCGGTTATTATTTCCACCAAAAGCTAAATCAATCTCATCGTTACCAGAACCAGCAAACAGGATGTTATTGTCAGGCTCTAAGTTGTCTCCAACGATGAACAGGTCTTGACCATTACTACCGGAAACTAATTTAGGCTGTTCATCCTCTATCCCGCTTCTACCTAAAGATGGGTCTAAATCTAAGGTTCTATCTAACTCTAGGAGGATGACTTCGTTGTTATCAATATCAGGACCGCGACCAACGGAGAAAGGATAATTGTTATCGTTAGCGACTAAAATTGTCTTTTCGTCGATAACTAAAACATCTTCGATGGTGACGAAGGGAAAATCAAAGGTAGTTTCACCGTCGTTATTGAGGTCGTTGGGGTCTTCTATATTCAACAAATCGACGACTTCTTCTTTCTCTACGTAGCCCTTTTCATCTATGTTAGAAATATCAATCTTGAAAATTTTCTTGAACTCGGCTGCTTCTCCTTGGTTCCCATCCCGTTCTATAACTAAAAATTCCGAATCGTTGATAGGGGTAAAGTCGCCAATTGCATGACCGACAACTGAGGTTTGATAGTAACCAACTAAGTCAGTATATTCGCTCGCGGTAGCATCAAATTTGTAAATGCGTAAAGCGTCATCCGGGTCTCCCGTTACCGCACCTTCTAATAACGGATATAAGGTTTTGCGGTCTGGACTAAATGCCATTCCTTCAAAACCCCGAGATGAAGGCAGATTGGGGGGGACTATTTCTTGATTAACCGCAATTCTTCCAGTTTCCGGGAAGTCGGTAAAAAAGCCATCTACACCTAATTCAATTAACTGTTCAAATTCATCTTCCGGGGTTTGGGGGGTACCGTCGGGGTTTAAAGTTAAATAACGTTCTTCATTTCGCAAAGTGTACGGGTGAATTTGCATACCCGCATCATGAGCCCATTCTACATAAGGACGAACTTCCCCAGTGAGTTGGGTTGTTATTTGTGCATTCCCGTCACCATCCCCATCGACGGGAGTGTCTAGGGCTTCGCGCAGTACAAAGCTGTTTTTCCAAGGTCCCACACCTTCAGCATAAGCTTCACCAATATAATCAAATACTTCCTTGGTAGCTAAATCTTGGTATGTGGTGTCGGCTATACCATCACCCGTGACATCTTCGCCAAAATCTTCAACAATATTAACTAAATCCCCGTAAACAGCTTCTGTGTCTGCTGCATCAAAGTCAGGGTTGCTGAAATTGGCAACAATATCGTAAGGTACAGAAAAACCGCCACCGTTTTCGTTAATAGAATTATCCTCGACATCACCCAAAAGCTGTACCAAAGGTATATCTTCTAAACCAGCTTCGGGAAGTAGGTTATTTTGTAAGTCAAGAAGATTCGCAACTTCAAAGGACTGAATAAATATTCTGCTGGGGTCGGTAAAACCAGTCTCTTGCAAAGTTGCAATTAAAGGTTCTTCCAAAGACAATCCTTGTTCGTCAAAAAATATTGGGTGCTTTGTCTCCGGATATATTCCTACTTTTACCCCGCTTTCTGCTTCTACTTGTTGTACCAATTCGATAACTTCTTCAAAGGTAGGAATTTCAAATTCACCGTTATAGGATTGGTCGCGGAAAGCAAGGGGTTGTACCGCCCGCAGTTGCTTAATTTCGGCTATTGTAAAATCCTCGGCAAAATATGCTGTAATCTCTTCTCCATCGAGATTTTTTGTTGATTTACGTTCTTCCCCGAACACCTCAGCAACGTTAGTGGTATTGTCTAAAATTGGTTCGTGACGTGCAATCAATACCCCATCTTTAGTGATTACCAAATCAGGTTCGACGAAATCTGCACCTTGAGCGATCGCCCTTCTATAAGCTGCTAAAGTATGTTCGGGTAATTCTCCACTCGCACCCCGGTGAGCGATTACTAACGGTGGTTCACCATCCAAGGTGTTGAAAAGTACATCGGGGTTTTGTGGCGATCGCACTATAGGAGCAACCACAGCATCCCTTACTTGGTCTCCTGTAAATGGATAATCGGTGAAGAACCCATCCGCACCCAATTCAATCAACTGCTCAAATTCTGCTTCTGGGGTTTGTGGTGTACCATCAGGATTCAGCGTTAAAAACTGTTCCTCGTTCCGTAAAGTGTAGGGGTGAACCTGTAAACCAGCATTATGCGCCCACTCGATTAATGGTAATATTTCCCCAGTTAACTGCGTTGTAATTTCCGCTTCCCCATCACCGTTACCATCAACAGGAGTATCCAAAGGCTCGCGCAGTATAAAGCTGTTCTTCCAGGGTCCCAAACCATCAGCATAAGTACTGATATAGGTCACAACATCTTGATTGGCTAAATCACCATAGTTGGTGTTTTCGTCAAACTCAACGGGAAAACCTGCGTAAACTTCAGGGTTAGCGTCTGCGTTATCCGCATTGAAATTGTAAACGACATCGTAGGGAACCGAGAAGCTACCACCGTTATCGCTGAAGTCGCCCAAAAGCTGTACCAAGGGAATATCAACCCCGCTCTCAGGCATAATATTTTTATCCAGTTCAATCAAATTCTCGATTTCAAAGGACTGAATAAATATCCGATTGGGGTCAGTAAACTCTTCCTCAACTAAAGTATCAATTAACTGTTGTGATAGCGAAATATCAATCGGAGTCCCATCAACTAGAGTTCCTTCTTTGGCAAAATAGGTAGGATGCTTGGTTTCCGGGTAAATCCCGATTTGCTTCCCAGTTTCCGCTTCTACCCGTTTAACTAAATCGATAACTTCTACTAACGTCGGAATTTCGTACTCATCATTAAATGCAGTATTCAAAGGACGAACACCGGGAATTCTTTCTCTGGCTCGTAGTTCCTTGATTTCGCTTAAGGTAAAATCTTCAGAGAACCAACCGCCAATTTTATCTCCATCGATTTCTTTAACTGTGAGACGGTCAGCAAAT
Organism: Plectonema cf. radiosum LEGE 06105; assembly: GCF_015207665.1. GTDB lineage: Bacteria > Cyanobacteriota > Cyanobacteriia > Cyanobacteriales > Nostocaceae > Rivularia > Rivularia radiosa_A. Next base: position 42,004 of record NZ_JADEWL010000019.1, read on the forward strand.
TTATCTAATTCAGCAACGTTAGTAGTTTCAGAAGTAACATTGGGATTACCGTTCTCATCAAGAACGATATTTCCTTGGTCATCAAGCTCCACAACCGCCAATGCATTTTCATGACGCGCAATCAATACGCCATCTTTGGTAGCAACTAAATCCGGTTCGATGAAATCCGCACCATAGGCGATCGCTAACTCATAAGCTTCCAAAGTATGTTCCGGACGAGAACCGCTAGCACCCCGATGACCGATTACCAAAGGAACTTGACCGTTGAGTGTCTCTAAATTTTGGATATTCGGAGTTTCAATTGGTGCTTCAATCAATTTCCCTGTCGAATCGAAGTGAAGTAGAAATGGTCCGAACTCATCCCCTACCCAAATCGAACCATCATCAGCAATCACAAAAGATTCCACATCGAAATCAGCACCAGTCAATAGACGTTCTTCAGAATCTTTGTTAACTATATCGACAGGAATCAAATTATCAGGGTCGGAAAGCTGAATAAACTTCTCAACTTCAATAGTTCCATCCCCTTCACCTGCTTTGTTAAAATTGGGGTCTAATTGATAAATCCGCAGTAAATAATCAGCACTATTATCTTTACTTCCAAAACCATTATCCGACAAAAACCAATAAGAACCCTCATTACCCGGAGCAAACTGTACTCCACTAAAACCTTGAACTGGCTGTCCTGGAAACGGTCCGGTGCGTCCATTCGCCGAAATATCAGCACCGGCTGGGGGACCTTCGGCAAAAGTATCGGCTGGCAATGATGCAAATCCTGTTAATTTAACTGCCATTGAGATGTTCCTATTTTTACGTACTGAATAACTGCGAATAGACTTAACTTCTAAGTCTTTATCGCTATATATTCAGTAGCCTATATGTAATCTAGTTAATATTTCTACCGATTTAAGTTAACAAAAGATTATAATTACGTTAATTTTTATATTTTGTATATTTTCTTACTTGATATTGTTTTGGAAATCGGGCGAGCGATTACGAATAAAAAAACCGACTTCTCTTTGAAGCCGGTCAAATTCAACTCTAGCAAAAATGAAATAATCAATCGTCAAACTTGTTGATATCAAGCAAATACAACGCTAGTATTTACATCCAAACCAGTGACACCATTTAGCATCGCTAATGTGTTACCAGCAAAACCAATTTCGGTATTACCATCAACTACATTTATTTGTAAAGTTGATGCATCAATACCCAAACTAGCGCTACCCAAAATACCAATTACATCAGTACCAATTTCAAAATCGATAATGGTATTTGCAGCTTCTGGTAATTCCCCACTGACAATCCAGAATTGGTCAGCACCCATACCACCAGATAGGATGTTATCACCACCGGATTGTACATAGAATTGGTCATCACCTGTACCACCCAAAGCACGGTCTTCTTTACCTAAGTAGAAGATATCATCACCTTCACCACCGGACATCCGATTACTTCCCATCGCATCGGTAGCATCAAATTCGTCATTACCAGTAGTACCGAATACTCTATCTCTGCTACTTACGTAGATAGTATCATTACCGCTACCACCATTAACACGGTTGTTACTTCCATTACCAAAGGCTAAATCAACTTCGTCTGCACCAGCACCCGCAAACAAGATATTATTCTGCAACTCTAGGTTGACCCCAGTGATTAACTCGTCATTACCATTAGTACCCGAAACGAGTGTAGGTTCAGTTTCGATTATACCTAAACGAGGATCTAGATTTAAAGGTTCGTCTAGTTCTAAGACGATAACTTCGTTGTTATCAATGTCGGGACCGCGACCAACGGAGAAGGGATAGTTATTGTCGTTTGCAACCAAAATGGTGTTTTCGTCAAGAACTAAAACATCTTCAATGGTGACAAAGGGGAAGTCAAAGGTGGTTTCACCATCACCGTTTAAATCGTTGGGGTCTTGAATGTTCAATAAATCAACGATTTCTTCTTTTTCCACAAAGCCATTTTCATCGACTTGGGAAATGTCAATCTTGAAGATTTTCTTGAACTGTGCGGCATCTCCTTGTCCACCATCTCGTTCAATAACTAAGAATTCGTTGTCATTGATCGGGGTAAAGTCGCCAATGGCGTGATTGGCAACTGAGGTAGGATAGTAACCAACTAAACCATTGTATGTACCTGTGGTCAAGTCAAATTCGTAGATGCGTAGGGAATTTGCTGGGTCGCCAAAAACTGTACCTTCTAACAAAGGATAAGCTGTGGTGCGATCGGGACTAAATGCCATACCCTCGAAACCACGAGATGAAGCCAAGTTGGATTCCAAAATTAAATCATCTACAATGATGCGTCCAGTTTCAGGAAAATCGGTGAAGAAACCATCTACACCTAATTCTGTCAGTTGACGGAATTCGTCACCAGTAGTTTGGGGAGTACCATCGGGATTAAGGGTGAGAAAACGCTCTTCATCTCTTAAAGTATAAGGATGAATTTGCATTCCGGCATTATGCGCCCATTCTACGTAAGGACGAACTTCACCTGTTAACTGAGAAGTAATAGAGGCAACACCATCACCATTTCCATCAACGGGAGCAGCTAAAGGTTCCCGTAATACAAAGCTGTTTTTCCAAGGACCAACACCTTCAGCGTAGTTAGCACCGATGTAATTAAATACTTCCTCGGTAGCTAAATCTTGATAAGTAGTGTTGATACCAAAATCGGGAACGATGTCAACTAAATCGCCATAGGTAGCTCTAGCAGCAGCTTCATCAAAACCTTCCTTACTGAAGTTAGCAACAATATCGTAAGGAACGGAGAAACCACCACCATTTGGATTAATTTCAGCGTCTTCTACATCACCGAGGAGTTGAACTAGAGGTAAATTCTCTAACCCAGCAGCAGGCAGGAGATTGTTTTGCAGATCGATGAGATTTGCAACTTCAAAAGACTGAATGAAAATGCGATTGGGGTCGGTAAAACCTGTTTCTTGCAAAGTCGCAATTAAAGGTTCTTCCAAAGAAAGACCTTGTTCATCAAAGAAAGTCGGATGCTTGGTTTCAGGATAAATACCTACTGTAAACCCATACTCAGACTCCATTTCCTGAACTAATTCAATTACTTCCTTGAAAGTAGGAATTTCAAACAAGCCATCAAACTCATCGCTACGGAAATTACGAGATTGCACCGCACGTAACTGCTTGATTTCGGCTATTGTAAAATCTTCTGCAAAATAAGCAGTTATTTCCTCACCATCAAGCATTTTGGTAGATTGTCGCTCTGGACCAAATACCTCTGCTACATTTGTGGTATCATCTAAGATTGGTTCGTGACGCGCAATTAAAACCCCATCGCTGGTAATCACCAAATCTGGTTCAACGAAATCAGCACCTTGGAGAATTGCTAAACGATAAGCTTCTAAAGTGTGTTCGGGGAAATCACCACTCGCACCACGATGACCGATTACTAAAGGAGCTTCACCAGTTAAAGTATTGAAATCAAGGTCGGGATTTTGAGGAGAACGAACTTCTGACGCAACAATCTTATCGCGTATGGGGTCAGCACTGCGAGCAAAGTCGGTGAAGAAACCGTCAACACCTGCTCGGAAGAACTGCTCAAACTCCTGTTGTGGTGTCTGAGGAGTACCATCGGGATTGAGGGTGAGATAACGCTCTTCATTCCGTAGGGTGTAGGGGTGAACTTGGAGACCAGCATCATGAGCCAAGTCAATTAATGGGAATACTTCACCAGTCAGTTGGGTAGTAATTTGTGCAACACCATCACCATTTCCGTCAACTGGTTGTGCGAGACTTTCCCGCAGAAAGATATTGTTTTTCCAAGGACCAATACCATCAGCGTAAGTATTGATAAATTCAAGTACTTCAGCATTTGCTAAATCACCGTAAGTGGGGTTAGCACTGAAGTCAATTAAGTCAACCAAGTCACCGTAAATTGCACGGAGTTGTTCTTCAGTTGCACCAGCAGTGTTTACAACAAAATCATAAGGAACTGAGAAACCACCACCATTCTCATTAATAAAGTCACCTTCAGTATCACCAAATAGCTGAACCAAAGGAATATCACCCAAACCTTCTGCATTTAGAGATGCTTTGAGTTCAATCAGGTTTTGCACCTCAAAAGACTGGATGAAAATGCGACTGGGGTCAGTAAAACCTGTTTCTTGCAAAGTTGCAACTAAAGGTTCTTCCAAAGACAAATTTTGTTCATCAAAGAAAGCCGGATGCTTGGTTTCGGGATAAATACCAATCTGCTTACCAGTTTGCGCTTCTACTTCCTGAACTAGTTCAATAACTTCCTTGAAAGTCGGAATTTCAAACAAACCGTCAAAGGAAGAGTCGCGAAATTGAGGAGCTCGCACCGCCCGTAACTGCTTAATTTCGGCTATTGTAAAATCTTCTGCAAAATAAGCAGTTATTTCTTCACCATCAAGCATTTTGGTAGACTTGCGGTCTTCACCAAATACCTCAGCGACATTAGTAGTATCATCCAGCAAAGGTTCGTGACGCGCAATTAGAACCCCATCGCTAGTAATTACCAAATCTGGTTCAACGAAATCAGCACCACCAGCAATTGCTGCTCGATATGCTTCCAAAGTATGTTCGGGAAGATCACCACTCGCACCACGGTGAGCAATTACTAAAGGGTCTTGACCGTTGAGAGTTTGGAGATTATTAATATTAGGTGTCGCAATTGGAGCTTTTAAGAGTTTACCTGTAGAGTCGAAGTGAAGTAAATAAGGTCCAAACTCATCTCCAATCCAGATATCGCCATTTTTATCGATGACAAAAGATTCAATATCAAAATCCGCACCAGTTAATAACCTTTCATTAGTTCCCTCATTAGTAATATCAAAGGGAATTAAACCATCGGGGTCAGAAAGTTGTACAAAACCTTCTACTTCAATAGAACCATCACCATTTTCTGTCCCAGCAAAGTTGGGATTAGCTTGGTAAAGACGCAACAAGTAATCAGCACTATTATTTTGACCGCCAAAACCATTATCGGACAAAAACCAGTAAGAACCATCTACACCAGGAGCAAACTGTACTCCACTAAAACCTTGAACTGGTTGACCATCAAAAGGACCAGTCCGTCCATTCGCAGAAATCGGTTGACCATTACCACCATTAGCACCAGAGTCAGGTCCCTCAGCAAAAGTGTCAGCAGGTAGAGACGCAAATCCTGTTAGTTTAACCATTAAGTTTTTCCAAAAATTCCAGTTTTAATTAGTTTTCGTAGCAAGAATAAAGCTTAGAATTAATGCTTATTAAGCTTGAATTTATGATTTCATATATAAGTTAAAAAATGCATAGTAAAAAAGTTAACAATAGGTTATGACAACTTTTTATGTCAGTTATAAATCATTGTTTTTATGAATACACATTAATCAAGACAGGAAACAGGGGATAGATAGTAATGTTTAACAAAATTTATTTCTGATTTTTTATTAAAAAAAATCTATTACTGCCATAATAGCAATATAAAAATATCGTAATTCTAACTTTAAATATCTGTAAATAAATAATATTAGATTCTGATAATAGTAGTTCATTTCATTAATTATGATGGGTTTGTTTATTGCCAAAACCATGTAGAGACGCGAAATTTCGCGTCTCTACAACCCATCAAAACTAATGTGGCGGAGTACTAGTGGTCCACCACATTAATTTTGAATGGTTAGTTTTTCCCAAAATTGTCTAGAGACGTTATGTATAACGTCTCTACAGCACGTCGGTAGACGAACAAACCCCTCATAACTTATGTGGTGAACTACTAGTGGTCCACCACATAAGTTATGAGGGGTAATCAATGTAATATTGTAGGTTGGGCTGTTCGCGCAAGCGTTGCGAAGCAAAACGTAGTGGAGCCTCGGCACCCGCGTTGGGTTGCGCTATGTCCTGTCGGACAGGCTTCGCCAACGCTTAACCCAACCTACGAAGAGGTATTTTAACTCTCAACTAGCAACTATCAACTCATAAAAAAACACCTAGTCAACCGCTCGGTTCCCAGGTGTCAATACTTGAGATGAGATAGTTTATTCCTCACTGAGGAACAAACTATATTCAAGCTTTTAATTAACTAAAAACAACGCTGTTGCTGACATTGAAACCAGTAACATTATTGAGAATAGCTAATGTGTTACCAGCAAAACCAATTTCGGTATTACCATCAACTACATTCAATTCTAAAGTTGATGCATCAATACCCAAATCAGCGCTACCCAAAATACCAATTACATCAGTACCAATTTCAAAGTCAATGATGGTATTTGCAGCTTCGGGTAATTCCGCACTGACAATCCAGAATTGGTCTGCACCTTGACCGCCAGATAGGATGTTATCACCACCGGATTGTACGAAGAATTTATCATCACCTGCACCACCCAAAGCGCGGTCATTCATTCCCAGGAAGAAGATATCATCACCTTCACCACCGGACATCCGATTACCACCCATACCTTCGGTAGCATCGAATTCGTCATTACCAACACCACCGAAAACTCTATCTTGACGAGAGACAAAAATCAAATCATCACTGCTACCAGCATTAACGCGGTTGTTACCTCCTCCAAGAGTTAAATCAACCTCATCGTTACCAGCACCTGTAAATACAGTATCGCGAACACCATTAAATCCACCGGAACCTGCAACTAAATTATCATTTCCATTAGTTCCAGATATTAATGTTCCTGTATCTTCTCCTATTTCTAGGTCAGCTAATACCGTATCTTCACGGAAAGCCAAATTCTGAATCCGGGTATCTTCTGCTGGTGGAACGTCAGCAACTTTAAATGCTGTCTCTGGAGTATTGAAATTAGCTAATAAGTACTCAGCAAATGCATCTTGTTCGGTACCGGAGTTAGCAAAACTAGATTGTCCGGGGTCGAATAAGGTGGGGTCAATAGCCGCGTCGATAGTACCATTGAGGTTGAGGTCTGTACTCGTTTCCCCAATTAAATCAACTCGATTCGCAAAGGTGGGATTTGCTGTCACAAAATCAGCAAAAGGATAACCATCACCACCACTAGCTAGGAAACCAAGGGTGACAATCCGAATACCCCGGCTTGCATCTCCTTGGATTTCACCATCTTTGACCAAAGCCTCTTTGACGCTACCATCTTCATTGAGAATCGCAGCGTTTTGAATCCTTTCTCCTGCGGGTTGGGTTGCATCAAAGCTGAAGGAAACACCACCAATTTGCGGGAATTGACCGGGGGTAGCACCTGGTGCTACTCCTGCTACACCATGTTCAAGAACTTGCTTTAATTGTTCTGGGGTTAGTGTAATTAAAGTTAAGTCGTTGTTAAATCTGAGCGCATTTTGAGCATCTGGTTGAGAAATACCACCGTCAGGTTTCCCAGATAATTCGTTTCCTTCGGGTGGAAGTTTTTGCGATTCAGTAGCACCGGGGGGTGTGACAATGCGTCCGATGTTATCGCGGATACCACCACCGTTTTTAATGGAAACAGCAACCGCTGAATCTAAACCTTTAACGTAATCAAGGTTTGCATCTGCTGTTAAGTTACCCAAGTTGGTTTCTTCAGTCCGGACACTAGCGCGATCGCCATTCAAGAAAACATCGGTGATACCCAATACATTACCATCTTGCGCTTGAATTACTTCCCGTAAAGCATCGGTAATGGCTTTGATTTCTGGGTCTACTAAATCTTGAGCATTTAATGCTGCAACTCCTGCATCATCGGTAGCATAAGCACCACTGACATTGGGGTCAATACTATCAGTAATGATGTTACCTTCAGCATCAAAATCAACTACCAAACGACCAACATACTTGTAATTACCGTCAGTATTTATCACCGCAACTGGTTTACCGTCAGCATCGGTTTTAAGAATGGGATAAACACCTTGAGCGGTATCTCCATCTCGCAGACGGTCGGTTTCGTCTACTAAGCGAGTGTTGGAACCACCAGCCATGATGATGTCTACATTTTTGAGCAAACCAGCCAATTGTTCTTCAATTGCGATTTGCTGCATATGAGACAGCAAGACAACTTTGTTGATATCGGGGTTTGCTTCGAGTAGCGCATCTACTGACTTTTGAATTTCCGCAGCCAAAGCAGCAATATCGGTGGGGTCTGTGGGGAGAATACCGACGTTACCAGGAGAAGAAATCCGCGCTAGTGTGGGAGTGGTTGCACCGACTACACCAATTTTCTCATTGTTAACGGTAATTACGGTACTTTTAGCAATTTTACCGGGAATGGTACTAGCTTCTTGACCATCCGCAGTTACTAAAGGAGCTAAATCCGCGTTGGGTGTAAAGTCGAGGTTGGAACTCAAATAAGGGAAATTCGCACCGGGATAAGCACCATCCGGAGCAAGTACCGAGTTCACAAAACCTGTACCAAAATCAAATTCATGATTACCAAAAGCAATCGCTTGGAAACCAAGTTCGTTTTGAATGATAATATCAGCGCGTCCTCTACCTTCTTTTCCTAACAAAGGAGCTAAAGATGGATCTGCTGCTGCGTTTAAGAATAAACCAGGAATGTAAGCGTCACCGGAAGATAAAAGCAGAGTATTTTCGTAATCTACATTTCCATCATTATCAGCATCTTGATTTTTCAACGCATTCAACACAGCACTAAAGCGGGGTGCGTCATCAAGTGCAGAAATACCTGCTTCTTGGTCTGCTGCGTGGAGTAGTTGTAGTGTGAAATTGGGAACGTCAATATTATAAAGTGTCGTTGTGTTGCTCACTTCATTTGCAACTGCCAACACCGGATTACCATTCGGACTTTCCGCAGCGGAGATAAACTTAAATCCTTCGGGAGAAATATCACCTTCGGTACGAATGTACTGGACAAATTTCGGTGCTGCGGGGTTGCTGAGGTCGTAAACCATAACACCACCACCAGCACGTTCTAAACCAACGAATCCGTAAGTCTTGCCGTTAATTACACCAACGGTTGCAGCTTCTGGTTCTGGTCCTTTGTTGTCGGAACGGTTATCAAATTCTTCAGGGTCTCCGTCGTTAGCATTGAAGAATTCAGGAGTCAGTTCTGCGGTAATTTGTTCTAGTTGGTCTCCACTATCGAATACTAAATTACCTTGGTCATCCCAAATTGAGAAGGAACGACCACCAAAAGCATACAATTGATCGTAGTCGCCATCACCGTCTGTATCACCGAGGGTATTTGTAATTAGCAAACGACCAAGATTGGCATTATTTTTCAACTCCGCAGCATTGGGGAAAGCGGTAGGGTCTAAAATAACTGCATTATTGCCAATTCTGACTTCTTCGTTAAAAATGTCTCCCTCGTCATCATTAGGAGCTGGAAGAATGTCATCACCTGTGGGACGGATGCGTGCATCCCCTTCATTCGCGGTGAGGTAGTAAGTTTTACCATCAGCTTCAAAGGAAGCAATACTATCTGGTTGATACATCCCGAAGATGGGCCAGTTTTGGATGTTAATTTTACCACCACCACCGCTGCTGCCATCAACATCGCGATCGCTAGCATCTAGACCATTTCCTGGTAAGCTGTGGTCTTTATAACCTAAAGGTAAAACATCTGTTACCGTCGCAGTCGCGATATCAAGAACAGCGATCGCGTTATTTTCTTGTAGAGTTACAAATGCTTTGGTACCGTCGGGAGAAACTGCAATGTATTCTGGTTCTAAATCTTGAGCAACTGTTGCACCAGGTCCAAAAATGCGGACTCCACTATCAATTAACCCTTGCTTTTGGTTATTAAAGCCAGTAAAACCAGCAGTAGTTACAGTTGCGTTGGCAATTCCACCAGAGATATCAATGATACTAATAGAACCTTCTGGGTCAATAGTATAATCTTCATTGGGTTCACCTTCGTTAGCAACCAAGATTTTGGTACCATCAGGAGTAAAGGTGAGCATATCCGGAAGCGCACCAACTACAACGGAACGTTGGAATACACCGTCGGTGTTGTAGAATGCAACTAAACCAGGGTCTTGCGGGGTATTGGCTTCAACTGCTACAGCTACGATACCATTTTTCACTGCAACGCTATTAACACCACCACCAATAGTAGTGATATCAATTTCACCAAACTTTGTAGGATTAACTGGGTCAGTAATATCGATAATTTCTACAGTATCCCCAGTAGTGACGAACAAACGTTGGGTTGTGGGGTCATGGGCAACAATTTCTGCACCATTGCCAGTAAAAGTACTGATTTTACTGAGATTAATTTTTGGGATGTCCATGTTTTTAGGAATTGTTAAACTTGCAACTAATGGGTCGTGGTCACTAGCTCTTTGAGTAGTTTCCGCAAATTCAGAGTTTAAGTGTACGATATCCAACTCCGCATTAGCTAAATTATCACTAACTAAAATATGATCCAAGGATTGGGAATTACCTTGGAAGTTGAAAGTGTAACGTTCGTTTTCTGGCACAGTTTCTGTTAAGTTTGTCAAGCTCTCTGCCAAGGTTTCTACAGGAGAGACAAATTCAAACTCGTTCAAGTCACCGACTACAACGATATTAGCGTTTGCGTCTGCTGCTAAAATTTCATCCACGTAACCTTTAACAGCTTGCGCTTGCGCTTGACGTTCATCAAGACTGCCGTTAACTGCAACTTCTTCTTGACGTTCTTCAAAAGGCTGCTGTACACCCAAAATTGGAGCGCTACCACCTTTGGAAGAGAAGTGATTGTTAACAACCGTAACTTCTTCGTCGTTGAAAGTAAATTTAGCGACTAATGGTAAGCGACTACCAGCGAACGCATCGTCTTCAATTGTTTCAACTGAACCATCTACAAGACTTACGCGCTCTGGATTGTAGAGGAAAGCAGTCCGAATATTTCCACCAGGTTGACCGCCGCTAGTATTATTACCAATAAAGGTGTTGTCGATAAAACTATATGTCGGACCACCATTTGCTGCAATTTCATCTACTAGCTTTTGTAAAGTATCGCTAGCAGAAGTTACACCATCATCCGCAGAACCAGTATTATCCTGAACTTCCTGTAAACCGATGATGTCAGGAGCTTTTAAGTTATTGACGATTTGATTTGCGATCGCGTTAAATCTTCCATCTGCAATATCTGTATCCCCATCATTATCATTGGGATCGAGATTCAAAACGTTGTAGCTAGCAACTGTCAGCTTATCTGCATCACCTTCGATAGTTGTGGTTTTTGGTTGGATAGTTGAAGGAGTAACAGTAAACGGCTGAGTTGGGAAAATTTCAAAGTTACCGAAACTATAACCAACAACCCCGGTAACATCTCCTAATTTTGCTCCAGTATCTACTTGAGGAATAGTAAATCCTGGTAAAATTCCGGTATCTTGTTGAATTTGGACTCTTTCGGGATTAAAATCATCGGGACTGATATTCAAAGTACCGCGTTGGCTAATTCCTGTAGCACCCGCACCATTATCTACAACCGTGAAAATCTCCCCAAAACGGTTGGTACCAGAAACAGCAACAGCATCTTTCGCTGTCACTAGCATTGCTTCTAACGACTCAAAGAAATCAATCCCATCGGTATTTGGATCGAAGCTAGTAAAAGCATCATCATCAATATTTTCAGTTGGAGGAATTCTCCCACCTGCACCGATGATTGTGGCAGCAGGAAGCGCATTACCACTAGATTTGATAGTTATAACAGGATTTCCACCAATTTGAGTTGTGGAAAGGTTGCCAGTGCTAGCACCACCAGGAAAGAATTCGCTAACTGTACCGCTAACTTCGATATCATCACCAATTGCTACTGTGGGAGCAGAATTAGTAAAAACAAAAATAGCATCGGAAGTTGCATTGTTATTATCTCCTGTAGAGTCTTGGAGATAAAAACCGTTAGTATCTACTGCGGTAACAATCCCTGTAGTAGTTACAGATTGACCTACAAGTGGTGAAGTGTGAGCAGCACCTTGGATGTCGTAGATTGGAGTAATGGAATCTTCGGTACCAGTAGTAAAGTTCCAAGTACTGTTACCCGAAATTCCCGCAAAGTCATTTCCTGCTGTATCTTCAATAGCTCCCGCATCAATCTCTACATAAAAACTAGTTGAAGCTGCGAGGTTATTTGTAGGATTAATAGTTACAGTATCGCCGCTAACGGTAATTGCTGGGGAAGTTGCAACATCAAAGGCTTCTACTACAGAACCATCGGAGCTACTCTTGATAACAATATTACCCGTACCCTTTTGGACGCTTTCGTTGAATTTGATTGTTAAATCGGCATCAATTACAGCATTCGTTGCCTCGTCTGCTGGAGTTAGAGGTGTTGTAGCATTAAGTTCTGGAGCAGTTGTATCGTTATTATTGGAGCCACCAGAAAATGTCTGTGATGCGTTAACACTACCCTTGGTATTGCTACCATTAACAACAACCCAACTAAAATCTGAGTCTTCACTACCAGTCCCTTGTAATTGCAAAGAACTATTTACAGGAGTTGAACCTACTTGAACAACACCAATATCAATACTTGTCATTCCATCCGCAGGACCACCAACCGCAATGAAAGTTCCTTCGTAACTGAGGAACTGTACTACAGTATTATTATTGTCTACCAAAGCGATACCATCTGGCGCTCCATTTTGAATGCCACTGATATCAACAGCAACTGTACCAAAACCATTGCTTTGGTCAGTAATTGTACCACTTAAATTGGTAGTATTGTAACTTCCTCCACCGTTTCCGTTATAGAGAACAATTGACCAACCTGTAAGGTCAGTTCCCGCAGCACCAGCAATTTCGATAAATTCATTGCTATCGCTACCGTCATTGTCGTAATGAAACTCGTTAATAAATACAGTCGCCACTAAAAAGCTTCTCCTAATTAATAGTTATACGAAAAGATGCCAAGTTTTCCAAATCACCCAACTAAATTGATGCATTCAAATAGATATAAATCAAACTAGTTGAAAAGTAATTTGGTCAATCAAGAAGACTCTCTCGTGATGAAAAATTACTCAAATATATATGTCTCATTTTCTCGCTACTACCATCTCAGAATTAACTAGAATTGGTATCCGTATTTTCTGAATTAAAAATCTATTTTGCTCGAGTATTGTTTCATATCATCAGCATTATTACCAGTATCCTGCTTTACATCCACAATTAATTTATTTGAGTTACTCAAAACCTTGTTTATCACAAGTCCAGCACGCACGATTCCAGTTTTATGAGACATAGAATTTGTTTGCTAATTAACTACTTGAAGCATTTATTTTTAACTCAGAATCTCTTCTCAGAGTTTTTTCTGGTTTTACTCAATAACCGTGTAAATGTTAATACCTACATTTTAAATGCTAAGAAAAGTGTATTAAAAAATAAACCATTTTAGGTTAAGTTTTGGTTAAACAAATAACGTTTAATTATTTTTTTGTTTGGCAGTTTAGATAATACCAATTTTTTTGACTTTGTATTTTAAATATTAATTAGATAGATATTTTTATTGAATTTCAAATATTTCAAAACAAGAGTTTGATATCCTGTTGATAACATCACAAACTATTGATATATAATGTTAGGAAATATTAGACTCGGATTTGCAATATCTACCCTCAGACGGTCATCCTGGGCGGCAGTTGCTAAAACGGCTGTGTTTCCCGACGCGAGTTGTTCATGGGGGAAAACCCCAAGACCACACTCGCTCCGCAACGCACTGCCTCGGCTATACAAGCAAAGCCCACGGAGGTGGGCTAATTAAGTCAGCGGTACACCGTGCAAGCCTGCGCTGTGGAACTTTCCCCAATGCATATTCAACGGTATAAGATAAGAAGAAAGCCATACCCAAACTTTTCCCCAGTTTGGAGGCGCTTAACGAGTCATATGAAGAACCCGGCTTAACCGAATATTTATTTTTATTTAAATGTAAATTATTTTACATTATAAATTTTTATTTCAAGAAATAAAATCACCTCAACTTCTTAATTAAATAGCTATCAAAGGTTTCAAAATTTTGTCTGCAAAAAATAAATCTTAACCACGTAGAGCGATGTATAAATTTTTTATAAAGTAGTTTAATTTAAATTTAATTGCTGCTGTTGGATGTTATGGTACTAATTGTATAAATACTGATATTAAGTAAAAGCTAGTGGATAAGCTATGAAAATTAATGAGTAAGTTTGGTTTTTGAAAAGTGAATTTACCACTTGTGTGGAACTTTATTATTGCAGTTTTCGGTAATGTCAATTAGTCAGGTAATCTGTTACTTTTAACAGTGTGAAAGATTAATTAGCAACAGCATCTATGTTTCATCTATTCGCATCAGGCTTTGCATTTTCTAGCAGTTATTAATCAATTCTATCAAAAAAATTCTGTAGCAAAAGAGTTTAATTGATGATTTTAGAGTTGGACTGAGATAGTTTCTATCATCCAGTCTTTCTAGAGTCTGGTTTGGCTAAAGTTATTTACAGTATTTTAACGATAAATGTCGATTTAAATCGACGTGCATTGATTGGATTTTACATCTAAAACGTGTGATTTTGCGCTGTCAATTATATCAATTTTCAAGATTATTATAGATTGTTTGTAGCTATGACAATGGAAACTCTAGACAATATTGAAAAAATTGAAGAAATAGATATTCAAAAATATTTCCAGGTTCTCAAACGTCGGTGGTTACCTGCGTTGGGAGTTTGTGCGCTGACGGTGGCGGGAACATCATTGTATGCACTTTCACGCAAACCGACCTATAGAGCAGAAGGAAGTGTAATGATTAAGAGTAATCGGACTTCTTCTCTAACAGGAGTTTCGGAAGATTTAGGACGCTTGGAAGCATTAACTCAAAATAATAATCCTTTAGATACTCAAACACGTATTGTTACATCAAATCCTGTACTTCAAGAAACAATTACCGCACTAAATCTTACAGATGAAAAAGGCGAAAGTTTGCCAATTTCCACTTTAGCTGGTCAATTGTATGTTGAAGGAATTAAGGGTAGTGATGTTTTATTAATTTCTTATACTGATGCAAATCCTGAAAAAGCAGCCAAAATTGTTAATACAGTTATCGATAAGTATATTCAGCAAAATGTTTTAGCGAATCAAGGAGAAGCACAAACCGCACGCAAGTTTCTTTTGGAGCAATTACCAAAAGCAGAATCATCTGTGAAAAAAGCAGAATTAGAATTGCGACGATTTAAACAACAATATCGAATCATTGCTTTAGATGAAGAAGCTAATGCAGCAGTTGGGACAATTAATAAGTTAGAAGAACAAATATCTCAAAATCAAGCTCAATTAGCGAATATAACTGCACGTTTAGCAACTTTACGGGCTGAAGCTCAGGTGGAACCACAACAAGCTGTGATATCGGCACAGTTGAGTCAAACACCAGGAGTACAAAAAGTACTTGCTCAGTTACAGGAAGCAGAAAGTCAATTAGCGTTAGAGAAAACTCGTTTTAAATCGGGACACCCTAGTGTTGTTAGTTGGGAAGAAAAAGTTGCAGCTTTAAAAAATCTGCTCAATCAAAGAACAACGGATATTGCCGGTAATGAACAGCAAGTTCAACAGGGAAATTTACAATTAGGAGAACTCAGACAAGGTTTAATTGCAGAGATTACCCGTGTGGAAGCAGAGCGTGTCGGGTTGGAACAGCAGATTATTTCGCTGTCTAAGAAATTTTCTGCCTATAAACAACGAGCCGATTATCTACCGCAATTAGAACAAATCCAGCGTGAATTAGAACGTAGACTCAAAGCAGCGCAATCAACCTATGAGACACTATTGACAAAAATTCAGGAAATTAACGTTGCAGAAAATCAAAAGATTCCCAATGCACGGATTATTTCCGCAGCTTTAGTACCTGATGTACCCCAGGGACCGCGTAAGATGCTATTTATCGTCGGTGGAGCTGCTGCGGGTGTCTTATTAGGTCTGATGGCAGCCTTTGGTTTAGACTTAATAGACCGCTCTGTTAAGACAGTTAAAGAAGCCAGAGCAGTTCTTAAATATACATTGCTTGGAGTGATTCCCGCAGTGGGTAAGCATAGCAAACATAGTTCTTCCGTTGCTGGGGTTAACAGACCTATTCCTCAAATTATCGGTAGAGATATTCCGGAATTTCCCGTAGGCAATGCTTATCAAATATTACAAGCTAACTTAAAATTCCTCTGTTCGGATACTCAGTTAAAAAGTATTGTGGTAACAAGTTCTGTTAGTAAAGAAGGAAAATCGGAAGTTGCAGCAAACCTCGCTGTAGCAATGGCGAGTACGGGAAGACGAGTATTGTTAGTGGATGCAGATATGCGTCACCCCATCCAGCATCATACTTGGGGGCTAACTAATGCGGTTGGTCTAAGTAATGTAATTATTGATCGGCTGAATATTAATGCTGCTGTACAAGAGGTATTACCTAATTTAGATGTACTTTGTTCTGGTGTTGTACCTCCTAATCCCATTGCTCTGCTTGATTCTCAGCGAATGGCAACATTATTGGATAATTTTACGCAACAATATGATTTCGTTATTTTTGATACTCCAGCGGTAGTTGGAACAGCTGATGCAGCAATATTAAGTGACCTTACTGATGGTATTTTACTGGTTGTTCGTCCTGGTGTTGTTGATTTAGACAGTGCAAATGCAGCAAAAGAATATTTAACTCAGTCAAATCAGAAAGTTTTGGGGATAGTTGTTAATGGTTTGAATGTGAAAAACGAACCGAATAGCTATTTGTATTACACCAAGGAAGCGATAGAGTCGGTAACAAGTCCGAATGAGTTTTCACCAATTAAACAAACTATGTTCAAGAAAATTCAAAAAAGCGAACTTTCTGAGTCTCAAGGAGAAAAATCATGAAAACAACTTGTTTAATTAATAATTATAATTACGCTAATTTTTTGCCTGATGCTATTAGCAGTGTTTTAAATCAAAGCGTGAAATTTGATGAAATTATCATTGTCGATGATGCATCTGCGGATAATTCAGCAGAAGTAATTAAGAAGTTTGGTGGAGAAGCAAATATTAAATATATATTGAAGGAAAAAAATCAAGGACAATTATCTTCATTTAATGAAGGGTTTTTAGCTGCCAATGGAGATATTATCTTTTTTCTTGATGCGGATGATATGTACGAACCTCAATATTTAGAAAATGCCCTGAATTTTTATCGACGCTATCAAGAGTGCGATTTTCTGTTTTGTGGTTATAAAAAATTTGGAGTAGCAGAAGGGGTATTTGAAGAATATGAATATGATTTAGATTTGGGTTATTCCGTAATTAAAACATATTGTCTTGGAGAATGGATTGGTTCTATTACTTCTACAATATCGATGCGTCGAGAAATCGTAAATAAAATTTTGCCGATTCCATATACGGATGATTGGAGGGTTCGCTCTGATGATTGTTTAATATGGGGAGCTTCTTTAGTAGGAGCGAAAAAGTTTTATATGTCTCAAACTTTGGTTATGTATAGAATACATAAAAACAATAATTATCACAATGATAAATATTTAGATACAAGTGTCAGTTTTGAATATAAGAGATTGTTCAAGCGTTCGGCAATTATGAATCATATTATGCAAAAAAATAGCTTAACGTTACCATTATTTTTAGCTTATACCTCACTTCAGGAGTTAAAAACTATTCCTTGTCCTACAAATAAAGATTTTAAGTTATATCTGAAAATTATCTGTTTATTAGAGCCAAATTTTTATTGGAAAATTAAAGGAGTATTTTTATTGTTTGGATATTACTTAAAAATTTTGTTGGCTGGAAAGTTAAATAAGTAATAAATAATATTTTTTAACGCAAAGGCACGCGGAGGAAAGCGCAGAGTTACACAGAGATAAATGTTGAGTAAATAAGAGTTTTATTAATGCTGAGAAACTTAAAAGTTAAAAATCTATCATATTTTAAATCTCATTCAAAACTACGAGCAATTGTTAGTAATACTGGATGGTTGTTTTGCGATCGCGTTTTGCGGATGGGTGGAGGTTTGTTTGTCGGGGTATGGGTAGCACGTTATTTAGGAACTCAACAATATGGTCTTTTTAATTATGGGTTAGCTTTTGTCAGTTTATTTACACCAGTTTTTACTTTGGGTTTAGATGATGTAGTAGTGCGTTATTTAGTCCGAGAATCATCAGATAAATCAGAAATTTTAGGGACTACTTTTGGTTTAAAATTAATAGGTGGAATTGTTTCGGTTTTGTTAGTAGTAGGAAGTATATTTTTTTTAGAAGCAAATAAACCATTAACAATATGGCTGGTGACAATATTAGCCATAACTGGAATTTTTCGCTCTGCCGATACTATTGATTTATGGTTTCAGTCACAGGTGCAGTCAAAGTACAGCGTGATTGCGAAAAATATCACCTATTTGCTGAGTATTTTACTGAAAGTAGGATTAATTTTAATTAAAGCACCGTTATTAGCATTTGCTTGGGTGACATTAGCAGAAATTGTCATGAGTGCGATTGGTTTAATTGTTATTTATCAAGCTAAAGGATTTTCTAAATTATGGAATTGGAAATGGAATTTTACAACTGCAAAAAAGTTACTTAAAGAAAGTTTCCCGTTAATTTTTTCGGGATTTGCTATTTTGATTTTTATGAAAATTGACCAGATAATGTTAGGTCAAATGAAGGGTAATAACGAAGTTGGTATTTATTCTGCGGCTGTACGTATTTCTGAATTATGGTATTTTATTCCGACTACCATTGTTTCTTCTGTTGCTCCGGCAATTTATGCAGCGAAAGAAAAATCAGAGCATCATTACTATAAACGAATCGGACAGTTATTGCGCTTATTAACATATATCTCCCTAGCAATTTCTATTCCTATGACATTCTTTTCAAAAGATATTGTTTTAATGATGTTTGGTAGTGGATATGTAGAAGCTGGGTCAATTTTAGCAGTGCATATTTGGGCTTCTTTATTCGTGTTTATGGGTGTAGCAACATCACCTTGGTTTATAGCAGAAGGATTAAATCATGTTTCTTTAGGTAAAACTTTACTGGGAGCAATTCTTAATGTCATACTCAACTTTTTACTTATACCTGAATATGCAGGACTTGGTGCCGCGATCGCAACTATTTCATCTCAAGCTGTGGCAGCTTTTTTGAGTAATGCTGTAGATAAAAGAACGCGCAAATTATTTCAAATTCAAATACAGTCTTTTTTGCCTTTTTATAAATATTAATTATCATCAAGTAATGAAAAATATTTCATTTTTAGACATAGCAATTAGTTGTTATATACTCGAATTTTGTCATTGAAAATATTAAACTTAATCCATATACTAGAGAACACAGTACAATCATGAACAAACAACTAAAAACACCAATTAGTTTTATCATTTTCAAGCGTCCAGATACCACTAGTAAAGTATTTGAAATCATTCGTCAAGTTAAACCCAAAAAGCTATTTGTGATTGCCGATGGACCTCGACACGACCGCGAAAGTGAAGCGGAAAAATGCGCTGCAACACGGGCAATTATCGAAAAAGTTGATTGGGATTGTGAAGTTATTAAAAATTACTCTGATGTTAACTTAGGCTGTGCAAAAAGAGTTTCTAGTGGTTTAGATTGGGTATTTAATAATGTAGAAGAAACAATTATTTTAGAAGATGATTGTATCCCGAATATTACATTTTTCCGGTTTTGTGAAGAATTACTAGAAAAATATCGATACGATAGTAGAATTACTTCTATTGCTGCTCAAAATGCCCAATTAGGAAGAAAACGTACCGATTATAGCTATTATTTTTCATCCTACAGTCACTGTTGGGGATGGGCAAGTTGGAGACGTGCTTGGCAACATTATGATTTACATATTAAATTATGGCAAGAAATTAAACAATCAAATATTTTAGAAAACATTCTTCCCAATTCTAAAGCAGTAAGTTATTGGCAAAATATATTTGATTCTATTTATGAAAATCCTACAGGTATCACTTGGGATTATCAGTGGACATTTGCTTGCTGGGTACAGGGTGGATTGAATATTATTCCTAACGTCAATTTAATTAGTAATGTTGGTGTTGGTGAAGACTCCACAAATTTTAATTCTTCTCAAGAATTTTCGTTTATCAATCTTCCTACAGAAGAAATGAAATTTCCTTTAAACCATCCACCTTATATAGTAAAAAACTTACAAGCAGATAAGTTTATTCAAGATACTGTATATCATGCAAGTCGGATAGATATTTTTAAACAGAATTTGAAGAAAATACTTCAGGATAAAAAATTAATTATGCATTCGTAAATATAGGGAATAGGGAGTAGGGAGTAGATAGTTTATTGAGGTACGAAAATGAAAATTGAGCGCATTGAAAAACTTGCCACACTTGTACTAATACTGATTACTGTAGGTGCTTTGACAATTAAACCAGTTCATGAAATTTCCGAACATCCTTTAGGTGGTGCAATTATAGATAAATTATTAAATGCTCTATCATATTTAATATTATCTGTTTTGATTGCAAACTATTGGAAAGGATTTATATATGTTGGTAGTAAAGGTGTATTTCAATTATTACTATTAATATTAATTCTATTTTCTGTATTATGGTCAGCAGATATGGCTTCGAGTTTAACATACATCCGAGGTTTAATTAGAATATATTTTCTGGCAATTTATTTAGCGATGCGCTATAGCTTCAAAGAACAAATTAGATTCATCGCTTTTGCACTGGGAACAACAACAATTTTATCAATAATTTTTCCCTTAATACCAAGTTTTGGAGGAATTCATACAACACCAGAATTACCTGGTGGTATGTGGGCTGGAATTTTTGGTCATAAAAATGAATTGGGGTACATGATGGCTTGGAGTGCAGGAATTTTTTTACATTTAGCGTTGAGTGAATCTCGATTTCGCTGGCTCAGATTAACAATATTTGCATTATCTATTTGTTTAATTATTCTCTCTCGTTCCACAACTTCTTTAATGATTGTTATCACAATGATATCTCTTTTACCTTTATATAAACTTAGTACAAACAATAACTATAAATTACAAATAATTGCAATTAGTTTTGTTTTAATATTATTAGTTAGCGGTTTAATATTAATTGTAGGTAACGCAGAAACTTTAGTTGGTACATCTGGCAAAGATTTAACTTTAAGTGGACGTACAGACTTATGGGAACCTGTATTAAACCAAATTCTCAAAAGACCTTTATTTGGTTACGGATACGCTGGATTTTGGACTAGTCCATTCGCTTCAAATACCAGATTAACTTATGAATGGGCAAGTAATTCTCATAATGGCTTTTTGGAGATAATGTTAGATGTCGGAATTGGTGGATTCTTAATTTTTATTATCGGTTTTATTCGCTTCTTTACTATGGCACTTTATCGAGTTGTATTAGTTGCGAAAAAACCTGAAGATTATTTACCAATGCAAATGCTTGTCATCATTATTATCGTGAATATTTCTGAAGCTAGATTATTAACTCCTAGTTGGAATTGGTTTATGTATTTGACAACTTCTCTAACTTTAACGATGGAATATCACAGAGCTAGAAGAAGAACATTACTCAATTTGGCACAAGCTTAATACTAATTAATTATTTAAATAATTAAAAGAGAGAAATAATCAATGAAAATTTTACATTTAAGTACTCATGATATTAACGGTGGTGCTGCTAGGGCTGCATATCGATTACACAAAGGATTACAACATATCGGACTAGATTCACAAATGTTAGTGCAAGAAAAATCAAGTAATGATAAAACAGTAATTGCACCAAAAATACGATTATTCCAAGGTATAGCTAAAACAAAATTGACCTTTGAAACTTTACCTTTGAAGTTTTATAAAAATAAAACCAAAAGTACATTTTTTAGTCAATGGTTACCAGATAGAGTTGTCCCTCAAATCGCACAAATTAATCCAGATATTATTAATTTGCATTGGATTAGTGGAGCTTTTATGCAAATAGAATCCATCGCTAAACTCAAACAGCCTTTAGTATGGACACTTCATGATATGTGGGTATTTACTGGAGGTTGTCACGTTGCTAGAGATTGTCAACGCTATACCCAATCTTGTGGTGCTTGCCCGCAACTTAATAGCAATCGCGAACGCGATTTATCTCGCTGGGTACACAACCGTAAAGTTAAAGCCTTAAGCAACTTAAATTTAACTTTGATTGCTCCTAGTAATTGGATAGCTGAATGTGCTAAGTCCAGTTCATTATTTAAAAACTCACGAATAGAAGTAATTCCTCATGGATTGAACACTCAAAAATATCGACCTATTCCCCAAAATATAGCTCGCGAAATTCTCAATTTACCTCAAGAGAAAAAACTGATTTTATTTGGAGCATTAGAAGCAACCAGCGATAAAAATAAAGGATTTCATTTATTACAACCAGCATTACAAAAACTAAGTCAATCTGGTTGGAAAGATAACACCGAGATAGTAATTTTTGGTGCTTCTCAACCAGAAAATCCACCAGAATTAGGATTCAAAACTCATTATTTAGGACATTTATATGATGATACATCTTTAGCTGCCGTTTATTCCGCTGCCGATGTAATGCTAGTTCCATCTCTACAAGAATCCTTCGGACAAACTGCCTCCGAATCCCTCGCTTGTGGAACTCCGGTAGTAGCATTTAACGCAACTGGTTTAAAAGATATAATCGACCATCAACAGTGTGGTTACTTAGCTAAACCTTACGATATTGATGATTTTGCTCAAGGAATTATTTGGGTTTTAGAAAACACTCAAAGACACGAAAAACTATCTTTCTACGCAAGAGAAAAAGCCCAACGAGAATTCACCCTCGAATTACAAGCAAAACGTTATTCTCAAATATTTACACAAATTATCTCTGAAACAAAGCAATCTAAATCATCAAATAGTTCCTTCTTTCTTTCCTCAGCGCTCTCTGCGTCTCTGCGGTTTAAATAAATAACTGTCTAAAAACACCATCAAGGATTAACACCAAATGACAACACCA
Organism: Plectonema cf. radiosum LEGE 06105; assembly: GCF_015207665.1. Taxonomy (GTDB): domain Bacteria; phylum Cyanobacteriota; class Cyanobacteriia; order Cyanobacteriales; family Nostocaceae; genus Rivularia; species Rivularia radiosa_A. The sequence goes on from NZ_JADEWL010000019.1 coordinate 64,850, forward strand.
TTAGCCTTCATAATTTGTACAGAACCAGGTCGTTTAGAACCTCAATCGTTGATGCTCGCAGAAAGTATTCGTAAATTCTGCGGTAATTTAAAAGATACACCAATATATAGTTTTCATCCTCGAACAGGTACACCAATTGCCATAGAAACCCAAAAAGCATTTCAACAATTAGGAGTGATTCATCAACAACTACCAATAAACCAAGAATTTCACGAATACTATTTAGCAAATAAACCCTTAACTTGTGCATATGCAGAACAAAATATAGATGCAGAAATTCTAGTTTTTCTTGATAGTGATAAATGCTTTTTCGCAGAACCAACAGAATTTTTATTACCAGCAGATTGTAACGTGCGAATGCGTCCTGAATATGGTCAAGGTATCGGTTCTACAGGTAAAAACGACCCCCATGAATGGTACTGGCAAAAACTTTACGAGGTGCTAGGAGTCAACAACGAAATATTTGTCAATGCTCCAATTGGGAATAAAAAAATTCGAGCTTATTGGAATTCCGGTTTAGTTGCTGTTAGAAGAAATGCAGGAATATTTACATCCTGGAAAGAAAATTTTGAAAAAGTAATGCGTTTAGATATTGCTCCTCCCCAAGGTATTTATTTTGTAGAACAGTCAGTTTTATCTGTTACCTTATGTGCATTATCAGAAAATGTTTCGCATTTTTCCGATAATTATAGTTATCCATTACCTTTACACAATCGATTATCAAAACAATGGCGATTAAAAAAATGGGATGATTTAATTTCGATGCATTATTTTAATTTGTTCTACTACCATGACTGGAATCAACAAATCAAAAAACTGAAAAACTTTAATCTTGATTCAGATAAATACAAATGGCTATGTGAAAGAGTAATTGCTCATCAAATGCCACGTACTTCTGTATTACATAGACATATGTTGACGGTGAGAAAATTGGAGAAAAAATTGCATAATTTTAACTTGAATATTAACCTAAGTGGTTGGATAGAACGGGTAGCAAATCTTTAAATTAAACTAATACTATCGATAAATATTTCACAATTTTTTCACACTAAAACCTATTATTTTTTATCAATGAATACTAGAATAAATCAACCACAAATAGCAGTCATTATGACCTGCTTTAACCGACGCGAAACAACTCTTGCTTGTCTACGTGCGTTGCATCAGCAAACAAATACATTTGATGTTTTTTTAACTAATGATGGTAGTTCTGATGGTACAGCAGAAGCAATCAAAGCAGAATTTCCACAAGTAAAAATTCTCCAAGGAAACGGTAATTTATTCTGGGTCGGAGGAATGCGTTTAGCATTCGCAGAAGCAATTAAAAATTCTTACAATTATTATCTTTGGTTGAATGACGACACGTTTTTAGAAACCGATACCTTAGATAAATTGTTGAATATTCAAATTTATTTGAGCAAACAAGGTTGTGAAAATTCGATTGTGGTAGGTACAACTAAAGACCCAATTACTCAAAAACCCACCTATGGAGGTGCTGTTAAATCCAAAAAATGGTACTCTAATAAATTTGAATTTTTAGAACCAACTCAACTCATACAGCAATGTGACGCGATGTTTGGTAATTGTGTGTTAATTCCTCATAGTGTTGTGGCAAAAGTTGGCAATATCGATGCAGCATTTATTCATAGTTTAGGAGACTTAGATTATGGTCTCAGAGCGCGTAAATTAGGCTGTTCTATTTGGATTGCACCTGGATATGTTGGTACTTGTAGTAAAAATTCTATTCGTAATAGTTGGGCTGATACTAATTTACCCTTACAACAACGTTTGCGAAAAATATTACAAGTCAAAGGATTTCCTCTCAAACCTTGGACTACATTTTGCTCCCGTCATTCCGGAAGATTTTGGTTGATTTATTGGTTATTACCTTATATTCGCGCCGTTATTGGGTATAAAAATTTAGCTGCATCTCCAACTTTTACAGAATAAATACCGCAGGAAATTGCATAATACTAATTAAAAAATAACCAGAACTCATTAATATTATTCTCAATTACCAATTACCAATTACCAATCACCAATCACCAATTACCAATTACCAATTACCAATTACCAATTACCAATTATATTATGGGTAAACGTTTATTAATTGTTTCTAATCTTGATTCTAGCGAGCCTTTTGGCGCTTTTACCAGACCTTTTTATCTTGGACAATATCTAGTTAAATATTTTGATGTATGTCAACTAGGATTAGATTGTTCATCTGTTAATTATGCTCAATCAATTTCTGTCGGTTCTAGAAGTCTTAAATCATATATTAAAGCAGTACAAAAATCTATTGATGAGTTTCGTCCAGATATTATATATGCTCAAGAAACACTTCCAAGTATAGCTGCATTGATTGCTCTTAAACTCAAAAAAAATCAAAATTGCTCTCTTGTCTTGGATTTTCATACTTTTTCTGCTTATGAATATTGGACTCGTTTATCTTCAGTGAATAATTGGTTTCAAGAGTTCAAACAATGTATTAAAACCTATATTGCTCAAGGAATACTTATCTTTTCTGGTCATCCTATCATTGCTGCTGGGGAATCTACCCCCGAATTAATTTCTCAGTGGTATGGAAGAACTCCCAAACAAATATCCTGTATAGGAAATGGAGTTACAGAAGATTTATTAAATAGTCATTCTTTAAATGATACAGACCCTTATAAACAATTACGACCAGCTAAAATTGTAGTAGTTGTCGCGCCGAAAACCTATGGATTTCCGACTAATGATATGTCAGTATCCATGACAATAGATATTGCTAAAAAACTAGAAAATCAGCCAGAAAAAATACATTTTGTTGTCATCGGTCGCAACAAAGACGACATTGAAAAAACATTCCCATCTAATATTTCATTCACAGGATTTTTGCCTAGTAGAAATGATTTTATAACTCACATTAAATATGCAGATATTACTCTATTACCATTTTCTAAACAAGCAGTAGCAGGAGGAGCGCGGAATAAAGCCCTTGATTATTTCGCAAGTCAAAAACTAGTAATTTCCACACCTGAAGGATTGCGTGGTTTAGAAGAATTTCGCCATCTCCAACATCTTTTAGTAACAGATTACTCTGCCGAAGACATTGCTCAAAAAATCTTAGATGTTGCTTTAAATCAAGCAAAATATCAACCCCTTGCTCAGGCTGCATACAACTTAATTAAAGAGAAATATTCCTGGAATGCTAGAGCGCAATCTATTGCAAATATTCTCTTATCCACAAGTAATGCTTAACTTTTAAAACATCTTAAACCTATGAATCGTTCCCCATTAAAATTTCTCGGTATTGAAGTCGATGCACTCAATATTTCCCAATTGAATGCTTTAGTTGCAGAGTCTATTCAACAGCAAAAAAAATGGATTATTGCCAATCACAATTTGCATAGTCTGTATATTTACCATCATGACGCTCTGATGCGTAAATTCTATAACAAGGCTGACTATATCCATGTTGATGGTATGCCATTAGTATTCATTGGTAAACTGCGGGGATATTCCATCGAGCGAGAACATCGAGTTACCTATGCTGACTGGGTATGGTCTTTAATGGAAGAAGCTGTTAACAAAAATTGGCGTATATTTTATTTAGGTTCTAAACCGGGAGTTGCTCAACAAGGAGCAGATATCTTACGTCAAAAATACCCTGGTTTAGAGATTGCTTGCGCTCATGGTTATATCGACGTGACTAAAGATAGTCCAGAGAATCAAACTACCATCGCTGCAATCAACGCTTTCCAACCTCACATTTTAATGGTAGGAATGAGTATGCCTCGTCAAGAACGTTGGATTCTCGATAATCTCGACCAGCTTCAGACCAATGCAATTCTACCCAGTGGTGCTTGTATGGACTATATTGCAGGTGTCGTTCCAACTCCCCCACGGTGGATGGGAAAAATGGGATTGGAATGGTCTTATCGTCTGTTTAGCGAACCCAAAAGACTATGGAAGCGCTATTTAGTTCAACCCTGGTTTATCGGTAAATTATTGATTCAGGAAATCTTTGGTTTTTCTGATCGAGCAAAATCCTACTAGATACTCTATTGCATTAATTTTGATAATTCAACTAACCTTATTTCACACACATTTATAACAGGAGATTTGAGTATCGTGTCTTACGTGAATGTAGCGATAAATAGCTTCAAGCCCGACTTACGCTCCGCGAAAAGTGCAACTATACAGCGAGGATTATTTATCCGATTGCTGCGCGTAATTCTATTAATACTGCTCGATATTTCATCCTTGAGTATCGCTTGGAATTTAGTTATTACTTACAGTTCTCCCTTACAATCTGAATGGACAAAAAATCTACCATTTCTATTACTAAGTTTAGGAGTTCAAATTGCTATTCTTGTTAACAGTGGTGTTTACCGAGCAGGTATGTACCGTCGTAATTATGTAAGCATCGTAAAAGCAATTTCCTTATCATCTATACTGCTATTATTCATCACTTATATCTACGACCCAAGTACTTACATTCAGCGTTCTAATTATTTATTGTATTGGCTTGCATCTATCGCTTCTATCTGTATTTTTAGAAAAATATTCGATTTCTCAACTAATTTTCTGCGCCAAAAAGGTATCATTCGTCATTCAATTTTTATCATCGCAGACGCTCAAGAAAAAGAGCAATTAATCAACATTGTCGAAAAAGATAACTGTTATACAGTACAAGGTTTTGCAGAATCTAGCTGTCTCGATTGGGCTAATAGAGAAAAGACTTTTGCATTTTTAAGCAGTCAAAATGTAGAGGAAATATTTATTTCCTGGGATTCAATAAAAAACCGCTCCTTTCTTTGCTGGCATTTTTATAATGCAGGAATTACCATACACATTCTACCAACAGAAAATAAACTTCCTTTCTCCAAATCTCAGTTTAGTTTGATTGGAGAATTAGCTTTCCCCACCATTACAGCACCCATTTTTCCTGGGGTTGATTTTTGGTTAAAGCGGTTGTTTGACTTTTATTTTGCGCTATTTTTAATAGTCCTACTCGCACCTGTTTATTTATCTATTGCTGTACTGATTAAACTGGATTCTCCCGGACCAATATTTTTTCGTCAAAAACGTATTGGTTTACATAGTAGAGAGTTTCTGATTTGGAAATTCCGGACAATGATTACCGATGCAGAAAAAATTCAAGTTTCTTTAGAAGCTAAAAATGAAATGAAAGATGGTGTGTTTTTTAAAATGAAAAATGACCCTAGAGTAACTAGAGTTGGTCAGTTTTTACGCCGTTACAGTCTGGATGAATTACCGCAATTTTTTAATGTATTAGTTGGTGAAATGAGTTTAATTGGTCCTCGACCTTTACCAATCCGCGACGTACAAAAATTTCAAACCAAGCATTTTATTCGTCAAGAAGTTCTCCCCGGTATTACTGGATTATGGCAGGTTTCTGGACGTTCTGAAATCGATAATTTTGATGATGTAATTAAATTAGATATGAGCTACATTGAGAATTGGTCAATATCACTTGATTTGAACATTTTTCTCCGCACTTTTAAAGTATTACTGCACAAAACTGGTGCTTATTAAGGTTACTCTATATTCATTGTTTTATACATATTTTGTAGAGATATACAATGGGATATCTCTACATTTTTTTATTTGTCATCATCAATTTTTTTTATCATCAAAAGTTATGAAATTACCTACAAGCTTTCATATAAGCAAAAGTATATAATAGCCTTGATAAATTTAATATTTAATTACTTAATTAATATTTATTTAAATCCGAAAAAAAAACGGAGACTGCACCCTGAAAAATATATTATATGTGGTCGTCGTAACTTAGCCAAAACGTCCAGAGACGTAATCGCGAGTCCGCTGATCGAGGGGGTTCTTGAATATTTGTTGAGTAGCTCCAAATTCAACCATTTGTCCGGCACGGCTTTCATCAGTAGTGAAGAATGCGGTGAAGTCGGCTACACGTTGCGCTTGTTGCATATTATGAGTAACGATCGCAATTGTTAATTCACCGCGTAATTCATGAATTAACTCTTCAATCTTCATGGTTGCAATGGGGTCTAACGCCGAACAAGGTTCATCCATTAGCAATATTTGGGGTCTAACAGCCAAAGAACGAGCAATACATAAACGCTGTTGTTGACCTCCAGACAAACCTAAAGCAGATTTGTATAGTTTGTCCTTGACTTCATCCCATAATGCAGCACCTTTAATTGCAGATTCGACAATCCCATCTAATTCAGATTTAGGACAATGCCTGGCAATGCGGATTCCATAAGCTACGTTATCATAAATGCTCATCGGGAATAGATTCGGTTTTTGGAAGACCATACCGATTTGGCGGCGTAGTCTGTTAAGGTTGACGCGGGGAGAGTAGATATTTTGACCGAAAAATTCTACTTTTCCATCAACTCTGACATCAGCCTCTAATTCGCCGATGCGATTGAGAGATTTGATCAAAGTTGATTTACCGCAACCAGAAGGACCGATAAGAGCTGTTACTTGCTTTTGATAAATATCTAGGGACACTCCTTGAAGTGCCTTGAAAGTACCGTAATAGAAAGCAAGATTTTTGACAGTAATGGCTGGAATTAAGTTACTCATGAAGAAAGAAACTTTGACGATATAAACTAATAAACTGCAACTGAAGAAACCTGGAATCTGCTGTATTTACCTTTTTTTACTGGTAATTACCCTAGACAGAAGATTTAATAAGAACACTAAACTGACTAATACAATCGAAGCAGTCCAAATTAATTGGAAGATTTGAGGGTCGTCTTGCTGATAAAAGCGATAAATTAATACAGGTAGAGAAGCTGTAGGACGCAGCAAACTTTCTGTCCAAAAATCGCTAAACAAAGCTGTGAAAAGTAGCGGTGCAGTTTCACCAGAAGCACGAGCGATCGCCAATAATATAGCTGTAGTAATTCCAGGTAAGCCAGCAGCTAACACAACCTTAAAAGTAGTTTGGAAGCGGTTTCCTCCCAATGCAGCGGATGCTAAACGTAAAGAATTGGGAACAAGTTTTAGTACTTGTTCGGTTGTGAGAGCGATAATCGGCAGCATAATAATAGCTAAAGCAAATCCACCAGCAACAGCGCTAAATTGCTTAGTTGTAATCACAAAAACACCATAAGCAAATACACCCACAACAATTGAAGGTACACCGCTAAGGACAGTAGTAAAAAAGCGCACAATTCCATAGATTTTGGAATCTTTACCAAATTCCGATAGAAATATCCCCGTGATTACCCCAAGCGGAATGCTAAACAATGAAGCAATACCAACCATTTTGATAGTACCAACAATCGCATTGGCAAACCCAAAATCAACCACTTGCTTAACAAACATCTCTGGTCTGAGATTAGACAATCCTCTTGCGAAAATTACCCATATTAGTGAAAATAAAGGTAATAATGCCAAAAAGGTCAGAAAAAAAGCAATAAATGTCATTCCATATTGGAAGACAAACCTTTCTGGCGACAGAGGGCTACATACTTCCCTTGCTACAGACAAATCAATTTCCGGACGTTTACTAGCACTCATTTGCCTCAATCCTAGCGAAATATTTTCAATCCCAATCTTTGTCTATCTGAAGTACTGCTAACTTTCCGACATTAACGTCACATTAATTACTTTTTCTTCCGATTCAATAACTGAACTAATACCACAGCCCCGATGTTAACTGCTAGAGTAATAACGAACAAAATCAAAGCTAGATACGTTAACGCTCCGGTGTGCAGTCCAATCTCAGCTTCAGGAAATTCATTCGCTAATACAGCCGGAATTGTATAACTTCCATCTAGCAACGAAGCACTGATGAATAGTGAGTTCCCGATTACCATTGTTACAGCTACTGTTTCGCCTAAAGCACGTCCCAAAGCCAGCATAGTAGCACCAACAATACCAGGCAATCCAGTAGGTAATAATACTCGAAAAATCGTTTCCCAACGAGTAGCACCTAAAGCCATCGAACCGCTGCGATAATGTTTGGGAATTACTAACAAAACATCGCGGCTAATTGCTGCCATTATTGGCAAAATCATAATAGCTAAAATAATTCCCGCTGTTAATAAATTATCACCACTAGGGGAATCAGTATTAAACAGCGGTATCCATTTGAAATTTGCCGACAACCAAGTTTGCAAGGGTAAAATAACCGGAATTAAAATATAAACGCCCCACAAACCAATAATTACACTGGGAATTGCAGCGATTAATTCCACCATAAAAGCTGCTGGCGATCGCACGTAGGAAGGTAAAAAATCTTCACTGGTAACTAAGGCGATCGCCAACCCTACAGGTACGGCAATTAAAATCGCTAAAAGGCTGCTTGCAAGTGTTCCGTAAATGTAGGGTAATGCACCATAAATCTCAGCTTCAATATTCCATTCTTGACTCCACAAAAATCCTAGCCCAAACTTATCAATGGCTGGTTTTGCTTGCTGAAAAATGATGTAAACCATCCACAGAAACAGAATTGCCACAAAAATTGCAAAACCATGTACCAGCCACTTAAACCCTTTCTCTAACCATATATTTTTCGCATCTTGAGCGAAAATATCGAGCTTGCCATCAACTGCTGAATTTGGTTGAACCGATGAATTAGCCATTACCCGTGATTTAGATTTTAGATTTTAGATTTTGGATTGTAATTACAATCAAGTAAATTTACTACACACACCTGAAAACAAGGGTGGGCAAAATGATCATAATGCCCACCCCATCTTCGTTCAATTAACTAATAATTGGAAACACAGAAGTTAGAAAAATTTACTCTTAACTCAATTCAAATTAAAAGCTTTCTGCGTTCTAAATTAATTACTTAACTTCACTGTTAACTTGATTAATAACACGCTGTCTAACGCTAGCAGGAATGCTGGTGAAGAGCAAATCGTCGTTCAAGCTTTGACCTTTGGTCATTACCCAATTGATCCACTTCTTAACAGCGGCAGCTTTAGCAGCGGTGGGGTACTTTTTGTAAATCATCATCCAGGTTAAACCAACGATGGGATAACCCTTGGAAGAATCTCCAACGAATACGCGGTAGTTAGCGGGGAACTGGACGCTAGCCAAAGCTTCGTTAGAAGCCTTCAAAGAAGGAGCCACAAACTGTCCGCTGCTGTTTTGAACCATTGCAGAGTTAAGCTTGTTCTGAAAAGCGTAAGAGTCGTTAACGTAACCAACAGAACCACGAGTACGTTTAACCAAAGCAGCTACACCATTGTTACCGGGACCCTTTCTCACTGACTTAAAACGCCAGCTTGGATTCTGACCAGTACCAACTCTTCCCTTGAAGTAGCTGCTAATGGTGCTGAGGTGGTTTGTGAAGATAAAAGTGGTACCGGAACCATCTGCACGGACAACAGGTGTGATAGCTAGGTTAGGCAAGTTAACGCCAGGATTATCTTTTTTGATTCTAGCGTCGTTCCAGTTGGTGATTGCGCCGCCAAAGATCAAAGGTAGAGTTGTGCGGGACAACTTGAGATCCTTTACACCAGGAATGTTATGAATAACAGAAACAGCACCACCTGCGGTAGGTACTAAAATTGTGCCACGGCTAACTTTAGCAATATCTGCATCGCTCATAGCTGCGTCACTAGCACCAAAATCAACAGTTCCGTTGATAAAGTTGCGGATACCACAGCTAGAACCACAAGAGGTGTAGCTTACTTGCAAATCAGAGTGTGTTTTACGAACTTCACGAGTATATTGTTGATACAAAAGAGCAGGGAAACTAGCACCTGCACCAGTTAAAGATTGAGTTTGCGCTTGAGCAACTGTTGCGAAAACAGGACTTAATACAACAGCAGCAGCAGCAACAGAAGAAGTTACGATTCGATTCAATGCAGTAGCTTTAAAATTCATAGTATTTCGATTTGTGGGGGATAGAATTCTACGTGAGGTTCTTACCAGAAATACCCTACCCTTTTACTAGTTAAGAATTGTTAAACAAACCAGTCGAAAATTATTAAAATCAGTTTAATTTTTGATTTTTAGGTAATAGTAACTATTGTTTTTGTCAAAAAAAATTAAAAATTTTGTTTTGAAAAAAGTCATATAAATATCTATAATTAAGCTAGCTTTTGTAAGCCAAAAAAACAATATGAATTTCAAATAATGCTATGATTAACATATTGATATACAGGATGCTATAAATTTTGACTAAGAAAGTATAGAGTATGAAATTTTGGGCTTGATAATTCATGCTCTATGCTTCAAAATAATTATCTGGTTTCGCTCTGTGCATCGATATTTGATTTTCTTAAGTTTTTCTTGCCCGAAGTGCAATTCAGATTCCCAGAGCAAAATACATGATTAAGTCATTTTTTCTGAATAATTTGCTTGTTCCCTTGCGACAAGTTTCTCCACAAATGTTGCTAGCTTCAGCAACATTACACGGTTTGCTATTTGTAGCACCAATACCTTTCACTTCGACTGATGCTGATGTAAATGCAGAAGATGCTGCAAATGTCTCAGAAGCAGGAATCGAGGAAGAATTATTTAACGAAGATGGTTCGATTACCGAGAAACCAGAGCTAGATTCTTTGGGTGAAGGGGACACGGTAACAATACCCGAAGAACCACCTTTATTAAACGATTTAGAAGATGGAACTAATACAAACCCCGATTTAGCTTTAAATGAATCAAGTCAGTCGGGTGATTCTTTAGGCGAATCAGATGTTTCGTTGAATGAGCCGGGTATTTCTTTCAATGAATCACAGAACAATGCCGCACCATTGCCAGATTTCCCAGCAGAAACTAACAATGTTAGTACAAGTGAACCAGAGTCGCAGATTAATTTCACACCATCCGAACCAGTATCCCAATTAGTTCCAGAACCTATAAATACAGTATCCGAACCAGAAGAAATAGCACAATCAGAATCTACGGATACAACAACTCAATCACAACCAGAAGAAACATCTTCTGAAGCAAACAGCACAACAACAGAATCACAACCAGAAGAAATAGCACCATCAGAATCTACTGATACAACAACACAATCACAATCAGAAGAAACACCTTCTGAAACAAACAATACAACAGAACTTCCTGTAAATCCATTTGCTGATTTTCCCAACTACATCAGCGTTAGACCGATTTTTTGTGGAACACAAATCGCAAGACTAGATAGACGTACTCGACTTACATCTGATTCGTTAGATGCAGTTGCAGCTTATTTTGAGAACAGATTAGCAGCTACAGATTTCCAAGTAGAAAAACTCACTGACGAACCTGATACAAAGGTTTATCAAGTTTCCAAAGAAAATTTAACTCAATTTTTGCAACTTTTTGCAACTAAAGAGCCGGGTACGATGATTCTTTTGTCTTCAGAGAGAGTTGACTGCTACAGATTGAGTAATCAAAATCTGCAAGAAAATTCTCAGACTGAGCAACAAGTATTTGATGTAACATTCAGCAATCTTTACACTCAACTTGGTTGGACAGAAGAAAAGGATTTTGCTGTCACTCCCGAAGTAGAAAAAGTCTTGGGTAAAGATGCAAAAAACACTCCTGAAGAATTAGCTCTAGTTATCAAAAGTAACCTAGAATCCGAAGGTTTTGAAGCATCTCGAATCAAAAAGGATGAAGCCTCTGAGCTTCTGTACGAAATCAAGAAAGGTGAATTTATCAAGTATATTTCTTTTGTACCTACAAAAGAAGGTAAAGGAGCAATTGTTCTTTTGTTGAAAAATAATCCTGCTTAATCTGTAATTGATTTTACAGGCAATCAGAATGTAGAGACGCAAATCCTTGCGTCTCTATAAACGTTTTGGTTATCCAATTCGTTTTATACTTCAAATCAGCAATATAGAATATTAATTTGATACAATATCTTACGTAAAGAGACGTTGCACTGCAACGTCTCTACATTTTAATTAGGTTATAAATTAAATATTTCGATAGCGTAGGTAGACTATTTATTCAATGATTTTGGCATCTTCAACTGGCTGCTCCCAAAAATGCACATAAATCAACTCTAATTGATTACCTAGTGTAGAAAAATAATCTACACGACGCGCACGTAATATTACAAAAAATCGCAAACAAGCAAATGCTAGAATCGCTACCCCAATACCTGCTGCACTACTAATCAATGCCTGCAAAATCGAATCTGCAACCCCACTAGTATTGCTACCGTCTGCACCACCATTTCTAAAAGTCATGAAAGTGGCAATTAAACCACCACCAGTACCTAAAATGCCCAATAAAGGTGCAATAATAATTATGCTCTCTAAGAGTTTGTCACTACCGCCGATATCAACTAATTCCTGATCAGCCGCTGCTTTTACTGCTAAATGAAAGCTTTCCTGAGTTGGATTATTCAGTTTTAGCGGTGCAGAAAGAAAACGGGCAATTGCTAAATCTTTGTTACCTCTTGCGATTTTTTCTGCTTTGTTCAAATCGTATTGTGCTACCGTTAACACATCCTGGACTACCTGTCTTTCCTCAATCACCAACCTCAACCAAAACCAACCGCGCTGTATTGCGTAAGCTAAGGTTACAACCGACAAAAATAGCAGAGGAAACATCATAAAACCCCCTGCTAAGAAGATATCCAATAGTCTGGTCATCTTTAACTCAGGTAAGCACTTAATGTAACAAATAATCCTTTGTATTAAGTAGAATACCTTAATTCGATGTCCTGTTAGGTTAAGGATAGGTTGATGAAAAAATAAGCTGGATTTAAAGCTAACAATTCTAGAACACGGATTGAAATAGATTACATGGATTACAGGGATTTTAAAGATTTAATTCCCTATTACCCATGACCAATTCTTTATTTATTGCGTAAAATATGGATAGCAGCACCCGCAGCAGCACCGTTAATTGTATTACTCAGGGTGCCTCTACGGTTGGTAATTTCACCTGCTACAGTACCACCGACTGCACCAGCTCCGATATCTTGAACAAGGTTACGATCTCTTTTGTTTCTTCTACCGCTATTTGCAGCATTCACCGCAGCACCAGCAGCAGCACCATTAGCAGCGTTGGTGAAAATAGAATCGTTGTTGGTAATAATTCCGGTAATCGCACCAGCCGCAGCACCAATTCCTACGTCTTCGAGTAATTTATCATCAGCAGCAGCAGGTTTTGCTGGTACAAAAGTAGCACCGAATATACCTGTAGCTAATAAACTGGGTAAGAATATACGTTTGAATGTTCTATTCATTTCTACACCTTCTGTTGATAACTTGTTGGAATGTTGGAATATTGGAAAAATCTTTGTTAATATCTTGCATTCTCTGCGAGAACTAATTTTCTCGCTAACCAAATAAATTGAAGTATGAAAGCTGTTTTTTGTGGTAATTATTGCAAGATATAGGGTTGGGGATTTTTTTGTAAACAACTTTGACCCACTTAATTAACATTCTAAACAAAAAAATGTTTGTGGTAGAAATCTCATGTTGAATATTTCAAATTTATGACTAAAGTCATAAGTATTTCTTGTCAGAGAAGTCGGGTTTGTTTAAGAAAGCCGACTTCTGGATCTAAATTACTGTCGCTGTTTTTCTCTCTTCAAAGTATCCAAGGAATCATTAATAGATTTAATCGCTTGTGGGGGAATCTCTAATTTTGAATCTTGCATAACTTTTAAGCTATTTTCAAGGTTAGTCACTGTTTGATTTAATTCTTCTGCTGATAAATCACGAACTTTCCCTTGGAAATTCAATGCAATATTGCTCAAAGCATAGGCAGCATCGTGACGAATCCATTTCGATTCATCTTCTAAAGCTTTGACTAAGACAGGAAAAGCATTTTTGGTATCTCCACCGAGATTTGCGATCGCGCTTGCAGCACTATAACGCACTCGCGCTTCTTTGTCGTATAATGCTACTGTTAAAGCGGGTTCAGCTATTTTAGCTTGAGTACCCATTCCACCTAATGCACGAGCAGCATTGATTCTAGCTTCTACATTTTCACTTCGCAATACCTCCATTAAGGTAGATACTGCATAGTTGATGCTCGCAACTGCTGTTTGTTCAAGGTTAGTATTATCCGCTGTCTGTGCTGAAGCTGTGTTAATAACGAGTAAGGGTGAGGAGAAGCACAGCAATGTTAGAGAAATGGTAGATACAAATCTGTAACTAATTGCTGTAGCTGAAGCTTTTACGGAGAAGTTTAAGTAAATGCTTTTCATAAAGCTGTTTCATAATATCATCAGTTCAGTACTGTTATACACTTAACAATTCCTTCACTGCACTTCCGTAAAACTACGTATGTTTGACTTTTTCCCACTATTCGCTTTCACAAAAGGTTAACTTGACGTAAATACAGGTTTAAGCTTGAAAATAATCATCAAACAATATATTTAAATATTACTTTGAGCAAATCTTTTTTCTGAAAGGGTTTTGTTAAATAATCTGATGCTTTTACCATTTTGGCTTTAACTCTATTGATGATTCCTTTTTTTCCTGTCACCATAATTACCGGCGTTTCTTTCAATAAAGAATGTTTCCTTAACAAAGAACACAATTCATATCCATCTAATGTCGGCATAGTAATATCTAATAAAATTATATCCGGTTTTAAGCGGACAATTTGCATTAGAGCTTTTAGTGGATCATTGATGCCAATAACAGAAAATATTTTATCATTTAAATACATTTTAATCGCGTTTACTACGGCTCTACTATCATCAATACAAACAACGGTATAAGTCTTGAGATTCTCTTCTTGCTGATAATCGCTGTAACGATGATTTCTTAACGCATTTTGTTGATAAACCGCTATTTCAGATTTTCTAATGAAATTAAGATAGTGGATTTCATTTTTTTCTACGGTGGAATAATCCTCTCTAATCCCATCATCTACCTGATTAATATTTGTATTTAGAAAGCTATTTCCGTTATCATGTACCTTGTCATTATTTTGATTAACATCTGATTGAGATGCATTTAAACTTGAATTATCTAAATTTTGAGTTTGACCGCTGAGTTCTGTATAATTTTCACTAAAAGAATCTTCCTGATCTTTCAAATTCTCAAATAAGTCTACTTCTAGATTTTGATAATCTTCCGCTTTTTCTAAATCAAACGATAAATATTTTTCTAAAGACAATTTATTATTTTGCATATCTCGTTAATTCGGTTTCAATTTAGTACTCAGAATGCTTTCACTAAATAAAAAAAAGCCAAATATGTCTAATAAATAGTCAATTTTACTCTTTAGATAGTTATTAACACTCTGTTAAGCGTTCCTTATAACGTCACTCATTTAAATACTAGAACAAAAATAAGGAACTTTGAGCCGAATCATTTAGAAAAATTTCAACATTGCAAAATTATTTGAAAATAATCAAGCAATGTAGTTAGAACACGTTATCAGTTTTTTATACTAGCATTATAGTTGCAATTATTACATATCTTTCCATGCTTCGATTAATTCAATAGTTACAATTAAAATGTAGGATTTTAGGACTTACGCAACAGTAACGTCATCCTGTCATTACGAGCGATGAACCGCACCCTTCGGGTGATAGCGACGTAATCCCAAAGATTCTGCGATGAACCGCACCCTACGGGTGAATGCTTCCCTGCACTACGTTCCGGTTGCAATGACAAATGGTGTTTGCTCCCGTGCTGGATTTAATACTTTTATATTTTGACAATTTTAAGTATTTAGGACAAAATGCTATAAATATCGTTGTAAACATATTGCCTTCGATCAATCATAGTAGTTAAGAGCTAATAATCTGTTAGCGATAAATAAAATATAATAATAGGTTATTATTTGAAATTTAACTAGACACCAAAAAACCACCTCTTAATTACCTTTTGTACCGAAAGAAGCAATTTCGAGAAGTTGCACCAATGATATCAAATCAATCAATATCTTTAAGAGTAGAGCAAAACGCTTCCCGTTTAGATAGTTATCTTTCTCAAAATAAAACCGATTTATCGCGATCGCGAATTCAACAGTTGATCGAACAAGGTAACGTTGAGCTTAATGGTGAAGTTTGTCACTCGAAAAAAGTACCGATAAAAGCAGGGGATTTGATTATTTTAACGATACCCCAGCCCGAACCTTTAGAATTGCGTTCGGAAAATATTCCTTTGGATATTCTTTATGAAGACGATCACATACTAATTTTAAATAAACCAGCAGGTTTAGTAGTTCATCCCGCACCAGGTCATCCTGACGGAACTTTAGTGAATGCACTTTTGGCCCATTGTCCCAATTTACCAGGAATTGGGGGTGTTCAACGTCCCGGAATTGTCCACAGACTTGACAAAGATACCACAGGCGCGATCGCGATCGCCAAAACTGAAGTTGCACATCAGAGTTTACAAGCCCAGCTTAAAGCCAAAACTGCACGACGAGAATATCTTGGTGTAGTGTATGGTGTTACTCCCGAAGAATTGGGTACCATTAATTTACCCATAGGTCGTCATCCCAAAGAACGCAAAAAAATGGCGGTTGTCCCCGTGGAAAAAGGTGGACGAGAAGCTATTACCCATTGGCAAATCAAAGAACGTTTAGGAAATTATACATTAATGCACTTTCAGTTAGAAACTGGACGAACCCATCAAATTCGCGTCCATAGCGCTCAAATCGGTCATCCCATTGTAGGAGATTCTGTTTATAGTTCCGGTCGTTCGGTAGGAGTGAACTTACCCGGACAAGCTTTACACGCTTGGAAACTTCAGTTACAACATCCTATTTCTAAGGATTTAGTTGCAGTTGTTGCACCTCTTCCTCAAGTATTTTTAACTTTATTACAAGTTTTACGACGACGCTAAGCGAGTTTCTGAATCAATCCTACTTCAAATAGAAAATACCAATCCTAAGACAGTCAACAGTGATCAATAGACAATTAATTTTCTTTTGTTCCTTGTGAGTAACTGTTCGCTGGGAACTTTTCACTAATCGCTTTGAATTCCAAGGCTTTTCAGCTTTTTTTGATTTGGCGATCGCAAAATAATTTTCAAATCTTTACATTTAGTTAATATTTGTTTTTGTTAACAACTATTAAGTCAGTCATTACTGATTGGAATTGTATCATGGTACTCAATTACTTGCCATACATAGGGTTTTGGGATAATTAATAAAACTTGACAAATAAATAGATGAGCAATTTTAAGTAAATATACAAACTTTTGTAACAATAAAAAGCCAGTTTTTTCAGGCAAAGTTCTTATATGTGAAGGACTTGAGGTTTTTCTTATTGCAGTATCGTATTTATTAACATTTTGTAATAAATTATGTTCTGATAGCAGTGTATAAACATAATTTGGAGGGGTTAAATAACAGGCAAAACTTAAAAGAGACAATCAATTCGTAAAGGTTGTCGATTTCTCATAAAATAAGCCAAGATTCTCATATTTCTAATTCGGTATTGTCGAAGAAAGAAATTGAGAAAAACGAAAAGGCAGTTAAAACAACATCTGTTATATCCCATCCATTGATAAAACACTGCCATTTTTAATCAAGGCATACATAAAAACTAAGCAATCAGGAGAAAAAGTCGATGTTAGATGCATTCGCAAAGGTAGTTTCTCAAGCCGACTCCAGAGGTGAATTCTTGAGCAACGAGCAGTTAGATGCTCTGAGCAACATGGTAAAAGAAGGCAACAAGCGCCTAGATACTGTTAACCGGATTACCAGCAATGCTTCTCAAATCGTTACCGATGCGGCTCGTGCATTGTTTGAAGAACAGCCCCAGTTAATTGCTCCTGGTGGAAACGCTTATACCAACCGTCGTATGGCTGCTTGCTTGCGCGACATGGAAATCATCTTGCGCTATGTAACTTATTCCATGATTGCAGGTGACGCTAGCGTACTAGATGACCGTTGCTTGAATGGTTTGCGCGAAACTTACCAAGCTTTGGGTACACCCGGTTCTTCCGTAGCAGTTGGTGTTCAAAAAATGAAAGATACTGCGATCAAAATGGCTAACGACCCCAATGGAATCACCAAGGGTGATTGCAGCCAGTTAATGTCTGAATTGGGTGGTTACTTTGACCGTGCTGCGGCTGCGGTTGCGTAGAAAAACGCTTTCTAGATTCTAAATAAAGATAGAGAAACCCAGAATCAAGCCGGAACCAAAAATCGGTATCCAGGCAAAAAAAAGAACAAGACATAAAAGGAGATTGTAAGACATGAAGACACCAATTACCGAAGCAATTGCATCTGCCGATACCCAAGGTCGTTTCTTAAGCAACACTGAATTACAGGCTGTTAACGGTCGTTTTGATCGCGCTGCTGCGAGCATGGAAGCTGCTCGTGCTTTGACCAACAAAGCTCAGCAATTGATTGATGGTGCTGCTCAAGCTGTTTATCAGAAGTATCCTTACACCACTCAAATGCAGGGACCTCAGTTCGCTGCTGATTCTCGCGGTAAGTCCAAGTGCGCTCGCGACGTAGGTCACTATCTAAGAATGGTAACTTACTGTTTGGTAGCTGGTGGTACAGGTCCTATGGACGAGTACTTAATTGCAGGTTTGGATGAAATCAACCGTTCTTTTGACTTATCTCCTAGCTGGTATATAGAAGCTTTGAAGTACATCAAAAGCAATCACGGTTTAAGCGGTCAAGCTGCTAACGAAGCTAACACCTACATGGATTACGCAATCAACGCATTAAGCTAAGTATTGCGGTCAGCCCGGAGAGGGATGCAAGTGCTGGATGGGGTTTATCACCTAGCGGTTGTATCGGTCTCCGGGCATTGTTTTTAAAAGATAGATAAAAAAATATCAAAAATCAGTTCACCATTTGTGTGAAAATAAAAGGGGATAATAGCAATGGCGATTACATCAGCAGCATCCAGATTGGGAACAGAAGCCTTTGATGAGTCACCGCGAGTGGAATTACGCCTCAACGCCACCAAGGAAGATATAGAAGGCGTAATTCGTGCTACGTATAAACAGCTTTTAGGTAATGATTATTTAATGGCTGCGGAAAAACTCACAAGTGCTGAGTCACTTTTGCGTGACGGTAACATGAGCGTGCGCGAGTTTGTGCGTGTAGTTGCAAAATCGGAATTGTATAAGAAGAAGTTTTTCTACAACAATTTCCAAACTCGATTTATCGAACTAAATTACAAGCACTTATTGGGTCGCGCTCCTTACGATGAGTCGGAAGTGAGCTACCACAACGATTTGTATCATAACGAAGGGTACGACATTGAGATAGACTCCTACATTGATTCAGTGGAGTATACCGAAAATTTTGGTGATAACATAGTACCTTATTATCGTGGATTTGCAACTCAAACAGGACAAAAAACCGTAGGGTTTAATCGGATGTTCCGTTTATACCGGGGTTATGCCAATAGCGATCGCGCTCAGGTAGAAGGAAACAAGTCTCGTTTAGCCAGGGAATTAGGAACCAACAGTGCATCTTCAATTGTTGGACCATCAGGTAGTAATAATAACTGGAGTTACCGTGCAAGTAACGATGTATCTCCCAGAAAAAATGTAGGAAACGCAGTCGGAATAGGAGACCGTTCCTATCGCATCGAAGTAACGGGTCAGCTTTCTCCAGGGTATCCCAAAGTAAGACGCAGTAGCTACGCGATTGTCGTACCTTACGAACGTTTATCAAATAAGATGCAAGAAATTCTCCGTCAAGGTGGAAAAATCGTCAGCATCACCCAAGCTTAAGGGGATGGGGTTCGGGGG
>NZ_JADEWL010000168.1 GCF_015207665.1 Plectonema cf. radiosum LEGE 06105
GCATTCTGCCGCCCCCAAACCCCCTACAGAAGGTTGATTCGTTTAAATTTCAATTCTCAAATATTTTCTTAACTGAACCGTATCGCTTTAGAACTTACGCACTCCTTAGCAAGAAATCAGCTTTTGAGATCAACCGCACCCTACAGGTGAATGCTTCCTATTGTCACAATGACGTAAATAGGTAGTCCGTGGGTAAATCCTTGTCCTTATTGAACAAGGGTTTTAAATGGTACCCATTGATAACTGATAAGTGATAACTGATAACTGATAACTGTATTACGCTTCGTCGTAGGGTTCCAAATCCAAAAGGTAGATATAAGATTCTACTAATTCGGGACGTTGAAACGCGATCGCTCGCAGTAAATGCCAATCATTCAAACCTTCAAAAGCATTACTGTAGTTATCTTGCTCCAATCTAGTAGCCAAGTTATCCACTTGCTCTGGAGTCATGGTGGCAATATCGGTTTTAGAAATGGTCAAAGTCTTCATTTTTTAGCCCCTCCCGTAAGTAGCAACACCATCCAGCCTGGGTTTAACTGTGTTTGACGCAGCCACCCAATCTATAATACTCATTAGTAGACGCAAATTACGTGAATTTTCTTCCGGAAATTTACCGTACTTTGTAAAGCTTTTGTAACCTTAATTAAATCAGTGAACAGTAAAGAGTACGTACTTTCTTATAGTGAAAGATTTAGACTCGCGCTCTTAGATGCGTACCACCTGATGATTTGTGGTGTTTCGCCCCTTGAGATTTAACTGATAACTGTTAACTGTTAATTAAGGTTGCTGAGAACGAAAGTACGTGCGACATCCAGCATTTGAGAACTAATTTGGTGTCCTCCATCAAATTCATGATATTGCAAAGGAATTGCCCTTAATTTTAATGCATCCCGTGTTTTTTGAGCAGCTTGTAAAGGTACAACTTGATCTTGTTTCCCGTGCATAATTAACACTGGGGGTAGAGAATTTGTAGCCGGAGTTTCAATATTTTGGATATCTGAATGTAAATACCCACTCATGGAAATTAATCCGGCTATTGGCAACTTTAATCCTACATCTAAAGTCATTGCTCCTCCCTGAGAAAAACCACTTAAAATTGTTTGTTTTAAGGGTATCCCAGTACTATTCTCTAAAGATTGCAGGTAATCGATTAGCAATTTCCGACTTTCTGTTAAGCCTTCATACATATTATTCCTGCTCAAGTCGTACCATGCTCTACCAATAGGAGAATCAGGATGAGGAAAAGGTGCATTCGGAAATACAAAATGATATTCGGGTAACTGTAAAAAAGGTACTATCGATGCTACGTCTTCGGCATTAGCACCCCAGCCGTGTAAAATTACAATTAATCCCTTTGCTGTTTCCCCGATTTTTGGCGGTACGCTGATCGATTCCAAAGCATTAGCCATCAGTTATCAATTAATTAATCTGTAGTGGGTCTACAGTAATCTATAACAAATAATGGTCGTACCCAGAGGAATTATCTAATCAGAAGCAAAAATTGCTTGTCTTCCTAATCCGCACTTCCTAAAAAATTTTTGAATAGAAAGTGTTTATAAAGTGCCAGCTTGGTTCTAAAATATTCTTTTCCAAGCTAATAAATTCAGATTCTAGGAAAATTATCAATTATGGCGCGTCTCGCACTGCTGAGTGTATCTAATAAAACAGGTTTAGTAGAATTTGCCCGAAGTCTACAAGAAGAGTTTAACTTTGAATTTATCAGCAGTGGAGGTACCGCTAAAGTTTTACAAAATGCCGGATTAACTGTTACGAAAGTTGCTGATTATACAGGTTCCCCGGAAATTTTGGGTGGACGGGTGAAGACTTTACATCCGCGAATTCATGGCGGTATTTTAGCACGACGAGATAATTCTCAAGATATTATGGATTTGCAAAATAACCACATTCGTCCCATTGATTTGGTGGTTGTAAATCTTTACCCTTTTACAGAAACTATTGCTCAGGAGGGTGTCACTTTACCCGAAGCTATCGAACAAATCGATATCGGTGGTCCGGCAATGTTAAGAGCATCTGCAAAGAATTTTACCTATCTTACAGTATTATGCGACCCGCTACAATATACAGAATATTTACAGCAGTTACGTCAAAATAACGGTGAAGTTTCTTTACAATTTCGTCAACAAGCTGCTTTAAAAGGATTTTTACATACTTCTGAATACGACCAAGCCATTTCATCTTATTTAAGCAATCAAGTTTCTCAAAATCAAGATAGCAAGCAGCAATTTAGCATTTCTGGAACACAAGTACAATCACTACGATACGGCGAAAATCCCCATCAAAACGCTGCTTGGTATTATACAGGAGCTACTCGGAGCGGATGGGCTGCTGCAACTAAATTACAGGGAAAGGAACTCAGTTATAACAATTTAGTTGATTTAGAAGCCGCTAGACGCATCATTACAGAGTTTTCTGGCACCCCCGCAGCAGTAATTCTCAAACATACTAATCCTTGTGGTGTAGCTTTGGGAAATACTCTGGTAGAAGCTTATCAAAAAGCTTTTAACGCTGATTCAATTTCTGCTTTTGGAGGAATTGTCGCTTTAAATCAACCAATTGACGCAGCTACAGCAACCGAATTCACAAAAACATTTTTAGAATGTGTAGTTGCACCAGGTTGTGAAGACGATGCTCAAGAAATTATTGCCGCTAAATCCAAGCTGCGGGTATTAATACTACCGGATTTACAAAATGGAGCGAAAGAAACTATTAAAGTTATTGCAGGTGGTTTTCTCGTCCAAGCAGCTGATGATATTTTAACCGAGACTAATAAATGGCAAATAGTCACCGAGAAAAAACCCAATCAAAAAGAAATTCAAGAATTACTTTTTGCATGGAAAATTTGTAAACACGTTAAATCAAATGCTATTGTTGTGAGTCGCGATCGCACTACTTTGGGAGTGGGTGCAGGGCAAATGAACCGAGTTGGCTCTGTGAAAATAGCCCTCGAACAAGCGGGAGAAAAAGCAACAGGGGGATTTCTTGCTAGCGACGGATTCTTTCCTTTCGATGATTCAGTTAGAACCGCAGCAGCAGCCGGGATTAGGGGAATTATTCAACCGGGGGGAAGTTTACGAGACCAAGATTCGATCCAAGCTGCTAACGAATTAGGCTTAACAATGGTTTTTACCGGCAACAGACATTTTTTGCATTGAGAGAATTATACCATAAAAATTGATGATTTTTGCAAATTGTTGTCTAAAATGCTTTTCATTTGATCAAACTAGTGCTAATCTATATTTGTGTGTGTGAGGAGCAAAGTGAAAAGCGTTTGGGGTGGAAACACGGCAACACTCCCAAGCGCTTTTTGCTTTTTAATTTTGATTTTGATTTGCATAATTGCCAGATAGGTTCAATTTTCAAACTGTCACCCAACATACTTGTGTATTGATATATCTAATGCTAAAGTATGATTGTGTGTGAGGAGCAAGTGATAAGCGAAAAGCGTTTGGGGTGGAAACACGGCAACACTCCCGAACGCTTTTTGTTTTTTGAATATTCAGCAACCAGTTATCAACTATCACTATTTATAATTAGCGTCGCCATAATTCCCTATCTCCCAACCTCTTCAATCTTCATCCAAAGCGGGGAAAGCTTCCTCGATAAACCATAATCGATCTTTATTTTCAACAAACCAAATCCGAGTTTCGGGAGTTAGCTTTCCCCAAATATACTCAACAGGGATGTGAGGAGAGGAATATTGAAATTCCTCACCGAGTAATCGGAGATTGGAAGCAATCGCATCGGGAATACCAAAATCGTTCCAATCGATTTCTCTTTCAATTCCACTAATTCCTTTGCTGGGATCAAAAACCAATTGTGCAGTTCTAATCAAGTCAGCAAAGTGTACTGGCTTTAATCTGTAAAGTTCTTCAATTCGCAGTGATTCGTTATTTTTAGACATGAACACTCTTAGCAGTGAATGTTTACCATTTGATAGAACTTACTGCCAGAGATTTTCCCTAATCTAATATCTAATCGAATATTTTTATTTTAACCTAGAACAGCAATTTTTAACAAAGGGAATAGGGAGTAGGGTTGGGGGGGGGGAATAATAACTAATCATCCTAGCTTGATATAATATCATGTCCGGTTAAACACTTGTAATAAAGTTGGTTCGGGAACACTCAACAATTACCCATTACCCATTACCCATTACCCATTACCCATTACCAGTCAACAGCGAATAACTGATAACTGATAACTGATAACTGATAACTGATAACTGATAACTGATAACTGATAACTGTTTACTGATAACTGATTTAATTTCTTCCGGATATTTTTTCAATTTGCTGTGTAAACAGGTTAGTTTCAGAACCTAATTGCTGGGCTAATTCTAATCCTTTTTGAAAAGCTGCGATCGCAAATTGATTTTCTTGACGCTGGAGATGAATTTTACCTATTTGTTCGTAAGTATTCATCATGCCGTAAAAATTAGCAGCTCGCTGTTCTGCTTGTAATAAAATCTGACTAGTTTGTAAAGCATCTTCTGTTTGATCGTTGGCAATATATAATGCAATTAATTTTTGCAAAGCTTCGGCAGCACGTACATATTGCTGCAATTCCCAAGCCATGGTATAGGCTTCTTGGTAGTTTTGAAAAGCTGCATCTAGCTGTTCGGGATTTTCCTTTGCTAAAGCTTCGTAATTTGAAGCCATCGCTAATTTTAATGCGGCTAATTCTGTAATCTTATTTTGTTGGCGGTAAAGTAATGATAACTTTTGACGTGCATTTATAGCTTTTTGATGCTGTTTTGTTCGGTCATAAATGTAAGCTAAATCTTTTAAAGATTCTTCAATATCGTTACTATTAGAAACCTGATTTAGTAATTGTTCATAAGTTGTTGCAGCGGCTGGATAATCAAACCAATCCAGATGAATTTTAGCAATAGTTTTCAGCGTATCTACCTCCTTGACAATATCCGAACTTGCTCGCACAATGATCAAAACTTGGTTATAAACTTCCACTGCTAAAGATGGCGATCGCACTTGAAGGTAAGCGTCACCTAAAGCCTGTAATACCTGTAAATCAGTTGTTTGCTGAGATTGCTTTTGAATTGCCTGTAATCGCTGGGTAATATATCTGATTTGTTGGCGATCGTTTTTGGTGTAAGCAAATCCACCAACTCTTGAAAGTGCTTGAATTTCTGCTAATGTACCCAAATAACGACGCAAGCGTAATTCTCGGTTCCAAGTGGCAAATGCTCCTTCGGTATCACCTGCTTGCAATTTTGCGGTTGCTTCTCGATCGAGTTGATCCAAAGCTTCTGATAAAAAACTGAGTTCTTCATCACTTAAGGGCTTTTTGTTGACCGAACTCGGTAATAATGGGTCGGGTACGGTAATCTCTAAGGGAGAAGGTGGAAACTTTTTCGGTGGTCTGGGTTTTTTTTCTTTGGCTAATACTAAGGAAGTCCAAAGCAAACAAATTGTCAGAGTTGTAGTAATGGTAATACTTAAGCGTTGGATATTAATCATAAAAGGTTAAAGGTTTAAGGTTAAAGGTCAAAGGTTATGGTCGTTAGAATTAACAATGATAAAAATTATTAAATATCAATTAATCATTTGACGAATATCTGTTAAAGTTTTCTCCATTAATATTTTTAATGTATCAAAGGTTAACTAGCATTGTTTTTCTGACTAATTTGTGTTGATTTTATCAAACTCAGTAAAACAAGCGGGTAGTTTACTTGGTAATATAACGCTATTAAAATTTTATTTCAGTATCCAAAACCTATATAATGACACACTCCACAGATATCCCAACTTTAGCTCGCTGGATGGCTTCTGATTTTAGCAATCAAGAACAAGCTTTTGAAAATCCTCCTTTTTTCGCTCACATTCGAGTATGTATGCGTCCTCTACCTTTAGATTTATTATCTGGAGTCAGTTTTTATGTTGAGCAGGCTTACGATTATATGCTCAATGATCCCTATCGGGTTGCAGTTAATAAGTTAGTTGATGCAGGAAATCATATCGAAATTGAGAATTATAGAGTTAAAAATGCGGAAAAATTCTATGGTGCATCGCGAAATTTAGAACTTCTCCAAACTTTAGAGCCAAATGACTTGGAAAAACTATCCGGCTGTAACATGATTGTAGAATGGACTGGTCACAGTTTCAAAGGGATGGTAGAACCAGGTAAAAGCTGCATTGTATTTCGTAAAGGAAAAAATACTTACCTTGACAGCGAATTTGAAATGGATGCAGAAAAATTTATCAGCAAAGACAGAGGAAGAGATTTAGAAACTGACGAGCATATTTGGGGTTCAGTCGCAGGTGCGTTTCATTTTGTCCGCTGGCAAAGTTTTGCTGACGAAGTAAAAATTGCATAGTAGTTCATTATCCGTTGGCTACTAACTCTACAGTGTGAAAGTAGGGAACTCGTTCAACCCAACTTTCCCAAGTTCCATTGGGATAAAGTTTCATCAAGCGGAATCCTGGGGGTTTTCTCTCAAGAGCAAATTTCTTGCTTCCTGGCTGAAACTGAATGCAAGTTGAAGGGGTTCCCAAATAATCAACACCTCGTCGCTGAGTGTAAAATTCTTGGTGTATATGACCAAATAATACTAATCTAACTTGGGGGTATTTGTCCAAAACTGCAAAAAATTCTTCGGAGTTTTGCAATTGGCTTTTATCTAACCAGCGAGAATTTACCTTAAAGGGAGGATGATGTATTGCGATCGCTGTTGGTTTATCAACAATTTTACTCAACTGTAAATCCAGCCATTCTAAAGTTTCCTGACGCAAATAACCATGTGCTTTACCAGCAACGGAGGAATCTAGCAATACAAAATTCCATCCCCCACGTTCAAAACACTTGCGTCGAGAAACCAGTCCCAGATTTAAAACTTCACTCATTGTCGCAAAATCATCGTGATTTCCTGGCAGCCAATAACTAGGAAGAAATAACGAACTGATCAAATTTTGTAAATTGGAATAAGATTGCGGGGTACCGTCACCCGATAAATCCCCCGTCAATAACAATAAATCAAGCTCCTCTCGAAGTTTTTTTAAGCGCTCGATAACTGCATGGAAAGAATCCATCGTTGGGATTCCCAAGAGTTGTTGCTGTTCCGAGGCAAATAGATGCATATCTGTGACTTGACCGATGGTTATCGGGTAAACCTGCTTCATCTTTGATGGTACCAATCTAAGAGTCTTAATATCCAATTCTCCTTGTTAGTCATAACTTACTTATGCGATAGTAGAACCATGTTTTTTTAGCAACATACTTATACAGCCAGTTCTCAATTTTTTCTAGGTAATGTATATTTACTTATTTGTGATTTTTTTTAAGTAATAACCGAGAACAAGCTTTAACATATTATACTAATTTGCTTTTTTTTGATGTTTTTCATCTATCCTAAGACATAGAATAATATTTGTTTATGTTTTACAGTACTTATGCCTTAAGAAGTATAAATACTGTTTTTACAGAGAAAAATATGTATTCTACATAACCGAAAATCCTAGCATAGATGTAGGTTAATGCAAGTCTGGACGGATAACTTAAAAGATGGTAATGATTTTGGTTAAAGGTTAAAGGTTGTAAGTTCCTACTCCCTATGTAAACGAAATGTTTAATTAAATGTTGTCAGCAGTATTTAAATACAACCGTAAGAATTTAAAAGTCTTTAATAAAATAATCTACGGCGGGGGGTAGATTTTTAGATAAAATATTGGTAAGATAAGAAATGGCAAATGCGGCGACATAGCCAAGTGGTAAGGCAGAGGTCTGCAAAACCTTTATCCCCCGGTTCAAATCCGGGTGTCGCCTTTAAAGAAATACAAGCATTACAGGGCTTCCAAGCCCTTTTTTAATTTGTCCGCAAGGACTGATTTTTCAGGCTTCCATATAATTTTAGGTCATTTTTGAGTAGTTTAGGGCAACAACTGGGGTAAAATTGGGGTAAATTTTGTAAGGTAGAGGTGTTTACCCCAATCCCATGTTTTGGGGTAAAACTGGGGTAAAGTAACTAATTGTTTAATATAATTTCCTTTATAACCTTTATGTGTATGGTTAATCATTGGATTAGATAACACTCCTGTTCTTAGCAGTAGTACTATAAAAAATAGTACTTAAGTACTAAATAAATATTCCCGATCTGAAAGTGCGTAATAAATAGAAATTATCATTATTTTTTGAAGGAGCGGTTGACTCTATGTCCTCTAAAAAATCATCCAATGCTTCTAAACCCGGTTCGGTACAAATAAAAAATTCTAATGGTAGGCTTCAAATAGTTTTTTCTCATCCCGTTACGAATGAAGCAGGAGAAATAAAAACCAAACGTTTTTACCTTTCAACCAAACATGACGATACACCCTTGGGAAGACAGCAAGCTTCTATAATAGCTGCGAAGATTCAAAGGGATATTGACTATGGTGAGTTTGATGCGACTTTGGCTAAATACAAGCCAACAGCTTCACTCAAAACAGTTACTCCTTCTTCTCGTTCAACAACTCCAACTCAGGACTTAGAAAAGTTATGGGAACAATACACTCAATTCAAGAAACCGCAGATAAGTCCTTCTACCTATGCTGTTGATTATCGGAAGTACCGGAACCACATCACTAGCTTACCTACAAAAAACTTAGATGATGCAGTTGCGATTAGGGATTATCTAATTGCAAATCTCACTCCTAATGCAGCCAAACGTACATTAACAAATATAAATGCCTGCTGCAATTGGGCAATGAAAAGTAAATTGATTGAGTCCAACCCCTTCCAAGAAATGGCAAAAGACATTCAGATTCCTAAGTCGGAGACGACAGAATATAAAATTAATCCATTTACTCCTGAAGAACGTGATGCAATAATTAAAGCCTTTGATGAAAGTAAGCTTTATAGTTACTATGCTCCTTTAGTAAAAATTTTGTTTTTCACTGGATGTAGACCATCAGAGGCTATAGCTTTGCAGTGGAAACATATTAACGATAAGTACATAACTTTTGAGCAAGCTATTACAATCAGCAGTAAAGGACTCGCTGTTAAAAATGGATTAAAAACTCAAAGTCAAAGACGTTTTCCGGTAAATAATCAGTTACTCGAAATACTTTTATCAATTAAGTATGAAAATAATAATCCAGACGATTTTATTTTTAAAAGTAAAAAAGGAGGCATAGTAGACTTTGGTGATTTTCTTAATCATGCATGGAAAGGCTATAAAAATCATCGCGGTAAACAAATAGATGGAATTGTAACTAAACTTGTAAAACAAGGTGTGGTAAGTGAATATCGCAAGCCTTATCAATGTAGGCACACTTTCATTACCCTTTGTTTAGAGGCTGATATTGATGCGAAGGATATAGGAAAATGGGTTGGTAATTCCCCAGAAGTTATTTATAAACATTATGCAGGTAGCAAGCCTAATTTAGAGGTTCCAGAATTATAATTAGTTTGAATCAAGATAAAAATATGTATCATCAATTCAAATATAAGTATCAAAAATGTTAATTTTATAAGACATAATTTATGCCTGAAAAAATGGATTATTTTTATCAATTTAAACTATTATTTTAAATAAGTGTTCTTACAAATAAATAACTGATGACTAAAAAAAGGACAGAGTATGATAATCCTTGGAAGGAAATAATTGAAGATTTTTTTCCTAGTTTTTTAGAATTCTTTTTTCCAACAGTATATTCTATTATCGATTGGACAAAACCCTATGAATTTCTTGATAGTGAACTACAGAAGCTCGAACCAGATGCAGAAATTGGAAAACGCTTAGTCGATAAAGTTGCTAAGGTTTACTTACTCAATGG
Source organism: Plectonema cf. radiosum LEGE 06105 (assembly GCF_015207665.1). Classification (GTDB taxonomy): domain Bacteria; phylum Cyanobacteriota; class Cyanobacteriia; order Cyanobacteriales; family Nostocaceae; genus Rivularia; species Rivularia radiosa_A. The sequence goes on from NZ_JADEWL010000168.1 coordinate 9,789, forward strand.
TGAAGAAGCTTGGATACTTATTCATGTCGAAGTCCAGAGCCAATTCGATAAGAACTTTCCCGAACGAATGTATATTTATCATTACCGTTTGTTTGACCGACACAAAACAAAAGTTATTAGTTTAGCCGTACTTGCAGACGAACAGCCAAATTGGAGACCATCAAGTTACGGGTATTCGCTTGGAGAATGTCGCTTAAGCTTGGAATTCCCAGTTGTGAAATTATTAGACTATGAATCCCAATGGCAAACCTTAGAGCAAACCACAAATCCTTTCAGTATTGTTGTCATGGCACATTTACGTACCAAAGCCACAAACCAAAACCCTGAAAGTAGGTTACAGTGGAAGCTAAGACTAGTACGAATGTTGTTTGAAAAAGGATATAGCCGAGAAGAAGTTATTGCATTATTCCGGTTTATCGATTGGCTAATGTCTTTACCAGAAGAACTAGCGGCGGATTTTAAAGCAGAACTTAAACGCGAGGAGGAAGCAGGTAGAATGCGTTACGTAACTAGTATTGAACGTTTAGCAAAGCAAGAAGGTATAGAAGAAGGTAAGCAGAGAGGAAAAGTTGAAATTGCTCGCGAAAGTGTAGTTGAAGTTTTAGCAGTACGCTTTGGAGAAATACCGTCCGACGTTCTTGAAAGCATTAATCGTATCAATGATGTATCTGTACTTAAGTCACTTCTGAGAAACGCGATCGCAATTTCATCAATGGAAGCTTTTGCAGAACTTATCAATGAAATTAATTTATAAATTTCGTTTTGATGCTTCCAAACTTTTAAACATTTACTCGATACTTACCAGATTTTTGAATAGGTTGAATTAAACACAACAAACATCATACTTATTGATTGTGAAATGCGCTTTTTAAGAAGCGCATTTGTTTATATTTTTAAAGCAGAATTTATACAAACCTTCTAGCTATTTCTTATCCACCATAATTTGTTTTATCAACTCGGTAACATCTGGTACATCAACTGTATTATCGTAATTTTCATAAAATAATTTTATTGATGCATGAAATGTTTCTGGTGTTTCGTGTTGTTCCTCAAAATAATCACCATCTCTACATCCATATAAAATTAAGTTAGAGTTAATTATTTTAAGAAATGGCTGGATTGGAATCATTAAGTTGGCTACTTTAAAGCATCCACTTATATAACCATGAAAGTAGCTTAAAAAGTAATTGATTTCTTGTCCTGAGAACTCTAGTTCAAATGGTTCTCTAGTTCTTTGAGTATCATAACCTTCAATACTATTCTCAATAATCCGGTACATACGATAATAAACTGTTCCGCGATGGTCGGAAATTACCATCAAGTAATAAAAAATTCCAATCGTCTTTTCAATGATTAATAGAACCGGAAATCTAAATGAACCTTTCCCTTCATCATAAAAATCACTAGTTTTTCCAAAAAGCCATTCTAAGGTAATGAATACTTCAGCGCTTCTTTAATTTATCTTTACTTCCTCTATCGCTCCAACCTAATTGAACGTAAAACATATAATCATCATCAATCGGAAGACTGCTATCGCGTAATTTTTGTTCTTCGGTATCATCTAACCTCCATAATTGATATTTGATATCTAGTGATTCTAGTTCTAGTTGATTACGGATTCTGGATTGACGGATTTCTCGTTTCATAACTATTTTCTTCTGAAAATTTATGTACTTAAATCTTGTAGGACTTTTGTACCATAGACTAGGTTTAGTTTATGTTACAAGTGGTAACAATAAATCTTCAAAAAATACGATTCAAGCGTTAAGAACGTTTTCCTTTCGTTTTCTTCTGACTAGATGGAAGCGACGATAAGTAGTTTTCGACTGCTTTTGAATGTGCTTGAGGGTTGCTTTGGTGATTCTGTATCCAATCGATTAATAGAGTCTTGTTGTATCTTACTACTCTTGAGTTAACGGAAACCCAGTGTATGTCTTTTTGGAGCTTGCCTTTTTGACGATACCTTTTGAGAGTGTCACTGGATAAACCTGTTAATTGCGCTGCTACCTTCTTATCGATAAATTGATAATCCTGAATAGAAGAATTGGTCATCATTCCAAAAAAAACTTATGTGTATATCTAAAAATATCTTAATTAACCTAAAAATTTACAGTTGTTTGAAAAATTTTTGTTTAATAGAACAAATAATTTAGTTAAAGTTACTTATCGGTTAAAACTGTAAATACGCTATTAAGCAATAGTATCAGCCGATTTGTTTTTACATATCTATCACTATAGTCATAAGTATTTTTATTACTATAGTGATAAGCCGTTTTACGTCATAAGATAAGCATTGACTAAAGATATTTGATTGAAAATAAATTTAATAACTTACAAAAGTTATTTTTGTCAGAAAACTAGAGAATAAATTTAAAAATTAGAGGAGATATGACTAGGAATGTACATAGTTATCAGATATTAAGTAAGTCGGTAGAAATAAACTGGGGCTATGTAACAGTTGGGCAAATTGGCTTTAAACCCTTACCCCTAAAGCAAAGCAATATTATCTAAAATTACAATTTTCAACGCCGACCTACTTATCATGAGCAATTCAATTGATGACTGTTTTATTACTGACCCATCAGACTTAAATTACATTTCTGAGGTCGTAAATCAAGTATTAAATAATAGACATCATTTAGCGGATATAAAGGATTTACAAGCAGCTTTAAGGGAGGTGAGTTTAGAACATGGTAAAGAAATACAAATGAATTTAGTCTTTGAAGAAAATCAACTGGCTGGATTCAACTTTTCTTTCACAAATAACCTTAGTAAGACAACTGATACTATTCCTTTTGAGCAGCAGCAAATCAATATTGACTCCGCAAAGGGTGAGATTATTTCTTACAAACAAACAACAATAATAACTGCAACACAATCGGAAAACAATCTAACAAATTCTTTTCCATCACCTGGATACATAACTTTGACACCAGGATTGCAAGTAGAAGACCAACGTATTATTAACGAGGAACCACTAGAAAATCAAAAATTTATCAAATTACCATTTCCAGTTATAAGCAATATCAATCCGAGCTTAACTAATATTGCAAATCAATTAGCAAATCAACAGGAGGTTAACGGATTATTATTAACTGGATTACCACTCAAGACAGGAATTTCTTTGACAGACACCTTACGAGTAGAAGAAAAACCCGATATTCAGACTGCTGGATTAGCATTACTCAGACGTTTTGAGCAAGTTTTACCGCAAGAATTTATGGAGTTAAAAGCAGGTGAAACTCCTAAAGCTTTTAATTGGAAAGACCCAGAGTCAAATAAGCAATACCGCTTTTGTTTTGAAGCAGCTAAAACTGATATAGAAGGTAACATATTAATACCTGAAAAGCTAAAAGGGTTTGATACAAAATCTGGGTCTAATGTGCAACAAGTATTTGAAGCAACTTTAATAGATTCTAAATATAACCGTTGGAGTATCGAGCAATGTGATTTCAATAAAAACCAGA
>NZ_JADEWL010000169.1 GCF_015207665.1 Plectonema cf. radiosum LEGE 06105
CCCTTACTCCCCATCTCCCCATCTCCCTTACTCCCCAAGGCTTGTACACCTGCCATTTGAATCAAGGCTTGTATACCTGCTAATTTAGATTTGGGTAACAATCGTAAACCGCGTTTTACCCAAGTACGGTTAACTCCTACTAAAGGAGCTAAATCTGCAATTGTTCCTAAAGCAAACAGTTCTAACATGGTATCTGATATCTCTTCAGTTCTACCTAACTGTTGTGCTAAAGACATCGCTAAGATATATGCGACACCGACACCAGCAACACCACGATATACGGAAGTGGAAGGTAGCAATTTAGGATTTAAAATCGCGTCGGCTGGAGGTAATTGCTGAGGAATATCGTGATGGTCTGTAATAATTGTTTTTAATCCTAATTCTTTGGCTCTCGCAATGGGTTCAAATGCGGAAATCCCATTATCTACCGTTAAAATTAACTTTACGCCTTCATCGTGAAAATCTTCAATAATCCGTTTATTGATACCATAACCTTCGTGCATCCGACTGGGGATAGCATAATCCACATCAGCACCAAAAGTCCGCAGACTCCGTAATAATAAAGCGGTACTAGTCATGCCATCAGCATCGTAATCACCGCAAATGGCAATTTTTTCTTGAGAATTAATTGCATTTTGCAGTAATTCTACACTAATTGCTAAATCTGGAAACTCATCTAAGGGTTCGGGTAAATTTAATGATTCTGGATGTAAAAATAATTGTGCAGTTTCAGGTGAATCAAAACCGCGATTGATCAACAATTGGTTAATTAAAGGTGACATATCAGTCACCATTGCCAGTTTTTGCGCTAATTCTGGGTTTTGCGGATAAATTTGCCAGCGTTGCTTGGGTAAACGTTGACTACGAGGAGATTTCGGTTTAAGTTCGTCTGGCATAATCAAAAATAATTAAGAATTAAGCGAACCAAATTGCCATCTGTAGCATACCTTAAACAGCAAAAGATTTAAGGTTAAATAGTTTTCTCTCGACTTTATTTATAGGTCAACTTAGCCAGATATTTTTAGTCTACTAGATCGAATCTGTATGTTTTTTACTAGCGATCGCATTATCGCTCCAACAACTTAAATCCTTTATCATCTGCTAACTTTCGATCGAACGTTACAGTTTTGCTGCAACCAAATTGTTGTGCGATCGCACCAATCAAATAGTCGGAAAAATCCGCTTTTCCTTGCTGAAAACGGTGCAATGCTTGATAAACTAGAGAGGAATTTTCTAACTCAAAAACAGCACATTGCAGCATCATTTCTATAGTTTTACCGATTTCTCCCCTACTGAATTCATAAGGCTTACCGCGCAAAACCCAAACTAATTCGCACAGAACTATATTAGCAATAAAACATTGCTCTCCCCCCTCGATAATTTCCACAGCTTTCTGCCACTGTCGCTCGTCATCTTTTGTCAGGTAGCGCACTAAAATATTCGTATCAACTCCAATCACTTGAACCTTCTTTAATTGCTGTTTCCATTTCTTCTAAAGTTGCGCTTTTCATTCCTGGACGATGTAAAATCCCTGATAAGTTTTTAACAGGAACATTCAAGGGAATAAGTGTAACTATCCCATTTTCATCAATCACAAAATCAACCTTGCTACCTGTATCTATATTTAGGTAGTCTCTAATTTCTTTAGGAATAGTTACTTGTCCTTTCGTCGTGACGCTTGTGATAGCCATTACTTTAATTCCTTACTTTATCTCCTTACTTCATCCTAGCATAGAGTAAAGAGAATGAAGGGCAATACTCCGAAGGAGTCGCTAATTGATCGTATTTCTGTTAATTACCACTCCCTACTTTTTCACTCAAAACCGTATCTCGTAACTTACTAATCCAATCATTAATTCCATCCGCATTCAAACGATAGCTTAAAGGATGAGCAATCAACATCGCAGTACTTTCATATAAAGTGGCGATTTCTACTAAACCATTTTCTTTGAGGGTTTTTCCGGTAGAAACTATATCAACAATCGCTTCCGACATTCCGGTAATCGGTCCTAATTCTACAGAGCCATATAAGGGTATAATTTCTACAGAAAAATCTAAACTTTGGAAATAATCACGAGCGCAATTTACATACTTAGATGCAACTCGACAATCTGCGGGTAAATCCAAAGGTGATTTGTAAGAACTAGTAGCTTTTACCGCTACCGACATCCGACAATAACCAAACCCCAAATCAACTAAACGTGCGACTTGCGGATTTTTCTCTCTTAATACATCTTCACCAACGATACCCAATTGAGCTTGTCCGTATTCGACATAAACGGGTACATCCTGAGCTCTGACTTTTAGCCCTCTAGCTTTTCCGCTAGCATCTAAGATTTGTAATTGACGATTTTCTTCAGCCAAAAAAGCACTAAAATCCAAACCTACAGATTTTAGTAAGCGGATGCTGTCTTTGAGAAGTCCACCTTTCGGGAGTGCAACAGTTAACATGACGATTTTGGATTTTAAATTTTGGATTTTAGATTGAAGAGTCAGGAGTTAAGAGTTAGGAGTTAGGAGTCAGGAGTTGGAAGGTAGAAGTTGGGAGTTAAAAATTATCTTTCTGTTTTCCTTCTCTCCTTAAATTACCATTTATTAAGTGACAGATAGATATATTAATCCAAAATCTAAAATCTAAAAGATGCGAATTTTGATAGTTGACGACGAAGCCGAACTCACAACCCCGTTAAGTCGGTTATTAACCCGCGAAGGTTACAACGTTGATGCCGCTTTTGATGGTACAACAGGTAGCGAACTTGTACAAAAAGGCAATTACGATTTACTTATTTTAGACTGGATGCTGCCAGGAAAAACGGGTTTAGAAATTTGTCAGCAGTTACGACAGCAAGGAGTCACCACACCTGTATTATTTCTCACAGCCAAAGATACTTTAGATGACCGAGTAAAAGGTTTAGATGCAGGTGCGGATGATTACTTAATTAAACCTTTTGAACTACGGGAATTACTGGCAAGAGTTCGGGCTTTATTACGACGTGCCGGTGTGGAAGAGTATGCTAATACAAATAAAAGAATTGTTGTAGAAGATTTAGAATTAGATTCTCAAAATCAAATAGCTTATCGTCAAGGAAGAATAATTGAATTATCAGAAAAAGAAAGTCAGTTATTACAATATTTGATGGAAAATACTGGTCAACTGCTAACTCATGCTCAAATATTACAACATTTATGGCAAGAAGACGAACAACCCAGCAGTAATGTAATTGCTGCATTAGTTCGTCTGTTACGAAGAAAAATTGAAGTTAATCATGAAACGCAATTAATTCATAGCGTTTATGGTAAAGGTTATCGTTTTGGTGTTTCTTGAATATGATGTTTATGATATTTTCAACTAACTTTTACAACTTCTTTTACATAATTTTTTTTCACAGATAAAGCTTTTTTACCACGTAATTGCTGTCGAATTTCTTGATATGCAGATGGATTAATTCTTTCCATGATTCCTTGAATTGGTTTAGCACCTTTACCAAAAATATGGAACCCCATATCTTCAATTAAATCTTCTAAATAATGGAAGCTAAAACGACTTACACAGGTTCCAGGAGCGATAGCTGGAGGTAAATTTAGTTTATCCCAATTCAAGTGTTCTTCTATTTCCGCGTGCATTTGGGATGGTGTTGGTAAAACTAAGTTTCCTTTCGCATATTCTACTAACCACCAAGCTCCCACTTCAGATGTAAGCTGACAAAAGAAACTTACGCTATAACCAATAAAACCCATATTAGGAACATCAGGATTAATTAAATTACGGTAGAGGTGAAAACTACCTTGTTCATCCTTGATTAAACGACGATACTTTGCTTCTAAAAAAGGTATGTCTTGACGAAATCCCGTACCAAAAATTACTACATCAGCCTTTAAATTTTCACCATCATCAAGCTCTAAACCATCAGGAATAAATTTAGTAATACTTGCCTTTTTCGCTTTAATTTTTCCTGAAAGTACGGATTCATAAAAATTATCTACGGCTAGATTTGCATTACAACCAAGACTTAAATTCATTAATTCATCAGGCAGCATTTTGTAAACATCAAGATTAAACTGATTACGTAAAATTAATTCATTTAGCCGCCAAAAAGCCCATACTAAAGGTGTAGCTATAGTATGAAGTAATTTTTCAATTCCCTTTAGTTTACGATAAGGCAACCATATTTCTGAAAAACGTGTCAGTAAAATATGCTCAAAGTGAATTTTATTAAAGAAAAACTTGGGAATTTTCCAAAAAGCACGACGGAATAATAAAGTAGATTCTTTTGCTGTATTCGCTGCAAATGTGGCAATATCACAAGCTGATTTACCAAAACCGACAACAACAACTCGTTTATTTTTAATTAATGAAGTATCATTACATTCACTAGAATGCAGAATTTTACCTCCTGCTGCAAGAAACTCTTCTTTACCAGGAAATATTGGTATTTTCGGAATATTCAGCACTCCATTGCATACTAAAACAAAATCAAATTCATGGTTTTCTTCTCTTTGATTATTAATTTTGACACTAACTATCCAAACTACTTCTTTTCCTGCTTTTCTGAAAATATTAGTAACTTCTGTCTGAAAACAAATCCTTTCGCTAACTCCGAAGTTATCTGCATAAGACTGCAAATATCTGCGTACTTGCTCACTGTTTGGCCATTCTGGATAATCTTCCGGCATGGGATAATCTGTAAAGCAGTATGTATGGCGGCTATTTTGGGTTCTTACTTCCGGATAACTCCTAGACTTTTCCCAAACCCCTCCAAGTGCTGCTTGCTTCTCAAATACCGTTACGTCGAAACCTTCTTCCACAAAAGTTTTAGCCGCAACCAAACCACTGACACCTGCTCCAATTACGCAAACTTTTTTAATACTCATTTTTTGGCAATCTACGTATAATACTTATCTATTTGACAAAATTAAGCTTTGTCTATTCACGAATTTTGTGGGAAATAGCAGTATTTTTACGTACATTATACTATGTTTGATTTTTCTTAATATTTCTCTCAGTAAAATTTCAGAAGTTGGCTTTACAGGAATAGCCGCGATGAACCGCGCCAAAAAGGGTGAATATAATTCGTAATTCGTAATTCGTAATTATTGCCCCATAAATAAAATAATGGTGCTTCAACATTGCCTACAATCAGGACATCCACGGATAAATCCGGGGGCTTCAGACCATAAAATTTACTCGGTGAATGTCACTTGGGCGGGCGTTGGTAGGTGACAAGCTTATTTTTACGTTCCGGCATTTCTCAAAGTGTCATATTATGTCCGGTTAAATAAATAAAGTTGGTTCGCGAACAATCAACAATTAATAATTACCCATTACCCATTACCAATTACCAGTCAACAGCAAATAATAACTAATCATCCGGACACGATATCACATACCCGACAATAAAAAATGTGCCTTTTGCTAAGTCTTAACTTAAAAACCGGACTTCTCATCTCGTAAAAGCTGATTAATTTGAGTTTGCATTTTCTTTCTCAATTCTTGTGCTTTTTGATAAAATTCTCCCCTATTATTCACATTCTCAACCTTAATTAAAGGTTGAATAAAATAACGTAATTTGCTTTTTGCAGCCCAAACACCCATACTAGGAAAAATAGCAAACCAAGGAATTAAAGGTGATATTGGTAAGAACGGTAAATTAAAAATTTTTTGCAACCAGCTAATATTTAAAGTGTAAGGATGTAGATTTTCACTACCAATACAAATAACAGGTAAAATAGGAATTTTATATTTTTGACTCAACTGAATAAAACTAATATCAAACTTTTCTAATTGGTACCTTTTCTTCCAACCTTTACCAGGTCCTCTTAAACCTTCCGGTGCATATAATAAAATTTTTTGTTGTTCAATTGCAGCTTCAAAATCATCATATTTAGCTTTGATACCACCTAATACTTGTGACCATCCCGGTGGTAACCACCAAGTCATCCACGGATTTTCAAATAAATCAATACCAGCTAAAGGATATACTACCCATCCTTGCTGTTTACTTAATAAATATCCCAAAGTTAAAATATCCCACGGAAAACACATTCCTGCATGATTCATAGCTACAATTATCGGAGTATGTTGTGGTAGATTTTCAATTTGTTGTAATTTACCATGAAAGTAATATTTAACAATTGGTTGCAAAATTTCTTCCCGAAAAGCCGTTTGATAATTCGGGTTAAATTCATTCTGTTGAGTACATGGAATACGACAACCCAAACGCAACCAACGAATCAATAATGCTAAATAAAATCCACAGGGAATTAAAAATAAAATATATTCCAACCAATTCCAACCATCCGGGTCATCATGATAATGTTGCCAGTGACGATTAAATAAAATTAGCCAGCCCGGAGGATACCACAGACAAAACCAATCAAACCAGCTAAAATTAAATCTTCCAACTGATTTTTGCTTGAATTGATAAATGTTATGGGGATGTTGGTCGCTTGCAGCCATTGAAATTTTTTACTACAACTAAATTATTCAAATTTTAACTAAAATGTGTTCTAATTTACCTCATGCTGTGGAGGTATAATCATTTAATTTTTTTTGCCAAAAATTTTCAGGTAATGTTGTAAAGACCTGATATATCGCCTCTGAATTTTTGATACATTAAAAACGTAGAATTCTGTTTTGATTATGTCAGAAAATAAGCCTTTAGTTTTGACCGAAGAAGATGAGATAAACCAACTTTTTCCTTGTAAACCAATTCTCACGAGCCAAAACACTGGATGGGACGGGATGTTTTTCAGATATTTATCTGTACCAGCATACGAGACTCCTGAAGTTTGTAGTCCCCTTGGACACAGCATTGCTATTTTTACTCACGGCAACTATATTATTCACGCAGATAGAAAACTTGATGGACGTTTTCAAAGGGACTCAGTAATCGGTGGAGATATAGTAGTTAATCCTGCAAATATCGGTCAAAAGTGTGCTTGGGATGCTCAAGGTGATTTTATTCTTTTAGGTATCGAAACGAAAGCTTTTGCGTGTGCTATTGATGAATCGGGAGAACCACAACAAATTCAATTAATACCACATTTTGCTACACCAGACCCTTTAGTTTTACAAATTGGACTTGCAATTAAAAAGGTTTTAGAAAACAATCCATCGAAAAATCGTTTATATGTGGAAACAATGATAAATGCTTTAACTGTACATTTATTACAATATTATTCCACCGGAACACTCAACATTAAGAAATATACAAATGGTTTATCAAAAACTCAATTAAATCAAATTATTGAATATATCAACAATAATTTAGAACAAGATTTAGGCTTGAATGAATTAGCCAGTTTATTATATATGAGTCCACATTATTTTTGTCATTTATTTAAGTTATCAATGGGAGTTACACCCCATCAATATGTGATTCAAACTCGCGTTAAGCGTGCTAAAGAATTATTACTAACAGGAAAGTATAGTATTGCTCAAGTTGCTTTTCTTGTTGGTTTTGCCAATCAAAGCCATTTAAATCGACATTTTAAAAAGTTAATTGGGGTAACTCCGGGCAAAGTTGTTCGATTTTAAATTTTAGATTTTGGATTTTGGATTGACTCTATAGAAGATAAATCAAATCTAAAGATAAATGGGGCAATTTATATGTACCATCAAAGAAGTATCGCTCATAAACTGATTGATAATATATTTTCTTTGATTTTATCTATGTAATTTCAATTACAAATTACTTATTTAAAGATGATTTTCTCAAATAAACCCGGTTTCTATGGAAAATCCTGGTTTCAATCCCAGATATCCATGAAAAAATCAGATTTATGACTTTAAAAGCATAAACATCGTAAAAAAGTAATCACGAATACTTTCAAATTCAAGAATTGTCATCTCTGATTTATTCAGAGATTTATTAATAATATATTAAAAAATTTTTCGCAGTGGTAAATAAATCAATAAATCATTTAAAATCATTTTGGGGACTGCAAAATTAGGATGATTTTTCTGCGTTTAAGGCAATACTATAACAGGCAAGATAAATAGATTTTATTTATCTTTGACAGCCTTAAATCAGCGGACACTTATCAAGGCTTATGGTAGGTAATTATTACCCCGATTGTGCTAAAATCTGAAATCTAAAATTGGTTAACCAATTAGCGTAAATTCTCCGCAAAAAAGCAATCCTATTCACACTAAAACAGGATTCCTCCTTCAAACTCCAAAATCCTGTTCTATAAACACGACAAGCACAAGTATTATTTTTCCCACATATTTCTAACAGTGAACAGTTATCAATTTACTGAATCGTCTCAATCCACTACCATACGTATCAACGAACTGATAACTGATAACTGATAACTGATTAATTCCGAGGTAATTGTATGCTTAACCTTAATTCAGACAACACATCTTTAGGATTGACATCGAATCAGCTAAACAACATTTCTACTCTTCAAGCAGCAACTCTAGGAAATCAACAAGCATTATTCCCCGAATTAAACGAGACTTTAATGTTACAAAGTAAGTCATCTTTTAATTTTTTCAGTGGTGGAGAAGGAGAGGATATACTTAACGGTGGTATGGATAAAAACTGTTTGCTAGGTGCAGCAGGTAACGATATTCTAATTGATAGCGACGGTGGTGACTTGATGATGGGAGGAGAAGGTGCCGATCAATTCTGGATTAACAGTTGGGATATGACAGAAGCATCAAGTACTATATTAGACTTCGATCCCAGTACCGATTTTATTCAAATTGGCGGATTAGATGGCACTTTTGATTCTCTGACATTCGAGCAAGTTGAGGGTGAAACTACTGTTTTCCAACAAGGAAACCCTCTCCTCACATTAATCGGTGTTAATCAAGATAGTTTGACACCCGATAATTTTATTTTTACCGATGCGGCGATCGCCAATCAACCCCCAACAATAGAAAGCTTCGGCGGCTTAACTGGGAAAGATACTGCTGATTTTTCTGGTTTACAAACAGAAACACCCGACAGTAACATTGATATTCCCAACTTTAACTTTCCTAACATTGATCAGTTTTTCTCAGGTTTCATCTCCGATATGTTGTCAAATACAAGTCTCGAAGACTTTCTGGGTTTCATTACTGGGGAAGCATCTCCTTCTGAATCCCTATCCACATCAATTTCAAGTTATTCTAGTTCGATGGAAGAACAAGACACTGGAAAACCCTTTACTCAATTAACGGAACAGACTGCCATTGAACCAGGATTGGAAGATAAGTTTTACAGAATACCGAAACGAATACCTGGCAATCTGCTATAATCAACTTTAAAGTAGTAAAATAGTCATTGTATTTTACTACTTGAGTAATAAGTGAGTATTAACAATGAATTCAGGTAAAACACCAACTGGCAAAGCTTTGCAGGGAACAATAGGCTATACCACTAACAAGCAAAACAAGGTAATCATCAATATGCCGCGTCCTTGGTTCCCGCAAGTTAAAAATCAAATAAAAGTGCCACTTGGTGTAGAGGCTACTAGGGAAAATAAAGGACTAATACAGCGTGCTATTGATAGACTGCAAATATCTTTAGAAGACGGTAATCTTCATAACCCTGACGGAAGTTTCAACCAGGGCGAACGCATCTTAAATTAAGCTAGGTGCGGCGTAGCCGCACCAGCGCGGGTAGGCGATGGTAAAAATCACCCCCAGAACTAATAATTTAACCTAAATATAAATTAAAGTATAAAATAAACTATTTAACAGAGATAAATAAGCAGTAAATACCATTAGATATAATCATCTTAAATAACTGAAAGTATAATCTTGATTAAAATGAGTTGATTAATAACTTAATTGTACAACTTTCGCAAGATAGCTATCATCCATAGCAGCTAAAAATTGTTTATTTTTAATTCCAAGCTTTTTGCTTTTTTCTTGACCTAACAAATTAACTGCAATGTGACGAAGGACACCAAAATTTTGTGGAGCATTATCTTTCCTAATTCTACAATCATCTTCATTTAGTGCTACATCTAATATCCAATGCAACGAATTTTCAATACCCCAGTGGCTACGAACTGAGTCTCCAAACTTTTTTGCGTTTAAATTTAAACTACTAATATAATAGCGAGTTTCAACAGTTGTTTTACCATTCTCGGTTCTAATTGATTCAACCATACCTATACTGTTTAATTTGTTCCATTTATTTTCTGGATCAATTCGATTTGAGATATCACAAAGCATTAAATAATTACGTATCTCTTCGCGTCCATGACCCTGCTCGCGAGTGCTGTAATGACTTACATTCTCGCCTTTATTACGTTTTGAGATTGCTTCTTTAAACAGTAACTCTGTACTTTCATATAGGCTTTTTTGATTCTTTTTTAGTGCGATTATATAATCTCCATCTTTCTGAGATATAAGATTGACTATTTCTTTTTGACATCCAATTGCATCAATTGTGACAATACAACCAGCAATATCTAATACTTTGATTAACTCTGGTATTGCAGTAATTTCATTCGATTTGCTATCAACTTTTCTTTGACCAAGAACCAATTTATTACTTGTTGCCCAAGCGCTTACCATATTAATTGCACGATTGCCTGCTTTTTTATCATATGAATGTTTTAAACTTTTACCATCAATCGCAATCACTTCTCCATCCGTTAAAATTGCAACTGATTTTATCCATGATAAAAAACAATCCTGGAATTTTTCTGGATTAATTAAAGCAAATATTCTCGCAAATGTATCATGAGATGGAATGCCGTTTGGTAGTTCTAAAAAACGTTTTAACCATTCTTCTTTAGCTTGCCCATATGTTTCAATTGCTACCCAGGAGTCAGCGCCACAAATTACTGCACAAATCGCAATCGTAATTACGTCGATTAGCTGATGTCGTTTTGTACGCTCAACTCGGGGGTCTTCAAGCTCCACAAAGTAATCTCTAATTGCTTGCTTCGGTTTCAGCTTCACTGTTAACGACTCCGCACCCATCTTGATTTTTTAAGGCTACCACAGATAGAAGGAGCAACACTTTTTGGTTGGCGATACGCGAAGCGTCGTCCTTCGGACTATCGCACCGTCGGTGCCGAGTGCGCCTGCGGCGCACCTGCACCTTTAAAATTTAGATGCGTTTGCCCTGGTTAAAACAACTGCAAAATTAATATAGGCTACTAAGCTGATTTACAGGATATAAAAATTAAAAACAGGGTGATCACCTTGTCTTTTTTTTGTGTCTACTTAGAATACCTGGAAATCTCATCTGATGATTATTGTTAAGTAGGTAGGCACAAATAAATAAAGGTTTGTAGTTGCGCTGTCTTCGCTCTAGATAAGTGGTAGTGCCTTCATTAATCATACATTCCGGAAAACTCAAACTCCTGTCAGAAGCGAGGAACGAAGCATATGTCCTTCGGACACGCTTCGCGCGGGAGCAGTATATATTTAATTTTGCCTAGGTATTTATGAGCGCCCAAGCGCAACTACGAGCCTTTACATTTATATAGTTTGGTTTTTCTGCAAAAACGTACAAAAAATCGGACGAATCTACAAGACAAAGACAAAGGCGATCGCCATATTAGGAAGTAAAAGCACTGAATGGTACTTCCTAATGCCTAGAATTGAAACTAAAACCGAACCGATGACGATTAATTTCGGTCCCCAACATCCTTCGATGCATGGGTGTTTCCGAATTATTGTTACTCTTGACGGAGAAGACGTAATCGATTGCGAACCCGTTTTGGGATATCTGCATCGAGGAATGGAAAAAATCGCCGAAAATCGCACTAATATCATGTACATTCCTTACGTCAGTCGTTGGGATTACTATGGTGGAATGTTCAATGAAGCCGTAACGGTGAATGCTGTAGAAAAATTAGCTGATATCCCAATTCCCAAACGTGCTAGTTATATCCGAGTCATCATGCTCGAATTAGCGCGGATTGTCAATCACCTGTTGTGGTTGGGACCTTATATTATGGATATGGGAGCGCAAACTCCGTTTTTTTACACCCTTCGCGATCGCGAAATGATTCTCGATTTGTTTGAAGCTGCCACAGGATACCGCATGGTAAACAACAATTATTTTCGCATCGGTGGTGTTGCTGTTGATTTACCTTATGGTTGGGTGAGTAAGTGTCAGGAATTTTGCGATTATTTCTTACCTAAGATAGATGAATATGAACGATTAATTACTAATAATCCGATATTTCGTCGTCGAGTCGAAGGGATAGGAATTCTCAGTCGTGAAGAGGCTATCAATTGGGGTATTTCCGGTCCAATGTTACGGGCTTCTGGAGTAAAATGGGATTTACGTAAAGTTGACCATTATGAATGTTACGATGATTTTGATTGGGAAGTTAAGTGGGATACTAGTGGCGATTGTTTAGCTCGTTATGTGGTACGTGTAGGGGAGATGCGCGAGTCTGTAAGTATCATTAAACAAGCGATTCAGGGTTTACCCGGTGGTGCTTACGAGAATTTAGAAGCAAAGCGTATGGAAGCGGGTAAAAAGTCTGAGTGGAACGATTTTGATTACCAATATATTGCCAAAAAAGTTGCACCTACATTTAAAATTCCTCAAGGTGAACATTACGTGCGTATCGAATCGGGTAGAGGAGAATTGGGAATTTATTTAATTGGTGATGATCACATTTTTCCTTGGCGTTGGAAAATTCGTCCCGCAGATTTTAATAATTTACAAGTATTACCGCAATTAATTAAAGGTGTAAAAGTTGCGGATATTTTTGTGATTTTAGGAAGTATTGATGTGGTGATGGGTTCTGTTGATAGGTAGTGGTTTGTCCCATTAATTCTGAGGGGCTGTTTCTTAGTCCTATTTATAAAACTTAAGCTATTAGGAATAGAATTCCCCGATGGGTGAGGTTGAGAACCTAGCAAATTTAATGGGATAGACTACTAGGTAGATAAGTAGATAAATTATAAACAAATAAATAATTTAGCTTAACGCTTTTACACAAAAAATGTTAAACAAGCCACCAATTATATTAGTAGTTTTAGTATTCGTGCTATTCGTCGGTATTGGCGACCGCGTTTTACCTGAACCGATGAAATCCGCAAGCTTCAATACTCGGACAACCATCAATAAAAATTTACTTGGATTGTTCCCCACTTGGAAATCAAAGCTCAAACCTCATGAACGAACTAATAAAGCCATAGAAGATACTGAGCAGAAAAAGTAAATAATTGGGAGTTAGGAGTTAGGAGTTAGGAGTGAGGAGTTAGTACCACCGCAATTGACAGTTCTTATC
>NZ_JADEWL010000020.1 GCF_015207665.1 Plectonema cf. radiosum LEGE 06105
GTCCCCCTCCCCCGCTCCTCCCCTGTTCTTCCTTTTAGCTGCTCGGTAGAAATCACCAAATCATACCCACTCCCTACCTGGCTTAAATCCCGTGGTGCAAATGTACCTTTTCCTAACTGCCAAGTTTCATTATTATCATTATTTATATCAAGCCCATCACGTCTTTCTTTAATACCAAAACGGGTTTGAAATGGTGTTGCTGGCTCATTACCTAAAGACTTATGTAATACTGCATCTATCTTTCCATCACCATCCCCAACTAACTTAATTGCTTCAGAATTTGGCATCACCCTACCATTCTCACCAGTTTCAGCATCTACAACTAAGACTCGCAAGTTTTCCCGCTCCGAAAAGCTTTGACAGGGTGTGAACATATTTGAGCCATATGCAGCACCGAAGTGAGGTTGGTCAGTCAGGGTATGCTTAATTTTATCTGGCTCCGAGACTTGTGATATTATTGGTAGAGGATAAGGAATAGCTAAATCTTGGTTGCTAGCATCTGCAATAAAGTTTCGATATTTTGATTTGATCATTTATTTCACCGCTATTACCGAAAGTTACTACTTTTTACTCCCCGTAAGGGGTTTTACTAAGAAAGGCAGTCGGCAGTAGAAAATTAGGCTGAACCGCACATCGAAGGCGTGAACACGAACAAGATACGTAGTACGAGAACAATTATGTCCGAACTTTCAACCCCATTATTTATTTATGGAATTACTACTGCCTACTGCCCACTTTCCACTGCCCTTCATTAGCTGCAAGTATTCAGTTTCTAAAGAATTAATTGTCCTGAAATATAGTCGAAACGAGCCATCATCATATT
The DNA here is from genome assembly GCF_015207665.1 of Plectonema cf. radiosum LEGE 06105. Lineage (GTDB taxonomy): Bacteria > Cyanobacteriota > Cyanobacteriia > Cyanobacteriales > Nostocaceae > Rivularia > Rivularia radiosa_A. Next base: position 824 of record NZ_JADEWL010000020.1, read on the forward strand.
GCTTTAAGTCCGTTTCACAGAAGATAATGTCTTGTCTTTGCAGCCATTGAGTAATGCTTTCATGATAATCAGCCAAGAATAGCGCTGGAAAGTAAATTCTTCCGGTTTTAATTCCTGTTTTTGAATGAGTGAGTATTTGAAATTGGGGTTCACTTAAAACTTCTGCCATAGATATCACCGAAATAATTTTTGACAACAGAAAGGGGAATAAAATCTTCTTTATTCCCACTTTTATATTGTTTGAAATGCCAGGATTAATTCTCGGCTTCTACTTGAGGATTAACGTTTGCATTTACACGCTCGGCATATTCTCGTCTGCGCTGCCAAGATAATTGATTTAGTACTACCAAATCTTCAAGTTTTTTACCGAACTTACGATTAGCAAATTCAAGTAGCTGTTCTAGAGAGAATCGCTGTTCTTCTACTTTTCCAAAATCCGAGACGAAGCGTTCTTTAAATACATCCCAATTGAAATCTTGGAAACTACGTTTGGCAAGGATTCCACACAAAGAACGAATAGAATAGTAGACTTTTGAGTACAAGCGTTCTGAGTAATTGCTAACTCCATATTCGCCTAAAACGGAATCATCGATTGCTTGAAAGTTTGGTGCAGAGGATTTACGTGTAGCCATAAGACAGATATCTCCTAAATTTTCATTGCTTTATTGGGCGTAAGCCCACTTTCTGTTGGAGTGTTTCAGTATTTTAGGCAGTCGAATTACCACCAAGATGAATCATGGTAATCTGCCATCAAATCCTTGATTTCACAGTTGTGTTGATAATCAATCTCTAACTGTCGCAAGTCTGTATCTGATACTAGATTTTTCAGTTCTTGCATCATTTCTCTCACTTGATTTTCATCGCTGACACCTGAGTAGTAAATTTTTATAAATTTGTCAGCTTTCGTCATGAATTGTTCTAAGTTTGTGACAAATACCTGTTCTGAACCAATCGCTTGAATCATGATTTTCTCCTGATAGCTAAAAGTATGTGATGCGCGTTAATATTCGCTTGGAAGCATTAAGACTTTTTCAACTAAATACAGCTTGATATGACTCAATGGAAAATCGGTATATTCAATTTCTTGCCGTAATACTTCTTGATTGGTGTCCCACTCGCATATCAAAATGCCGGAATTCTCTTTAACTCGTAAATGCCAAATTTGAAATTCTCTTAGTCTTGGATTGGACAGTAAATTCTTAGTTTGATGTGAAGCGATCGCATCTAATAACCAGTAGCAATTTGCTTCTTTTGCTAGGTATTGGATACCATCCGTATATCTCAAGCCTAGCCAGTGTTTGTAGAGATTTACTGAACCATAAAATTTCTTTAAGTCGGTGGCTATTTCTTGTGAAGTTTTCATTTTTTCAAAATCCTTTTACGAACTTCACAACTTCATCGGCGTGAGCCGTAAAACGATAACTGCTGATAAGAGATATCAGCAGTTGGGAGATATTTATTAGGTATAACGGAAGGATTTTTTAAATGTTTTGCGGAAGCGCCAAACTTTTATTGTGAATTTCAGCCAAAACTCAATACTGAAACGAATTTGTACTTCCAAACCAATTGCTGCATAAAAACCTGAATTCTCTACTGGTTTATCAAAATCAATCACACCGATATAACGCACACCGTAAGCTACATCAATTGCTGCTTCAACGCGAGCGCCAACAATTCCGGCTTCATACTTGGCGCTAAATCGCAAACTGGCGCGTGCCAAAATACTGAGACCAATGACTAATTGCTTCTTGGAAACCTAAAATTGAAGCCAGATGACTACGATATTTGGAATCAGTGTGCGGTATTATTATGCGATCGCTTACAGGAATATGAGATATAGTTTCTTTACTGTCTAGCTTTCAATCTTTTTATTCATCTTTTTTCCTAAAGTCCAGGTATTTAGAAATTGATTTTTATAATCTCTAATTATATTCGCGACCATAAAATACTTCATTTTTCATAAATTCATATTTTTCTGGACTATAGAAAATTAATTTTTCTGGATCGGTTATGTAGCTAGCGTAAGATTCAGCAAAATCTTCTCTTTCATTAGTCATTGCATAACTACTGACAAATCCCGTTCCGTCATAAGAGTTTTGAGTGTAGCTTGCTTGATTAATTTCAATCCATTTATTTGCTAGTTCAGGATTATTTGACATTATGTTATAATGTGTATTATGTCCGACTTCATGAGTCATAGTTTTTAACAGTTCTTCTTTTCCTTCACAAATCGAACAAATTTTTATTTCACGAGAATGACGATATATAAAACCTAAAGCATTAGGGCAAGTTTCGCTTGGTTGTGATTCATACCTAATACTCGGACAATTCTCCAAATGTGATAAAGGAATTTTTTCCCTAAGATAATTGCCTACTTCTTCTGTAGAAGTAAATTCACAGTCCTCAAAGTTACTAACTTCAGTACAGTTGACTAATTCTGTATATTCTGTGCCAGTTTCACTAGGAATTTCTATAGGAATGTTGTTTATCTCTTCAGTCGAGGAATAAGTCATTTTTATTTTGCCTGTTGTTCTTGTAATAAGCCAAATACTCTTGCTTTCTGTTCTCCGAATGAATTGCGACTTACAGCATCACTCAAAGCTGATAGAAATCTTTCATCGCTAGTTGTAACCTGAATTTTCTCGTCTACTAAAATGGTTTTACCGTCTTGTTCCATTTGTTTTCCCGTTCTTAAGTTCACGCCGTTAGAGCAGCATTCGTCTATAAATTCTTGCAATGCAGATTGTGTATCTTCGTCTGTGGCTTCAGAGATTTCTACCGAAACTCGGTTGGGTGTTTCCCAGGTAACTTTGGCTAAAGATTCTCTTTTACGGTTGACTATGTTTAAAATTTTCATTTTTATTATCTTTGTAACTAACTTCTAATCCTCGATTATGTTGAAGCGATTTTTACCCAAGCAGCCATGTCATCTAATTCTCCACAAACTATTGCTTGGCCAGCACGGAGGCGACTAATAATTGCAGTTTGTTCGGGAGTTAGAGTCATACAAGCACTCATGGCATCGCGATCGTCAGCAGCAACTAAACGATGTACGATTTTAAGATTAGTATTTTTTACAGCATCAGGGATCAACCTTGCTGGTATTTGGTCTACTAATAAAAATCCTTGACCATAAGCACGAATCTCAGAAAGTATATTGGCAAACATTTCGGCAACTTTACCTTGAGGATTGGCTTGTTCGCCCATAGCAGAGTTGGTATTTAGTAAAATACGATGAGCTTCTTCAATGATTGTTAAATGACGTAGGTTATTTCCTGGATGTTTTTGAGAAGCAATCTGGTCAAATTGTGCCTGACGATACTCGTAAAGAAACTGAAACAAGAGTGCCATTGTAAAAGCTTTATCGCTATCATCTCCTAAGTGAGATAAGTTCACAACAGTAGGGCGATCAAATATATTCTGCCAGGGAGTAGAACGAGGTTGATCGAATAATTGTTTTTTCCAGCCTCTTCTTAAACTTTGGATACGAGTTGTCAGTGCAGCCGTTAAATTACCAGCAATTCTCGGTTCATATCCTTTTCCTTTCACCACAGTTTGAATTTGATCTACTAATTGTGTCAGAGTAGGTCTGGGGGTATCAAATGGAGGAAGTTGTTCTCCTATCCAATCACGAGGAATGCTATAAGCGTTATATAGAGAGTCTTCCAGAAGAATAGGTAGAATTTCCTGCATGGGAAAAACACCATTCAAGATTGACTTTAGACGATCGATATGAGATAGGACTTGAGGATTCATCTCTTCAGAAAGCCAAACAAAATCAAAGGGATTGAGGGCAAGTTTGTTTTTTAACTTTGTACCTCGCCAAGAATCTAGGCCCGGAATATAGATAGATATTCTATTTGGGCTATCCTCTGGCAAAGATTCATTGAATTGCATTGCCCATTCAACATATTCTTCCTTGGCAGGTTCAATAATCAGAAAAGGAATTTTCTTTTGAGTCAGTTCGTTTAAAATATTTTTGCAGGTAGTGGTTTTTCCGCTTCCTGTAATGCCAGTAACTAAAGTATGTTTAGCTAGACTATCTAACGATAATTTATAATTAAGGCTGGTAGGCTCGCCACCTTCAAGCAAAGAACCTAATTTTATTGACTCGCTTTTGACTGAAGGTGGATTGAGACTAAAGGTTGCTGTTGGCATTACTTTGACCCCAGGTACTTCTTTGCGGGGCAAATTAACTAATAATGCTAGCTCTTCAGTATTGAGTGGAGTTGTCAAATGGCTGAAAGAAGGTCCGAGTGGATGTTCTATACGGTCTGCGAGTGTGAACTTTTCCTTTTGATACCGATCTGTAGTTTGTACTAACCCAATACAAGGCTGTTGAAAATCTTGCAAAGCACCTCTTACAGATTTTGCCCACAATCTTGTTAAATCGTGTACGCGAATCGGTTCAAAAGTAGTATTTTCCCCAGTAAGCAAGGCTTTAAGCTGAGTACCACCTTGTTTAGCAATATCTGGTCTATTGGCTAGTAAGTAAACACCTACATTCCAGCAACCTAAACTAAAAGATTTTTCAAAGCGATTAATAAATTGTTGTAGTTGTCTTTCAGCTGTCTGAGCGTGGGCATTTATATACTCTTGACCCAGTGCTTCAGCCGCACTCTGATTCAAGGTTGACGTTTCTGAAAGACCGAAAGTCATAGTCTCAGAGTTAGTTTCTATGATGCTATTGGTAATTCTTCTATCTGGGTAAGATTTTTTGTTACGAGTTAAGACTGCTCCTAATGCAGCAGCAAAACCGAGGGGTGAAAATCTTTTAGCCGTTCCAAGAGCAGCTAATCCTAAACCTTTCAGTAAATCGCGATTGTAATCCGCCCCTCCTGGTCTTGTCGCCTCTTCACTACTGGTTGTACCAATAGATTTGCCTTGGCTTTTACTTGCAGTCCATCCCTGACTTTGAGATGAACCTTCGGTTGTAGTCAATGTTTGAGTAATCTTAGTCAAAGCATATACATGACTCAATAGTTCTCGGCATCGCAGAAGAATATCCTCTACTTTATCCGTACCCATTGGTTCGGCAATGACCATATAGGTAAATGGCAACTCTTGGAAACCACGTAAAAACCGATCTAAAGTTTGTGGATAACCAGTATGGTCGCTATGTTTGAGAGATGGAATACCAGTTAGAGCGATCGCATTTCGTAGGTCGCTACGAAGTTGTTGCAATACTTCCTCTGCAAAAACGGGGTCTTCTTCTGTGCATACTGAAACTTTTGTTCCTGGCCAATTACCTTGCAAAAAATTGCCAATATTTTTGATGAAGTCAATACTAGGATACTGCGAATAGTTATGGCTTCTTATCCCTAAATAGATATGATTTTCATGTCCATCACTGGTAACAAGAAAAATCAGCGTATACTTTTTGGGAGCATGACAAGCAGATAGAGTAGTTTGCAGAGCAGTTAGCGCGTTCTCAAACGAACCATTAACAGATCCCCCTATGCGGTCAATACGCAAGAAACAAGGTTCTTCAAGTAAAAGCCGATCTGGAGGAGGAAGTGGCTGAATAAATTGAGCATCTGCAAGAGGAACATCAAGATGTTGCCTACTCAAACTATAAAGTAAAGATCGGGATATTAGATTAGCAGCATGAATTCGATGTTCAAGGGATTCTGGATTGGGCGTATACATGAAAATCTGATTAATAAAAAACAATATTTAGTTACAATACCTTTGCCAATTTACGAGGGTTAAACAACTGTAGAAACCTTGTGAATACGACCTAAAGATGTGAGCTTGGCAAAAATCTGTACTAATAAAATAGGATCGGGCTTGTGGGGAAGCATTTTTAATATTTCATTGGTATTGTTAGTTAATTAGTGCTTTCATGTCTTCAGCCTTAGCCTTGAGACTTTCTTCAAAAATAGTCGTGATGTTATCACTCAGTTCCTGCCTAATTTTTTCTTCCCCTTTAAGTTTGGCAGATATCTCATTAACAATTTGTGTATGCTGGTCATTAATTTTGGAGTATACAGAGCTAGATTCAATTCTATCCCTAGCTAACATTGGAAGATCCCAACTAGGCATTTTTTCCTCAAGAGTACTCTTTACTGTATCTTTAGCTTTCGTCCCACCAAAAACTGCCAAACCAAGAACGACTAACAAGGCTCCCCCTCCTGAACCAATAGTAAGAATGGCAAACAACAAACCAGCTAGAGTTGTAGAGATTAGAGCTGTTATATATATTATTATTCCCAAAATAACAGGTGCAACTGCATAACTCACAACACCAGCTAGAACACCAGAAATCCAAGAAACAATATTACTAAATTCGGATATTAGACCATCAGTTGCATCTATGTTTGACTGAGTACCCAAGGAAATACTTCCTACTGTAAGGTTCTTCAAGTCGAAGGATTCTCCTAACTTGCCAATAGGGACATTATATTTAACTTCTAATGCTTTAATGTCATTACGAAGCTCTTGAGAGATTTTAGCCAACATTTGATTGGTTTCTTTCCCATATAACTTACTGAGGTTCTCACCCTGCAACAAAGATTTTATATCTTTATCAATAGCATATTTCATATTGTTAACTGTTTTATGATCTCTGTTTTTCCATGAATCAAAGTTACGTTTAATAATGTTAATAACACTATCTGCTAGAGCAGAAGCAATAGCTTCATACAAAGAATCTATTTGTTTGGTGACTTCAGGTTTAATATTATCGGAGCAAAATATTTCTACTTCTTGAGAAAATTGGCTCGTGTTTATTTCGACTCGACCCCAACGAGCTAATCCCCTAGCAATACAATACTCAGGAGTTTTATCTAATCCTAGAGATGCTTGGGGAAAGACTTTTTTACAAATTTCTTGCACAAAGTCCATGCGAGACGCTCCACCAGTGAGAAGAATTGCTCCAGAAAAATCATTTGAGCTTCCGAATTGTTGTCTGATTTCTAATTCTTGTTTCAGCCTTATCAATTCATTCATAAAAGCAGCTGGCCATGTTTCTAGTCCACTTCCTAAATTGACAATAGGAGTGTTAAGAATTTCGTTCATCACATTACCATCAACTTCTGGCTCAAAATATATACCTGAAATTTTTACAGTTTGATAAGGAGCATAGTTTTCAGCCATTTGATAATTTTCTGGTTCAGCAAAGTAAGCTTCTTTAGTATCTCGACAAGCTAACTCACACTCGTTGCGAAGATACGAATACTGGCTAAAGATATTTTCTAATTCAGTTTTTTTGTCATGATCAAAATTATTAATAACTCGCTGGAGAATAGCTTTATCAATTAAAGAAGCTCCTAAATCACGACCCAAATCAATTGGGATACTATTTTTATTCTGATCGATGAATGTGATGTCAGTAGTAGAAGAACCTATATCAATAACAATTAAGCTATTTCTTAATTGAGCCATGTTCACGATGCCTTTTTCTACAGCATGAATATAGGCAGCACGAGATTCTGCTACTACCTTTACTCGTTGAATACCAGCATCAGAAAATAATTTTTCATAAGCACTTACAATCGCTAAATCTTTTGTCCATTCAGAAGGACATCCCACAATAAAAAAACTTTCGGTTCCTTTAATTCTTCCTTGTTCTATTTGAGTTTCATATATCATTCTAATATAATCACTCATAACCCTTTGATATTCAGGATCATTGCTGGGTTTTCTTTTAAAAGTTATATGTGATTCTACTATTCCTTTAGTTTTAAGGGCAGATCTTCCCACTAAAATACCTCGTGTAGGATGATAACCAATTGCCGTTATTATATTCTTTTTCCCAGCAAATATTTCAAGAAGTTCAGGCTCACTTGTTTTATCCGTATCATTCACGAATATATGCGCCAAGGCTGTTTCGCCATGACCTAAATCAAAACCAATAACTTCGCTAATATTTTCGGACATTTTTATTCCTCTTATTTTCTTATGAATAAATGGCAACTTTGCTATATAGGCAACGATCTTTATCTAAGATTTGAGGGACTGGGTTCAATTACTTTGCCATGGAGTAATATTTGATCATCTTTCAGAAATGCTGGTTTTTCCATTACATAGTTTTGTAAGTTGGGGTCTATGCTAGGTTCAAAATCAAAAAGCTCTTTTACTTGTTCAGAAGCATTATTTTGATAAGATTGATGTCGAATTCCATATTTACGCAAGATTGAAGATAATTGCCTTTTTCTCAATTTAAATACTTCTGGTAATTGACTTTCAAACTGTTCTGTTTCACCTATAAAATCTTGTAGAAATTCAAGGACTTCTAGATGATCTTCTAACTTCGGCTTATGGATCACAGGTTCTGATAAACGACAATACTCAGCTACTGTTTGATCGATTACATCAAGAGTCTGCTCTACATAGAGTAGCAATTCCTCTTTATCTATATTGGCAACTGCTTGTTCGGACTCAACTGGCTTCACTTGAGATTTATTAGGTTGATTGTCAAGAGAAGATTTATTAAACTGTCTGGATTTCATTACTGCTGTAGAAACGAATGCACCCAGAACTGCTCCCAAAGAACCACCGAAAATACCACCTGCGATTGTTCCTCCTAATGCACCACCCGCTAAACCACCCCAAACTCCATCGAACAAACTGTTTTGCTCATTATCATCAATAGATTCGTGAGGTTCAGGGGTAATTCTAGGAGAGACGTGAACCTGCGTTTGATTCTTTGCCAGCATGGAGAAAGAGAGGCGAAAAGCTTCCAGCATAGAAAGCGCAATACGAGCCTGTGATTGAGTTAAGCTTCCAATATATTCCCCATCAATGTCGCCAAGCTGCGTTAACCGATCTTGAACTATCTCACTTAGTTCGCTAATAGTGGTTGCAGATTCAACTCTCTTTTGAAAATCAGGTAATTTCTGTTTGTAACAGTCTTTTAATGTCTTCATACTACACATATTTCAAATGACTACTTCCAAGGCTGAATTGTTTTAGATAGAAGTGTAAAGCTAAATTACATTAGTTAGTTTTTGGCGATCATTATACGTGAAACACAAATTATTGAATGTATAATAAATTACAGTATACCATTTTGACTAAATACTAATGGTTCTCAATCTTTTTTTCAACTAAACCAATATTAGGCAGATTGCGATTTAAACTATATTTTTGCCAAAAGAATTAAACCATACTTTGACCGGAGCATATCACTTAAAGGATAAGATAGCCGTTTTTAAAGGATAAAATGACCGCTTCAGGTAAGCTATAACCCTTATTTATCTTGGAAATACGGGAGCAAGTGATTTCATTCAACTCTCTCAAATGCGCTTCCACCAAATTATTTTGGACGGCGGACACTTTATGGTTTTAAAACGGTCACTTTTTACTTTAAGTGACAATTGCTTGTAGTAATTGTCATAATTTTGAATTCTTAATTTATTCACTAAGTAATTCATCAACAAGCAACAATAAGATTACGGGAAAATTCTGGTACCCAAAAGGGTAATATTTTTTTCTTGCTTCCACGTATAAATCCAGAGGCTATAATATCCAGCTTATCTTTTGTAAATTTTTAACTAACGGAGCCATTGATCTAAACGCTCCTATTCTTCACGTTGTGCTTGTACAACACCTTGTAAAAAAATCACCACTATCTAAAACACCTTCAGCAATTAAATCTCCTAAATTATCTGTATCCCATACAGAGGGTTGTAATTCTATTATTGGCGTTCGCAATTTTAGTGTCTGCTTTCACCTGCATCGCGTTGCTCCCATTCAATAGTTACAGCCCCAGCACTCATTTCACTTACTGCTACAGGAAGAATTTCTGCTCCACATAGCAAATTAACTAAAGTGCTTTTTCCGCTACTAGTTCTGCCTGTAGTCGCTAGGGAGAGAGTTGGAGAACGAATTTCATTAATTAGCTTATTAAGGGCTTCATTTAATTTGACAGAAAGTTCTTCCATTTCCGGCTGGTATCTACTATCTGGTAAGTATTGGGATATTTCTGTATAAAAGTTGTTCCAGCATTTAGTAAGTAACGTTGCCTTTAATTCTACATCTTCAAACAGCATGTATAATTTATCACTCATTTTACACAAATACTTAGTTGAAAGTAATTAATATTAGTCCAGAATTAACTACATAATTAATAATTTCAAGTATACCGCAATACATTTGGAATTATAATTATGTGAAGTTTGTTGTATAAAAATGTTATTAAAGTCAGTTCCTTATTTGTAGATAAGCTTTATAAAACAAAAGGCTTATCTACTCAGTAAAGTTTCATTACTTTTTTGGCTTGTCAGTATACATAGCTTGGTTTAAAGATTTTAGAATGGTGTGAGCAAAAGGCAAGTAGTTATTTTTAAAAGATAAACTATATTCGCTAATCTCTGTATTTTTCCGGAATGTCGAGGCAAATTACTGAATTATTGCCATAGTAATGTTACTACTTGCTATTCGTATCTACCTATGAACCAACAGCGCCAGGATGCTTATCTTAACTTAATTAAACAATTGCTGAATTGCTCTAGTGGAAAATATTGGGAAATATTAGAAACGAATCAAGATTTACTTGATGCTGGATTAGTGCAGACAATGCTCAGGGTGGCGAACGAGCAGATGACTTTGAGCAAACTAGATGCTGCTAATTTCTTAATGAATCTTGCGAGGCAATTAATGGGAGCTTTGGGAGCTTCTGGTAATACGCTTTTACCAATGTCACCGATTAGTAGTACTTGTTCATTAAGACTAATTAAGGAATAACAATGAGTCAACAAAGCAAAAATCATCAAAAGTCGTCATACCACTAAATCTTTAGCATTATCCCCCCGCAGGGTAGCAATCTGACGCTGAACACTTAAGTATAAAGGCAAGCCAGCAATGAACGAACAACGCATCCAAGAATATGAGCAGTTCTTGATAAAAATATCGCAGGCAATCTACAGCAGCAAAGCTAACCCCGAAGTCATATACCCCATACTGCAAGCAAACCTAGACAAACTCGATAAAAACTTGATCGCCATCTTGCAAAATTGGTCAGCGGCAAGACTCTTAGAAGCGGAATCCTCAACAGCAATAAAAATCGCCTGGATGCTTATCGAATTGAGCAAACTTATCCAGGGGTTTCCCCTTGGCAGCAAGGAGACAAATATAGAAATTAGCCTCGCTGGTTACGAAATATTGCTAACAGTCTTTTTGACCCGCGACAGTGACCGTGAAAATTGGGCGGTGATTCAACTAAATCTAGGGAATACCTACCGCGAGAGGATATCGGGGAACAGGACAGAAAACTTAGAGAAAGCGATCACTGCCTGCGAAATGGCGTTACAAGTTTTCACTCCTGAAGCGCACCCTATACCCTGGGCAATGACTCATAATAATTTAAGTCTTGCCTACAGCGAGAGGATATTTGGCAACCGGGCACAAAATCTGGAGTTGGCAATCGCGGCTCTGAAAAAAGCGTTGCAAGTTTTCACTCCTGAAGTACACCTAATACCCTGGGCACAAACTCAAAGCAATTTGGGTGGTGTTTACTGTAACAGGATATTGGGCAGCAGAGCAGAAAATTTGGAGTTGGCGATCGCTGCTCTAGAAAAAGCGTTGCAAGTTTTCACTCCTGAAGCATACCCTATACTTTGGGCACAAACTCAGTATAATTTGGGTGAAGCATACAAAAACAGGATATCAGGAGACAGGACAGAAAATTTGGAGAAGGCAATCGCTACCTGCAAAATGGCGTTGCAAGTTTTTACTTTTGAAGCACTCCCTATCCAATGGGCAATGACTCAGAATAATTTGGGTACTGCCTACATTGAGAGGATATATGGTGACAAGGGCGAAAATATGGAGATGGCAATCGCTGCCTGCAAAATGGCGTTGCAAGTTTTCACTTTTGAAGCACTCCCTATCCAATGGGCAATGACTCAGAACAACTTGGGTATTGCCTACGGTGACAGGATATGGGGCGACAAGTCCGAAAACTTGGAAAAAGCGATCGCTGCTTACAACATGGCGTTGCAAGTTCGCACTCGTGAAGCAAATCCTATTGATTGGGCAAAAACTCAGAACAATTTGGGTACTGACTACAGCAACAGAATATGCGGTGATAAGGCAGAAAATTTGGAGATGGCGATCGCTTCTTACCAACAGGCACTACAAGTTTACACAAAACAAGCATTCCCTATACTTTGGGCAGGGACTCAGAATAATTTGGGGAATGCCTATGGCGACAGAATATCCGGTGACAAGGCAGAAAATCTGGAGAAGGCGATCGCTTCTTACGAACAGGCGCTACAAGTTCGTACTCGTCAAGCACTTCCCATTGATTGGGCTACGACTCAAAACAGTTTAGGTAATGCCTACAAGGACAGGATATGGGGCAACAAGGCCGAAAATCTGGAGAAGGCGATCGCTTCTTACGAACAGGCGTTGCAAGTTCGCACTCGTGAAGCAAATCCTGTCTATTGGGCAATGACTCAGAACAATTTGGGTAATGCCTACAGCAATAGGATATGGGGCAACAAGGCAGAAAATCTGGAGATGGCTATCGAAGCTTACGAACAGGCGCTGCAAGTTCGCACCCGTGAAGCAAATCCTATCTATTGGGCGAACACTCAGAACGATTTAGGTGAAGCATACAGAAATAGGATATCTGGTAACAAAGCAGAAAATTTGGAGTTAGCTATCGCTGCTCTGGAAAAAGCATTGCAAGTTAGCACTCGCGAAACACTCCCTATCCAATGGGCAATAACTCAGAATAATTTGGGGCTTGCCTACAGCGAGAGGATATCCGGTGACAGGGCTGAAAATTTGGAGTTAGCTATCGCTGCTCTGGAAAAAGCATTGCAAGTCAGCACCCGTGAAACACTCCCTATCCAATGGGCAATGACCCAGAACAATTTGGGTGAGGCATACAGAAATAGGATATCGGGCGACCGGGTAGAAAATTTGGAGAAGGCAATCGAAGCTTACGAACAGGCGTTGCAAGTAAGCACCCGTGAAGCACTTCCCATCAATTGGGCAATGACTCAGAATAATTTGGGTCTTGTTTACACAAATAGAATATCTGGAGACAAGGCAGAAAATCTAGAGAAGGCGATCGCTGCTTTTGAGCAAGCGTTGCAAGTTCGCACTCGTGAAGCAAATCCTATTGATTGGGCAATGACCCAGAACAATTTGGGTGGCACCTATTTCTACAGGATATCTGGAGACAAGGCAGAAAATTTGGATAAGGCGATCGCTGCTTTTGAGCAAGCGTTGCAAGTTCATACTCCTGAAGCACTCCCCAGCCTCTGGGCAAGGACTCAGAATAACTTAGGTGTTATATACGTTCACAAGATATCCGGTGACAGTTCAGAAAATCTGGAGAAGGCGATCGCAGCTTTTGAGAAAGCGTTTCAAGTTTATACCCCAGAAACACTCCCCATGCTCTGGGCAGAAACTCAGATGAATTTAGGTACTGCTTACCACAGTAGGGTATCTGGCAACGACAGAACAGAAAATTCGGAGAAGGCGATAGAAGCCTACGAAAAGGCGTTAACAGTTTTCACTCCCGAAGCAGATCCAATTAAATGTCTCGAAATTTTTCAAAACCTCGGCAATCTCCACTTCACTCAAGGCGACTGGGAAAAAGCAATTGATGCCTATGAAAATGCAATAATCGTAGCTGAACTCAGTCGCAGTCGGGCAAACACCGACGAAAATCGCCAAAAGATTATGGAAAAAGCAATAGCAGTTTATCAAAAACAGGTTCAAGCCCATATTAACATCCAACAATGGGATAAAGCCATCGAAACAATCGAACGCAGTAAAGCCCGCAACCTAGTTGAACTTCTCACAAATCGTGACTTCTATCCTAGAGGCAACGTTCCCCAAGAGATGATCGCCGAGTTAGATCGACTGCGACGAAGCATTCCATCATTGGAAAGGCAGTTACAGGTAATTATGGATCAATTATCGGGAAGTATTGAAAAACAACAACCGCAGCGCTTGCCATTAGAGAAGTCAAGGCAACGACTAAAGGAAGAATTGCAGGAGTCACGGCAGCAATTAAATGAGGTATTGAATCAAATCAAACCTTTTGATCCTAGCTTCAACTTAACTCAAAAAATAGAAACTATTCGATTCCAGGAGATTCAAAGCCTTGTTGACGAGCAAACTGCCATGATTCAGTGGTACTTGACTGGAGATGAACTTCTCACTTCAATTATTACCCAGCACAGTTCACCAGTGATATTTGCTAGCTCTTCTGCTAAAGATAGAGAAGTTTTTATTAATTGGGCAGAGAAATATCTGGGTTCATACAGTCAACAGAGAGAACAATGGAAAAACGAACTACCTTCCCACCTTGCCGAGCTTGCCGAAATTCTCAAGATTGACAAAATCCTTGACGAGATTAATAAGATTTTTGCTTGCCAAGAGATTAAATGCGATCGCCTAATCCTTATTCCTCATCGCATTCTTCATTTGCTGCCTCTCCATGCTTTACCATTAAAGAATGAAGATTTACTTTGCGATCGCTTTCCCCGAGGTCTTAGCTATGCTCCTAGCATTCAACTGCTACAATTAAGTAAAACTTGGAGCCGTCCTTCACTAAAAAGTTTTTTCAGTGTCAAGAACCCCACAGAAGACCTCAGCTTTGCTGACCTAGAGGTTGCCACTATCCGTAATTACTTTTATCCTAACGATGACGTATTAGAAAGACAAGAAGCTAGCAAAACAGCTCTAACCTCAGAGCGCCTGGGTCAAACCAATGTTGCTCATTTCTCTTGTCACGGTTATTTCAACTTTGAAACACCTAGCCAATCTGCTCTATTATTAGCAGGTAGTCGTGATGGAAGCGCGATTAATTTAGAAAAATCCCTCACTCTGGGTGATATCTTTGCCTTAGACTTGCGCCAATGTCGTCTCACTACCCTATCTGCCTGTGAAACGGGTCTGACAGATTTGAAATCCCTCAGTGATGAATATATTGGTTTGCCCAGTGGATTTCTCTATGCAGGCAGCCCCGGTGTGGTCAGCAGTCTTTGGACTGTGGATGACCTATCAACAGCTTTTTTGATGATTAAGTTTTATAAGAATTTGCAAGATTCTGAGCATTATCCCAACGTAGCAATCGCCCTCAACCATGCTCAACTTTGGCTACGGAATATTACTCAAAAAGAATTACAAGAATGGATTTTAAGAAATAAAATCTCTTTAGATGCAACTGCCAAGATAAAGCTGCGTCGTTGGCTACATAAAATGCCAGATGATGCCCAACCATTTCAGTCTCCCTTCTACTGGGCAGCTTTTTGTGCGATCGGTCAGTGATCACCCAATATCGATAATATACTCTAAATATTATCGGTAAAAGATGCCCAAATAATGATCGAAATAACCCAGAATTTAGGACTGCGTAGTCCTAGTATTACTCTTTATGCTTTCCATCTGCGAAACAGTATCAACCAAGGACTAGAGCCGACTGTAGCAGAAGCACCACAGTTGTGGGAACAGTTAGTTGATTTGGGTAATAAACTTCACATTGCAGAATTACAAAATCTTCAACAACAACTTATTTGTTACCAAGAAAATAAATATTTTCCACAAGCAGAAGATAATCGTAGTATTGAATACCTTAAATTACTACTTAATCAAAAAAAAAGTTTAA
This sequence comes from Plectonema cf. radiosum LEGE 06105, assembly GCF_015207665.1. Taxonomy (GTDB): domain Bacteria; phylum Cyanobacteriota; class Cyanobacteriia; order Cyanobacteriales; family Nostocaceae; genus Rivularia; species Rivularia radiosa_A. The sequence continues at coordinate 16,398 of NZ_JADEWL010000020.1, forward strand.
ATTTTCAGTTAATTTCTCAAAGTAATGGGTTAAAACTTCAGGGCTTACTTTGTCCTTTTAGGTTACATGATACTTATGCAATCGATTTAACTTTGTCTTTTAAAGGTACGTTAACTCTAGCTCAATTAAGTAATATCAATCCCGAAAATCTACTGCTACCTCCACAAATACAACCTTCTCTGGGACAAACAATATTACTTTTTGGTAAACCAATAGAAACTCAAGAAAATTACCAATCCTTAGCTGATGCTTGTGTTGCACAAATTCTTTTAGAAAGAAATTCAATAGAGTTTGTAAGTGAAGGTTATCTGCTGGGAAATCCAATTTTTGAATATGAAAGCCCCCATACTGACCCTGCTCAAAAACTGCATATTTTAGTTTGGCTTAAATGCCAAGATATGAATCCAGACCATATGGATAAAGTAGCAGAGATTATACTATATTTACTGTGGTGTCGCCATAAAATTCAGTACGTTTATCATCAATCCCGATGGTGCGATCGCCAAACAAAACAACTATACAGCAAATTAGAAGAGTACACACAGCGCTTTAATCAAATTTCTCAAGGTGCAAATCAACAATCGCTGTTAAGTAAGTTGTTAGGAGAAATCCGAAAAACCGAACTAGAGTATGTTCGCTACCTGGGGGAATTAGCAGACCACGAAAATACTATAAGTATCAACGAACAAAACTATAGTACTAAACTGAAAAAACTGGAATTGCTACCAGAAACAAACTTGAATTTATGGCAACAGTTTTTAGATTATGCACGTAATAAATTACAAAAACAAATTCAAATAGACTTACGCTCTTTAAAACCTGGACGGGAACGCTTAGAACACCTCAAGGCTACAGTCGGGGAAGCAATCGTTAATCAAGGAGTTGAAAGCCGAAATACTTATCACAAAGAAATTGAAAACGAAGATAACACATCTGGTATTCCCCCTAAAATCTATAGTAAATTACGTAATGCCTTGTTAGATTGTGAGCAATTTGATAGCGTTCAGCAATTACGGAATTTTTTTAAATTAAATACTCCCCTTAAACCTTGGCGAAGTTGTTGGAAAGCAGGTAGCCCCTCTGAAATGGTAGAAGATGCCATTGGTTACTTACATGATAAATTTCGTAGCGATACAAAGGAAAATGCATTAATTATTTTAGTGCGTTTACTTGCAGACTCAATAGATCCAGGAGACAGTCGCAATCAAATTTTAGCTGACTTAGCACAGGAATTGAGTGTAGTACTTGCTCGTAATGTCACGTAAAAGTTTATAATCCGATTTTAAAGAAAATACGGTATTAAGGGTTTATATGGTTACGTGATAGAACAAATAGAAGTAAGCGATAAAAACGATAAGTTAATATTCTGGCTTTGTAAAGCACGCCTACGATGTGAAAACAAGCATTCCGCTAGATTCTTCTGTAAATTTGAGTTATAAGCAGCACAATGAGCCGAAAGAGTTGAAAATGCTGTAATAATATATTTTTAGAAATATGTCAAAAATTAACTTGGCTCAAAAATGAGCTACTAATAACCTAGGACTAGTCCTTTCAAGGTGTGTTATTTTCTAGTTTTTTCTGGTTTAGAATTTTAAAAGTTGAGACATGAGGTCGATTCTTGAGATAAGTCCGCTTTGGTTGAGGTTTTTTTGGACCTCGTGGATGACGACGAAAAGCCCTCAATTTGACATGACCTGCGAGATGTTTGAGAATTTGGGATAATTCGATAAAGGTCATGTTCTGAAAAACCCGCCACTTTTCAGGAGGAATGGCAATCATCATCCCCCGGTAAGTACCCTTGATTTCGTCAGCTAAGTAGTAGCTGGAAACCTCAGTTTCAATTTTATCAGTTCCATGAACAGTTCTAAGTGCAGCCATAACCACGGACAGCACATTGTAGGTGACTAAAGCGATACAGAAGGTAAATAAAGCTGCCTTTGGATAGCCCAATGTATTAATCTCGCAGCAGAGATTTTCTGTAAGTACTTGAAACAATGTTTCGAGTTTCCAACGTTTACGGTACAGTTGAGCGATCAAAAGTGAAGGAACCAACTCAGATGGGAGATTAGTGAGAATGAAAATTTCTCTATCCCCATCACGATTAGGCTGTTTCAAGCAGACCTTAATCCGGCGTGCTTTTAGAAGTTGACCATCATCAGCACTCAAAATGATGTTCTGCTCAAACACCATACCACTATCGTTTTGACCCACTAAGCGAAAATCATCACTTGCCTGCCAAGGCAGAGTTTGATGCTGACGGATAATAAAATAGCCTTTCTGAGCGGCAATGCCAAATAAGAACTTAAGTGTGCAAAAATTACGGTCAGCAATCCAAACGTCGTCTTCTTCAACAGTTTTTAGCACCTCATCAAATAAAGAACGCTCTTGGGCATGACCATCTTCAGGGCGGAAATACATCTACTGCTAGCATCAAACTAGGGTCAAGCACAACCAAAGACTGCCCTGGTAATGGTGCGCTGTTAATTTGGCGCAGTTCTTTTAAACGATGTTCACTAGCTGCAATTGCATTACCATCAATAATCTTGACTCGATAACCTGGTAGCAAATCCGGAATTGTTGCATTTAAATGTCGAATTGTGGCTTCCATAATTCCAGCAACTTCTCTAACTAACTCCCCACTCGTGTTTGGCTCAATACCATTAATCTTGTTGTAAACCGAAGTCACTGAAACACCTATTTCTTCGGAGGAAGCTTGGTGGGCTGCATTTACTGAAGGGTGGATTCCACAAACAACTAGACTCATTAAATTTACAACTGTGGAAAATAATAGCTCGCGAGTGTATTGAGTTTTTGCACAACGTTCAAATAGGTTATCAATAATCTGAGGACATAATGCTTTCTCTAAAAGTCCACGAACCATTACCGATACTGGACTCTCCTTCACAAAACGCTCAAAAACCGTAACCGAGCAGCATTTTTTTTCTCCATCCATATAGATTTGCACCTCTTTTTACCAAACTACAAATCAACCCATTACACAACACCTTGAAAGGGCTAGTTTACGTCGCGGCTTTCACCGTTTACCAGATGATGCAAAGCCATTTCGGGAACCTTTTTATTGGGGCGCATTCTCTGTTATTGGTGCTTAGGAGTCAAAAATGTCACCTTACGAAGAAAATATTTTAACTTTTGTATATATATTACAAAATCAATCTGAACTATTAACAGCAGAAGACCGTACCGATGTACTGGAATTGCTTACAACTCTTCCAGACGATGTTGAAGAAATATCAAATGCGATCGCGCTTTGGTACGAAACTCATCCGAAAATTCTAGATGCTATCCTCAATTGGTACATTGAGGATTTAGACAGTTTGCGAGCTGCGGATGGTCGTAGTACACCTATTACAGGTGCAGAAAGTAAAGAAATGATTGAAAACTCGGTAACAGAAAGTACTAAGTCAAGCCAGCCAGATTCTTTATCTGAAACGAAAAAGGAATGAAATTCAACTGATAAATTTTTAAGGTTTTGGGGTGGTGTCGAAAAATGTTGTAGCTGGGTTTTGGCTTTGTTGCACGAATATCTCAAAACCTTGTGTAGTAAGAATCGTCAATTAAACATTCTTATTGACGATTCCTTTTGTGACACGCATTTCAGCCCAAAGTCGGATTAATTATGCAACAAAGCCTGCCGAACTACTTACTATCTTGAGTATTTTTAATTATTCTTACCTGTTGCTATCCTCTAAGATTTATAGCCCAACCCCACAAAAAGCAGCCCAGTAGAAGGGAGATTCAAATGGTCTGGAATCATTGGGTATATTATGAAACCGACGGCGTAATTGATTCCTCAACGTTGGATCGGAATTTAATTTATGTTCCCCAATCCACTCTTCTAACTGAGTTTTAGTTGAATTCCGCAACCATTTTTGAGCTTGACTTAAACTAACTGCAACTGAAAAATCTTCACCATGAATTATGGCTGCTTGTAAATTTTGCAAGAATTTAATTGTCATAAATGCAGTGGATAAATCATTGACTTGCCACAAACTACTTACCACACTAGTGCTACCTGCATAGAGAAATCCACTAGGTAAGCTGATGTATTCATCACTAGCATTTGTAAAGTCCACTAAACCTGTTTCACAAGCAGAGAGGACGACAAGACGACAATTATCTAGCTGAAAGTCTTGCTCAAATAAGTTCCCCAAAGTAAGACATTTGTTTAAATCTAAATCATTATTTTCATCTTTACTTTCTGCCAGCAATAAACAGGAATCTTGGGGAGAGTTAAGATTAAATGAACCATGACAAGAAAAATGTAGATAATTTGCTTGTTTTAGCTTTGGGATTTCTTGAAGTAGTGCATCTTTGCTAGCTTGCTTATCGGATAATACTTGATGGGAAGAGAAAAGATTTAAAATGTTATCTACTTCTAACTTGGTGTAAGCAAGGTCATTTGTAGGGTTTTTTATGGCAAAGACAGATTCAAAATTCGGACGCTCTCGCTTCTGTACTTGTTGTAAAAGTTGACAACTGGGTGCGTAGCTGATGCCACCTGTAAATAAATCTAGAAGACAATGGGAATCTTGATGATTTTCGCCTACTGGAAGTGCATGAAGAGGAAGCAAATGTAGGAAGGTATGGGGAATTATAATCAGTTGATTGCAGTCTTTTGGTATCAGGGTTAATATTTCATCAATGTGGAGAATGGAAGCTAATGTTTTGAGTTCTTCCCCTAAACTATTCTTCCATTCGTCTTTTTGATTGTTGTAGTTCTGCAAATATTTATCTAGCCAATTTTTCAAAGCTTCTCGATCTTCTGGTTGAGATTGCCAAACAGTAATCTTTCCTGTAGGTTTAACAATAAACGCCAAAATTTTCTCGTCGAGAATATACCACTCAATGATGGCTGTGCCATCATCTAAAGTTTTCCGGAATGAATCAAATTTGAAATCAGAACCAACACTTAAGTAGTGGTTTTGCAATTCATTACGCTGCTGTCGCAATTGATTGAGATGTTGTGCTAAAAGTTGGGAATTTTCAGCTTTACCATTTTGGATTTGATATTGTCCTATGGCAATTTCATCTCTATATTTTTCTAATTGAGTGACTACTTCTGGGGGGAAGATAGTTTTAGAGTCACGTTCGACGATAAGTTCAACTAAATTGCGAGTTTTGCTGCGCTCAGCGTATTCAATTGCTTCGGTTACGTTATCTAATTCTAAGCAAACTTCTACCATATGCCGATAAGCTTCGTTAAAAATTTCCGCTTGCTTACGTTTACTTTCCTCCCCAGATACTATCTCTTCGCGTAAATAGTCTACTGTGTTAATGACAGATTTTAAGCTGGTGTAAGCTAAATCAAACTTGTTTGCTTCTTGATAAACTTTTCCAAGGAAAAAGAAAATTTGTGCATACATTTGAGGAAAAGCTTCAAAAGTATAAATTTCTAGAGCGTCATGGTAGTAAGCTATTGCCTGTTCTAAGTTCTTAGCTCGCTCACCTCTAATTCTGTTAAGGTAAGTAGTTCCAAGATTATTTTTTGTTAGCGCCCAATCTTGAGGAAAAGCTTCAAAAGTATAAACTTTCAGGGCTTCATGATAATAAACAATTGCTTGCTCTAAATTCTGTGGTTTATCCTCTATTTCTCTGTTAGTGTAAGCATTGGCGAGATTATTTTGCGTTCTTGCCCATTCTTTGGGAAAAGCATCAAAAGTATAAACTCTTAAAGACTCTTGGTAATAATAAATTGCCTGCTCTAAATTCTCAGCCTTATCACCTTTGATTCTTTTACAGTAAGCAATACCAAGATTATTCTGTGTTTGTGCCCACTCATATGGAAATTTATCAATAGTATAAACTTTTAGAACCAGAGGTTTTCCATAATAAGCGATTGCCAGTTCTAAATTACTTGACTGCTCCCCTTTTATTCTATCGCAGTAAGCATTAGCAATATTAATCTGTGTTAGTGCCCAATATTGAGGAAAAGCTTCAAAAGTATAAACCTTCATCGCTTCTTCTAAACAAGCAATCGTCTGTTCTAAATTTTGTGCTTTATCCCCTATGATTCTATTACGGTAAATAGTAGCAATATTATTCTGTATTAGTGCCCAATCTTGAGGAAAATCTTTAAAATTATAAACTTTCATCGCTTCTTGGCAATAAGCAATCGCTTGCTCTAAATTCTGTGCCTTCTCACCTTTTATTCTATCTCTGTAAGCATTACCAAGATTACTTTGTCTTCTTGCCCATTCATAGGGATAATCATCAAAAGTATAAATTTTAAGAGATTCTTTAAAACAAACGATTGCCTGCTCTAAATTATCAGCTTTGTCCTCTTTTATTCTTTGAAAGTAAGCTAAACCAAGATTGTTTTGTGTTTGTGACCATCTATAAGGGAAAGCTTTAAAAGTATAAACTTTCATAGTCTCTTGGCAATAAGCGATCGCTTGCTCCAAATTTTCTGCTTTATCCCCTCTGATTCTGTGAAGATAAGCATTGGCAAAATTATTTTGTGTGTTTGCCCAATCTAGGGGAAAAGCCTCAAAAGTATAAACTTTCATCGCCTCTTGGCAACAAGCGATTGCCTGCTCCAAATTCTCTGCTTTCTCGCCTTTGATTCTTTCAATATAAGCAGTAGAGAAATTATTTTGTAACTGTGCCCAATCTTGCGGAAAAGCATCAAAAGTATAAATTCTTAGAGCTTCTTGGTAGTAAGCAATTCCCTGCTCTAAATTCTGTGCCTTCTCACCTTTGATTCTATCGCAGTAAGCATTAGCAAGATGAATTTGCGTACCTGCCCAATCTACAGGAGAACTGTCAATAGTTCTGACTTTTAAAGATTCTTGAAAACAAGCGATCGCCAACTCTAAATTTTGTGCCTTCTCACCTTTGATTCTGTTACGGTAAGCACTACCAAGACTACTTTGCGTCCTTGCCCATTCATAAGGAAAAGTCTTAATAGCATAAACTCTTAAAGCTTGATGAGAACAAGTAATGGCATCTTCTATATTCTGCGCTTTATTCCCTTTGATGCGGTTAGTGTAAGCATTCGCAAGATTATGTTGTGTTTGTGCCCACTCATAAGGGAAAGCGTCAAAAGTATAAACTCTTAAAGCTTTTTGGTAATAAGCAATAGCCCACTCTAAATTCTCAGATTTATCCCCTCTAATTCTTCGACTATAAGCACTAGCGAGATTATCTTGCACCATTGCCCATTGTTTGGGGAAAGCGTCAAAAGTATGAACTTTCAAAGCTTCTTCGTAATAAGCAATAGCTAACTCTACATTCTGTGCCCGCTCGCCTCTAATTCTGTTAGTGTAAACATGACCGAGATTATTTTGTGCATTTGCCCAATCTTGGGGAAATGCGCCAAAAGTGAAAACTTTCAAAGCTTGTTGGGAATAAGCGATCGCCCGTTCTAAATTATCCGCTCGCTCGCCTCTGATTCTGATACTGTAAGCATTACCGAGATTACTTTGTGCCACAGCCCAATCTCTGGGAAATGCTTGCTGAGTGTAGAATGTCAGTGCAACTTCACAGCCAGCAATAGTAATTTCGACATTGTTGGCTTTGTTACCCAAAGGAAATTGCGCTATCAAAGTACTAAAAATGACAATATTTGCGGCTAAGTATTCCGCCTGATATCCTCTCGCTTCCCTTAGTGTATTTATCCCCCACTGGCGTAATATTTCTTCTAACACCTCGTCGAGTTTATCTATATTATTTGCGAGCAATGGATAAACTAATTGAGGATTACCCATACCTCCAGCAGTTGCTTGCATTACTTCATTGAAGAATTGAAAATATGACTTTCTCTCCTCTTCTTTCAGCGATGGTAAATCTACTTTGGTATGCAGTCTCAACGCTTTCTTAAGATAACTTGCCAAGCTTTTCATAAGAACATTTACCAAGCTTTGCAATCTATTCGCTGTATTCCGATCTCCCTGCTGCAAAAACATCGCCCTTAACGCTTGTAATGTCTGGAATAAGCCAGTATCTACTAATTCTTGGTTTGCATCTAAAATCTCTGCTTCTTCACCGTTAGGGCAATTTAACAGGCTGTGAATGAGGTTAAGGTAGGCTTGCTGACGCTGTTGGTTCATGGATAAAAGCCAGTATTAACTAAATATATATGTTATGAAAATATTCAAAAGTACTACCAATGTTTACGGAAAATACTTACAAAACTTGATGACTTTTATAAGCAGTTATGCGGCGCAAAATAATATTTTAGATAAATTTATCATGTATAATTTAACGTATTTATCAGGTATTTAGACGGATATATGGCTGGTATCCCCCCGCAACTGCACAAACGACTGCGTAATGTTTTGTTAGAATGCGAACAATTCGAGAGCGATCGCAACCTCAAGACAATTTTCACTAACGAGTCACTCCGTCCTTGGCGTTCTAGTTTACCTCAAGCTGATAGCCTTAACAGTAGAGTGGATTATTTGATTGCTTTCTTGGTTAACAAGCGTCGCAGCGACACCAAAGAAAATGCTCTTGTGCTATTTGTACGCTTATTAAGCGAGCTGATAGATGAGGCAGATAATCGTCACCAACAGTTGAAGCATTTAGCAGCGGAACTCGAATATAATCTTGAAAACAACTCAATTACTAATAGTACTCCGGATAATCGATCACCAGAAGATAACCCAATACCAGAAAATCACCCTATAAAAAATCGCCCAATAAAAAATCGCTGGGCATTTTTGGTTGGTGTTAATAATTACAACGACCCTAATTTTGGGCGTTTGAATTTCTGTGTAAGTGATGTACTAGCATTGGAAGAAAGACTCAAAGCTCTAAATTATACAGTTGTTTGCTTACACGACCAACTTGGACACGGAAATCAACGCTTCCCAAGCCGAGATAATATTGAAGCAGAATTGATTCGACTTTGCGAAATGGTCGAACCTAATGATTTATTACTGGTGCATTTTGCTTGTCATGGCAAGCTTTTTCATGAAAAACCTTTACTAATAGTAAATAATACTCGTTCCCAAACTTTGGAAAAAACTGGGCTACCTCTTGAAGTTGTAAAGCAGCATATGCGTTCTAGTCAAGCAAGGCGCTTGGTGCTGACTTTGGATGCTTGCCACATGGGAGTAGAAACTGGTAGGGACATTAACGACGATCCGCAGTTTATTCATAATGCTTATGACTTAGCTGAGGGTTTTGCTCTAATCGCAGCAAGCACAGCACAACAGAAAGCGCAAGAGTCAAAAGACAAAAAGTTTGGAGTTTTTACTTATTATTTACTAGAAGCACTCAGTGGTAAAGCAGATAGGGGTAGCAAGCGATTTGTGACTGTGGATGATATTAAAACTTATGTATTGGATTCTCTCAAGCGTTGGAGTGTGGAAAATGGTGGCATTATTCAAGAGCCGACTGCTTCCATTGAGGGATTCGGGGACATAATATTAGCAGATTATCGTAACAGCTAATAATAAATACGGGTAGCGTATAAAACTCGAAAAAATCATTAACTTCTTATATAAAATAAGCAATTGGGCTATATTATCATCAAAACTGTGAGGTATTGAAAAATCAAAAAATTAAGGAGAATTGGCATGAAGCGCAGTCAAAAGACCATGATTAGCTTATTCATGCTTACTCTGGGTTTTGTCTTAGCAGCTTCACCAGCCCAAGCTGAAGCTAAAGTAACTCTAAATCCCTCTAGCTTGACGGTAGTGGGAACACAATGCCCAGCTTTTTTTAAATGCCCACCTGTTAAACGAAACTTACTTGTAAAGACAAATGAGGTGATTACAGATTTACAGGTAATTACTCTTGATTTGAATCGCGCAGATTCGACTACTATTGTTCCAACTAGCGCCATCCGTCTTGCTTTACCTAATCAATCAGTCCAACCAAAGCAACCTTTAACTTTCCCTGTAGAATTTGACTTTAACAAAATTCGCAGTGGAGAATATAGCGGACAATTACTTGTTGTTTATGACAATGGTGAGTTATCTGTTCCTGTTATAGTGCGACTTAAAGACCACTGGTTTTTTCCTTTGCTCGTGCTTTTATTGGGTGTTGGGCTGGGAATCGGAGTTTCAGCATATCGTAACGATGGTATGCCTCGCGACGAAATTATTGTACAAGTTGGTCGCATTCGCACTCAAATACAAGCCGATCCTGAATTGGCGCAATCATTCCAAGGAAAAATTGCAAGACATTTAATAGATGTAGAAACAACTTTGACGAACAAGCGTTGGGATGAAGCACAAAAAGCAGTAGTTCAAGCACAAGCGGTTTGGGATAAATGGCGAAAAGAAAGGGAAGATTGGTTAGCTCTGGTAAATTACTTATCTGAGTTATTTGATAGCCTCGAATCTTTAAATAGTAATGCACCATATGTGCAAGAAGTACGTAGCCAATTAGAAAACGCAAAAAGACAAGCAGCTGATAAAGAAGCTACCCAAAAGTTTCGCGAAGATTTAGATCGCTTACGACAACAAATAGCCTGGTACAAACAAAGTCAAGCTAAACTCGATCAGTTCAATACTCTTAGAAATGAGTTAACTCAATTGGTACCGGATAAAGATGAATTCCTAAGACGTATATCACAAGGTTTGCAGAACGACTTAGACCAGCTTTCTCCAACAGATAAGAAATTTACCGACGATTGGCATCAAAAAGTTAACAATGCAATTGACGAATTAGATAAAGAGATTAAACAACAATCAGTTACCGAAACTAAAGATACTCAAATTACAGCCAGGGATGCTAACTACACTACACCACCTACCCTTCCTAACCCCGTACCTGAAGTCATTTCTGCACAAACAAATTCAAAACAAGCTGCCCGAAATATATATTGGTTTAATTGGTTGAGTTACGCGATCGCAGTAGGGCTTCTTGCAGGAGCAGGATTTGGACAACTTTATGCAAACCAGCCCATGTTTGGTGCTAATGGCCCGAGTGATTATTTTAGCTTACTAGCTTGGGGTTTCGGTGCAGAAGCTAGCCGTGATGCAATTGCTAAGGTTGTACGCGATTGGAAGTTGCCAGGACTTAAATAAGTGCTTAGGAATGTGGATTAAATAAAGTGCAAAACTTGGTTTAAAGACCAGCCCTCTCAATATTGACAAATAGTACATGATCTGGATCTGGGGTTTTTAAGAAGGTAGGACGCTCAACAGCACTTAAACGCTTATGTTATCTCCGTTATTTGATGCTTTTGTACAGGCAAGCCCGGTCAGTGTAATGATGCGAGTTCTTATGAAACACATTTTTAACTCCGAGCGAATGAATAATTTGTTCAAGCTTCACTTTTAGCTTTACTCAATATTTACACATTTTATCCGGCTATTTACTAGTACAAACAGGATTAATAGTTATAGTTTATACTTAAAAATATTGGAAGACCCTAAAGTAAAGCTACTGAAAGTCCAGTTAGGAAAAGTTGCTCAGAAAATTACTAATAAGAAACAAGAACTTGTAGGAAAGCAAAATGAACTGTATAAAGTTCAGCAAGAGAGTAAAAAACTAAAAGCAGAAATTAGTAAATTAAACTCTGAAGTTAAATCAATTCAGAAAAAAATCGAATCAATTCAAAACAAAAATACTAATTAGGAAATTAGAATAAGTAGTCTAAGACAAATTAGAAATTAAAATTTGTAGGCTGTCTTTAATTTGTTTACCATCCTCGCCTATTTCTTCATATGCTATCATTCCGGCTGCTTCAAGTGCCTTTTCATATGCATTTAAATGAAGGTATATTGGAGAACCAGGTTGTTCAAGTAGGTTTTTGTCGTCACTTAGGATATAGTAATAAATTTTCTCCAAGTAAATTTCTATCTCATTGCAAAAACCTTCAAAAATCTTATCCGGTGGTAGTTCTGTTTCTATAATCATTTCTTTAAGCCCCGATGATTTATCATCAAAGACACGCTTAACTGCTTCCTTTGCAATTTCTTTTCGTTTACCTAACCAGTTGGAAGCTGTTAGTGTTTGTTGAGGTGCAACACTTATGATTTGCTTCTCTAAGGAAGCACTTTCATTTTCTTGTTCTTTAATTTCTGCATTCAGCCTTTTGATATCATTTTGATACCTGTTTTCTTGCTCTTGAAGTGTGCTATCTTGTTCTTGAAGTTTGCTTATCTCTCCTAATAGTCTGCTTTTCTCATTTTTATTTTTCTGAATTGGATTATGAACTACGTCAATTTTTGCCAAAATCTCGAATGCAAAAGCACTTGAGTTATGTGCAGCAATTTCTTGCCAACCTACTTTATCTGTTTTACTTTTGCTACTGATTAAATCCGAAATACCACGAACAATTAGTGCCAATACTGGTTCATTGGCATGGGCAGCTTGAAGTAAACCCTTTCCTTCCATCTCTACTGCTACAGCATCACCGTAATTTGACTGGAGAAATTTGACAAGACTTGAGCGCTTTGAGGTAATTACTTTTTCGCCAGCTGCAATAGGTGCAACTAATGCATTAGGTGGTGGGTTAGGAACAAGGAAACCAATTAAGTTATCTACCCTGCTGGTAAGGCTATCAGCTTGTGGTAAGCTAAAACGCCAAGGACGGAGTGGCTCATAGGTGAAAATTGGCCTGAGCTTGCGATCGCTCTCGAATTGTTCGCACAGTAACAGTGCTTGTCGCAATTTGTTGAGCAGTTGCGGGGGGATACCAGCCATATTTCCGTCTAAATACCTGATAAATACATTAAATTATACATGGTAAACCGACCTAAAATATTATTTTGAAATTCATAACTGTTTATAAAAGTCAAACAAGTGTTAATTAGAAAGAATAATAAAAAAATCTGGAAAAATTCGAGGCAGTAAAAGTTTTACAAAAATGCGCTACATTAGTTTCAGTATTTGAAAACATTATCTATCAATATTTATCAATAGATGAGCGGAGGACTGCCGAAAGAGCTAAATCATCGATGTCGTCAAGTTTTCTTACAATGCGATGAGTTTAAACATTATGATGCTTTAATTGCTGTTTTTGTCACTGATGAATTGCTTCCATTTAAATCTGAAATTAGAAATGCAAATAATCGGAAGCAACTAGTTGACTTTTGTTTGGAAGATTTACTGCAAAAGCGGATAAAAAGCGGTAAGCCCGTATTAGAAATTTTTTTAGCGACTTTAAAAGATAAATATGAAGTAGGAAATGCTTTGCATGATGAATTAGCAGCCCTATATAGGGATGTACACTTAGCATTCACAAAAATAGAAGTTTTATCGAAACAAATTCAATTAAGCTATCAGCAATTTCCAGATGTATTAAGTTTTAATTTACCGGGTGAAGAATTATTTGCTGGCAGAAAGCAGTTAATTCACGAGTTTCTTTCTCTTTCTAAGAAAACCCGTATTGTTGCAATAATAGGTATTCCAGGTGTTGGAAAAACATCTCTAATGAAACAAGTTGCATCCCAACTGGAACTGAATCATGTTTTCTGGTATGAGTTTCATCCAGAATTGGCATCGTTGAATCATATCTTGATAACTTTGGCTCAGTTTATCGAAAAGCAGATAGACAATGGAGATAATTTAACATTTACGTTCAAATCTTCTGAGTTATTGGATGAACAACGCATTGCAATTATAATCAAAAATTTAAATCATCACCGTTATTATCTATTCTTTGATTCAGTTCATCTTATTGAGAAGAATTCAAACATAGAGAGCTTTTTCTCTATTTTAAAACAGAAGTTAACACAAAGCATAATTTTTATCAGTAGTCGTGCAAAACCCTGCTTCTGTAAACCAATTGATGAAGCAAAGAAAATTATAAAAGTATTTCACTTGGATGGTTTACGTGATGTTGATGAAATACAAGATTTTTTTGTTCGGAGAAGTATTCAAATTTCCTCTGAGTTAGCGAGAAAAATTGATAAACGTTTTGGTGGTTTACCTCTTGCTCTTGAATTAATAGCTGTTTTATTTAAGGAAGACTTTACAGAAGAACATTTATTAGCATTAGCTGAAGACCAGGTTATAGAACAATTATTTGATGAAATATACGAACGCTTAACCCCGAATGAAAGAAAGTTTTTGACAATAGCTTCAATGTTTTATTTACCATTCTCAGAAGAAAATGTAGTAAGTGCTTATCGTTCTATATTTTTCCAAGATGACGGAAAAATTCATTTAACAAAACTAAAACGGCAATTATTAATTAATGTATCTGTATCTAATGACTATAAAGTACATGAATCTATTCGCACGCTAATACTCAGATATACAGATGAGCCAAGCAATTTGCAAATTCAGCTTGCTGATTTTTTGGTGGCTCAAATGCAAGAAGAATATCATCTTTTACTAGAAGCAATACTACTTTATTACCGTGCGAAAGCATTTAATAAAGCATCAACAGTAGTAGTTGATGCTATTGATGCTGGTTTAATTCCTTATCACCCTAATTTAGCAGAAACATTTCTTAGTCAATTTGAAGAAGATATGGTAAGTCCAGATAAATGGATATGGCTGCTTGGTAGTAAAGGAATGCTAGCTAATTTTTGGCGTAGATATGACGAGGCTGAAGACTTTTACCAAAGAATGTTACATTTAGCTGGTGAACTTCAAGATAAAGTTGCCAGTGCACTTGCTTTTCAAATATTAGGAGCCGTTTATGTTCAGAGAAATGACGAAATTGCAAAGAAAAATTATTTGAATAGCCTTGCTTTAAAAAAGGAATTAAACGATGTCAAAGGGCAAGCCGAAATATACAATAATTTGGGAGAAATCTATACTCGTCAACAGCAATTACCTGAAGCCGAATTTCTTTTAAAACAAGGCTTAAAGTTACTTGAAAAGATTAATGCTCCAAATTGGCAGAAAATATGCCTATACGCAAACTTAGCACATTTATATGCCGAACAAGGTAATTGGCAAAAAGCTGTTAATTTTACTCAGACTGCTCGCCAGATAGCGGAAGAAATGCGTATGATTTACAAGGTAGGGATGTTAACTTATGATTTAGGCGTACATGAATTTAAGCAAGGTAAATACGAAATTGCAAGCAAATACTACTCAGAATCTTTAGAAATAGCACAAACTTATAAACTATGGGAATTGGAAGAATTAGTTCATGTAGGCTTGGGAAAATTACATCATAAGTTGGGTAATTACAATAAAGCAATAAAGCATTTTCAGAAAGTTGCAGAAATTGAAGAAGAAATCGATGATAAAAGTAAATTAACTAGCACTTACTTTGATATTGGAACTTTCTATTATGAAATAAATGATTATCAAAATGCGTTTGGTTATTACGAAAAAGGAATTTACCTATTTGAGCATCTAATGGATGATAAGCAAATTCAGGTATTTTTAAACAATATTTATGTTTTTGCAAGTAAATTGGAAACACCTCAATCTATTTTACGTCCTTTAAAATTATTGAAGAAGCGATTGCTTGTTAATGCTCCATCTTATGCTCTAGCAAAAGTATACGGAACCTTGGGAGAAATATATTTGCAGCTTTTAAATCGCAATCGCGTTGCGATAGCTTGTATGCGTCAAGAAATAGCTTTATTATCACAACTTGACCGTAAACCAGAAGAAATAAATGCATTAATTAATTTGGGAGCAACTTATGAAAACTTAGAACTTTACGCAAATGTCTTAGACATAAGTGAAGAAGCTATAAAACGTGCAGAAGCCCACAATCTTAACACTCTAACAGCAATTTCTTACTATAACCGAGGTAATTGCTTGACTAAGATGAAAATGTGGGAAGACGCAGAAAATGATTATCAGCGTGCTTTAGTATTAGTTGAAAATGTAAAAGATACGGTGCAACGGGAGGCAATACTTCATAATTTTGGAGAAATGTATCGTCGCTGGGGAAAACTAGAAAACAGTGTGAAGTTATTGCAATTAAGTTTGGAATCTGTACGCCAGCGTAATGATGTTGATTCCGAAATTACCAATTTAAACAATCTTGGTTTAGCTTATCGCTCCCTATCACAAACTCAAGAAGCACTTGACTGTTTCAATACTGCTTTAAATTTAACTCACCAATACTATCGTAAATGCGATGAGTCAAGAATTTGTATTAGTTTAGGTAATCTATATTTATTAAATAACCAACCAGAACAAGCAAAATATTACTACCATAATACTTTAGTGGCAGCTCGCCAAATAGAAGATACTGATTGGGAAGAAGGTAGCATCCTGTCTCTTGCTGCTGCTTGCAAAGAACTTGGTAAATTTGATGATATTGCTGATGATTTTCAAGCTGTCGCAGAACGTGCTTATAATTTAGGACATCATGAAAATTGTATCAAATTTTTAACTTTCGCTGGTAAAATAAATCTTGAAGAAAAGAAACCAGACAGTTCTGCTGATATGTTTGATAAAGCTTTATCAATAGCTCTTGTGCTAGTATATGAGCGTATCAGGCAATGTGGAGAGCAGGCAAATATTTCTTTTTTGTCTCAGAAATTAACAGAAGTTCTTGATAGTATTGGTGACAGTATTGAAGAGTCTGTAGAAAATAATTCTGTTGAATATGCTGTTATTATGTATCAAAGTTTATTGGAAAAACTTCACAGTGAACATTATTGGGAAGAATCAAATTATTGGATTTTTGATTGTCTAAAGCCAATGGGAGACTGGCTAAATAACTGGAGTTTAGACTAAAGTAATTTCCGCAACATAATGACTGCGTACAAAAAAGTAGAGAGATACCTGTGTAAAAACAAGTATCTCTCGACGGAAGATGAGAAAAACACAACCAATTCTCAACCTTCCCTATGGAACTTGTATCTAAATAGCAGAAAAATAGTACATATTGACATTCTGCGCTTGTTTTTAACTTGTGAATGGACTAATTCTTCAACCGAAGCTCTCGTGAGTAGAGATAAAACACTCGCTTCCAGGCAATTTGAGCGAGCCGCACATCTAGACAATTTCCAAGTGCTGCTCGGCGATCGCGAGTAACTCTGTCGCCGCTCGGCACTCCTGCGGGGATGTCCAGCCGATTGGCAGCCCAAATTGTAGTTCTAGCCACTCTGGATTGAATACTTCCTTCTTGCCAATTAAGCCTAACTTCTTGGCTTTGGCTTCCGATTTGGTGGTGCCAGGAGGTCGTCCTTTGCCACTCCAGCTTAAGGCTCCTGGACGTGGCAACGAGTAAGAGTCTTTTTCCAGACCATCTGGTTCCAAACCTTGATGTTCCGACAACCATCCACTCTGCATCATACCCGCATTCATGAAGCTGCCGGAGCATCTGTTGAAAATATGTTCCGGGTTCGTTTCTTGGGTATTGAGGTGCCGACAATAATCCGGGTACGTTTTCGAGACAGAAAAATTTGGGTTGGATTCTGGCAACAAGTCGCAACACTGCGGGAATACAGTCTCGCTTGTCGGCTCCTCCCAAACGCTTTCCCTCAATGCTGAAGGGCTGGCATGGAGGCGATGCTGTGATTGTGTCGATTTCTCCCTTTTCAATTCGGAGGTGGCGCACGTCGTTGTAGATTGGCACACCGGGAAAACGTTGTTGCAACCTTTGTCTACAAAACGAGTCGGTTTCGCAAAGTCCACATAGTCTGACTTTTCCGGTGATGATTCCCGAGAGGGGGAAACCGGCTCCAATTCCGCTGCACAAGTCAAGCTGTCTAAGTTTTCTTGTTCCCATTGGTGCCATGCCTCCTCATATTCGATTAATGTGTCATAGTCATCCGGTTCTGGTGGCTCGATGCTGTCATCCCAAAAGATTGTAGGATTACCGTTTGAATCGAGTTTACGCGGCATTTCATCGAAATGTGCCGGATTCCAACGGTCAGACTCAGAAATTTCTTTCACTTTCATTCTCCCCAGAGCGTTTTATTCTGAAACGGATGCACCCATCGAAACTTTTTTATACAATAACTAAAAGCTCAGTTAACCGAGTAAGACATATCTCGCCATCGACGCAGGTGATGATATATCTCAATTTCATGAAAGGCTCGGTTTTCCCATATTAACGTACCAGGAAGTTTGATTTCATACACCCCCGAAGCTATCTCCTTATATTCTTCTATTACACCCTCTTTCTTGGCTTTATTTAATACCTTGACACTATCCGGAGTAATATCAATCACCCTCCGTTTTTGCTCAATACAGAGAGCATTCCAGGCTTCTCCTTTAACTTCTGGATACTGGTTAAATATGATTCTAATATCTTCCCAATCTCCTTGTATTAGCACATCGATTGCTTTGTCTAAGGGTGTCGGTTCCAACTCTAAATCCGATTCTTCGGCTTCTTCTAAATATTCTTGTGCTTCTGAGGCGCTAGTATAAGACCTAAAGCTACTTGTTTCTTCTACTATTTCTAACTCGCTCCAATGGAAATAATTATTAAAACCATCAACTTTAACCAGGATGGGAGTGATATTCTCCCCATTTAATCCGATCACCTTACCTTGTCTGTTCTGAAGATTCCCTGTTTTAATTTCTACAGTAGCAGGTATATCGAATCCCATCGATACGAGAGCGTCATTCCGAATGTCGGTGTCTACCCAAGTCAACTCTTGCTCGAAGTTGTGATAATTTGCAAGAGTCGTACCCCAAGTTTGTCTCCATTGGGGATTGTGGTTGACGGCATAATTAGAAAGATGCTTGAGGGATGTTCCGTCGCGATTTGTAATATTAGCGATCGCATTCCATCTTTTATCTTGGGGAACCGCTGCTTCCCATCGCTGGCAATTCTCCGCGATTAAGTTGCCCGTTTGACGATCAAGGAAGCCAATATCATCAACATCAGCTTGCAGTTGTTCGCTCAATTCTTGCCACTTATCTTTGACGGTTGGGATTTGATTGACTGATGGGATTGGTTCACTATAATGATTATCATCATTCACTCTCACACCAACACCATTCACATCAGGGGCAGCACTTTCTTCTTGTTGCCCTTCCGTAATCTTCTGATATAAATCAGCAACTGCCTCTCTGAGTATTGCTTGCGGTATTAGCCCGTACTCATCCATTAGCTTTTGAGTTAATACTCCCGTCCGCTGATCATCTTCATATACGGGTGGAAACTGCGCGTAGCGTTCACCCCGGCAATTTCTGCGCCATATTGAAGGTTTTTCTGGTAGCTCCGATTCTTTCTCTTTCTTAAGTAATGCTTGCCTTTCTTTGATTAAACCAAGAACGCGATCGCAAGTTATATCATCCTCATCAAGTTGGTTTAATTCTGCGATTATCGGCTTGTATTTCTCTGAGCATAATCTCAATAATGTCGTAACGGGGATTTGGATTAGAGCATGGGGACGATGGGCAAAATCTTGGAAATGTTCTGCTAACTTGAGCGCCCGTTTCTCCTCCATGCTGCCTTTATCCCAACCGTACCCGTCGAGTAGTTCTCGATATTCTCGTTTGCTGTACGCTCTTTTGTATTCCCAGAGCAGAAAACTAACGTGGAGATATTCTATGGTGCTAGCTTCCAGATGCTTTACGGGGTCAGCATCTATGTTGTGAGTTTCGCAGTAGGTTGATTTTTGTAGTAGTTGCATGGTATTAATAAATTCTGATTTTGTTGTTTGGTCTTCCTTTAAGACCAAATTTTATTTATTTGACCAACTCGAATATTAAGCAGCACTTTGTTTTGCAGTAGTTTGTTGTCTTTTTTTATAGACTGCGATCGCGTAGGCAAGAGTATGCTGGTAATGTCGGGGCATATCGCGCAACTCCATGTCACGCCCCCATTCGTATAACCTGCGCTTAGATATGTTTAAAGTTTCGGACAATAACGTAAAGCATTGCCCGCGAAATTTGGTGGAACTAATTACTTTCAATCTTTCCGATGGCGATAATCCCAGTAAAAGTATCTCCTCTATAAATTCCATCGCGCTTACTGCTGGCGCTTCATAATCGTGATGAATAATTCTGTTTAATTCTTCCTTTGATAGTGCTGCTTGCGCGTAGCTACAAGTAACTTTGGCGTAATGAGGCATACCTTCAAAGTTGGGATTTTCACCCCATTCACGAACCGTCTTTCTCTTCATTCCTAATATCTTGGAGAGCAGTTTGACACATTTAGAGCAGTATCCGAAACTAGTTTCTTCTTCCAAAATGTTTTCGGATGAAAGTTGGTCAATGTCGAAGCAATAACGCAAGAAATGGCGAGGCTCAATATTTTCCGAGGGTAGGGTTTTGAGCATTTCGTAACTTTTCATAATCTTTATAGTTTTTGTGAGCTTTAAAATACGATATCATAACTAGAGCATCTCTAGTGCAAAACTTTTCTCAATCTATTGTATAGTTTTTATGACAGAAGGCAAAACCTGTTGAAATTTCTGGACTTGACCCAAAGCGTAAGGGAATATATATGAAAAGTTCTAAAAAATCTACTATGGCGATCGATCCTCATAACACCAGATTGACGATTACGATATCGAAGTACAACTATAAAAAACTGTTGCATTGGGCTAAAATTCATGGTAAACAACCTACCGCTTTCGCAGGTCAGATAATTTCTTCGAGATTAGAAGCAAACACAAGCCTTATTAAAGAACAAGTCGCGGATATGGCGAAAAGCGAGAATATTTCCGTTGAAGAATTAGAAGAAAGATGGGAAGAAGAAGACAACAAATTATAGGTAAAGATATATTGAGCTTATTAAGCCAAAATTAATTACTTTGACAAAAATTATGTTTTATGAATTATTATCAAAGTTTTCACCTGCTTTACCAGGTCGGCATCTATGTTTATAGATTTTTTGGTAGCTAATTGATTTTTGTAGTCATTGCATGGTATTGTACCCATTCGTCAAGTGTAGTCGAGTCTTTTTTTAGACCGACTTTTTCCTCTTTAAGTTAACCGACACCGATAAGGGTATTGGATTCGTGTCAAGAATAGTCACAGACCATCTTGACCGTTTGTGGGAACCGCTTTATGCTTCTCAAGTAGCAGCTGACGATTTTGAAAATTGGTAAGGAGTAAAACATGGTACAGGCACCACAACAAATTACAGAATTTACAAAAGAAAAGGTACAACAAGCTGTAGACGCAATTCTTGAAGTTCTTGCGGAACCAGAGAAAGAACTGCATAAAGAAGCACGTGACGCTTTTGTTCAAGGCGATTATGCTAGGGTAAAGCGATTAGCTTCCACTAATTTGTCAGACTATTACTGCAAATCCCTCGGATACCTTGGTGGCGCACTAAAGCTTACACCCAATACTGATACAATCCTTGCAGAATCTGCACGAGCGGCGGCAGATTTTAATAAAGAAAAGGTTTTATCTCAGCTTAGGGATAAGATAAAAAGCGCTTTGGGTTAATTTTTGTTTCAATCCTCGATTTTTCAATGTTTTCGCGGTTGTCGCAATCAATCTTTATTACCGATAATTTGCGATTAATTTAGATAATAATACTTGTCGTACTTAAAGTCAATACTATCTGTACAGCAATCAGTACAAAATAAAAAAACTTTGATGTGTATGTAGTTGGGTAAAAATAGTTCGATTATGACGAATGAAGACGAACGTAAGCAACGTCTCTCGATATTATGTAAGAAACTTCGAGGCGGTGAATCGTTACGTTCGTTTGCTAAGAAGCGTAGTCAAGAACTTGGAGGTATCGGTTTTACTACCTGGGGAGCTTGGGAAAGAGGTCAAGCCGATTTAAGTAAGGAATCTTTAGAAAGGTTAGTAAAATTTATAGGCTGCTCTTATCAGGCTTTTAACGGTTATCTTGAAGGGTTTATTTCTTTGGAGGAATTGCTACAACCTTCTTCGGGCGATTTGCAGTCTCGTGAGGAGCTAGATTTTTCTCCTGATACCACCTCTGCTTGGATAAAATCACTTCAACCAGAAGAACAGCTCTTCATTGTCACTCAAGGTTTTCAGGCATTTCAAGAAAAATTCGATAAGCTTGTTGAAACAAGGTCTAAAGAGAAAGTAGAATTGTTGTTGAATTTATTGTCCGGCAGCACCTATCCTGAAAATTCCACAATTGAAGAAACTGCAACAAGGTTGGATATGTCGGTAGAAGATTTGAGGAAGTTGTGCGATCGCGTTTTTGAATCGTGAAATTTTATACTGAATCATCTTTCCAACCGCATTCGGGACAATCCTAATGAACTCGTGCCGTGTAATTCCGGTCAAAATCTATACCATACTGGGGACACTTCCTAGTAAACATGGGGTAAGTATCAAGTAATTCTAATTGCTGGTAAAACCTTATTAATATTTTTTGGGTTGCGATCGCACTCCAAGATTACTAATACTGTTGATGTAGTGTATTAAATATATAATTACCTAATACTTACAGATAAAAACTATTATATGATTACAGTTACACCAGAGGAAATTAGTCAGTTTCGCACTCAGTTGGCGGATAATCCAGAAGCTTTAGCAGCTTTGGATGCCATAGAAGAGTGTAAAGGAAATCTGGAAGCAGCAGCACAGTTAATTGCTGTTGAGACAACCGAAGCAGAAGTCAGCTTGAGGGGAGATTCAAATTATTTAGAGAAATTAGCCCAAAAACTCAGCAAAATTATCTGCCAGGAAGAATTTGACGAGTTGATGGCAGGAGTATTGACAACTGCGATCGCCACCCTCGCAGTAAGTGGTAATATTCCCGCAGCTTTGGCAACTCCAGTGGTAATTTATGTTGCCAAAATTGGGAAGAAGCAATTTTGTGAAACCGCCAAACCTGAATCCTAAAGACCTGTAGCTGTAAATCCTGCCCAGTAAAATGGTGCTACAAAAGGGTGGGGTTTACGTTTGCAGGTTCTTCTTAATATTGCTCTTGCCACTGGACGCTTTTCTTCTGGAAGTTGAGCAAAAATTTCTTCAATTTGTGAATCATATTTAACTAATAGTGCTTCAAATTCCTCTGTTGTTAAATTTCGTAGCCATTCCTGTGCTTGATTGAGTGCTAGAGATACACTATTTATTATTTGCAAATTTTCATAAAATTTCATCATCAAAAATGCTGTAGATAAATCGCTGACAGTCCACAAACTACTGACTACAGCTTTGCTCCCAGCTAATATAAAACCGCTAGGTAAGCCAATATATTCGTCACTGGTATTTTGAAAATCAATTAAACCAGTTTCGCAGGCGGAGAGAACTACAAGACGAGCTTGACTAACGTCGAAAGTTTGTTCAAATAAATTACCTAATGTCAGGCATTTACTTAAATCTACAGCTTTGTCTTTGGATACTTTTACATATTTTTCGGGGTGAGCATCAGCAAATTCTGGAGAAACATAAGCATCTGCTAGCACTAAACAGGAATTTTTGGGAAAATCTAAATTGAAGAAACCGTGACAAGAAAAGTGGAGATAATTCGCTTGCTTTAATTGTATTGCAGCTTGGGATAAAGCAGCTTTTGTAGCTTGTTTTTTGGATAATACTTCATGAGAGGGAAAGTAAGATAATATGCTTTCTACTTCTAAGTCAGTAAAAGATAAGTCTTCTGTGGGGTTTTGAATCGCAAACAGGGATTGGAAATCAGGACGTTGGCGCTGTTGTACCTGTTGCAGTATTTGACAACTGGGTGCATAACTTACACCACCAGCAAATAAATCTAGAAGACAAGACGAATTTTGAGAATTTTGATTTACTGGTAGTGCATGAAGGGGGAATAAGTGCAGGTATTGATGGGGAATTAGGATGAGTTTATCGCAGTGCTTTGGTATCTGGGTTAATATTTCATCAATGTGCAGAATTGAGGCTAATTTATTGAGTGCCTCTCCTAAGCTATTCAGCCATTGGTCTTTTTGCTCGTAGTAGTTCTGCAAATATTGATTTATCCAATTTCCCAAAGCTTCTAGGTCTTCTGGTTGGGATTGCCAAACATTAACCTCTCCTTTTTGTGTGACAATAAACGCCAGAATTTTATTATTGAGAATATACCACTCGATAATGGCTGTATGCTCATCCAAAGTAGATTGAAATGAGTCAAATTTGAAACCATAACCAACGGGTAAGTAGCGGTTTTGCAATTCATTACGCTCTTGTCGCAACTGTTGCAGATGTTGTGCTAGGACTTGGGGATTTTCATCAGCTTTGCCATTTTGGATTTGATATTGTCCTACGGCTATTTCATCCCTGTATGTTTCTAGTTGAGTGACTACTTCTGGCGGGAAGATGGTTTTAGAGTCGCGTTCGAGGATTTGTTCAACTAAATTGCGAGTTTTGCTACGCTCAACATATTCAATCGCTGCCGTGATATTACTTAATTCCAAGCAAACTTCTACCATGTTGCTATAAACTTCGTTAAAACGCTCTGCTTGTTTGCGTTTACTTTCCTCTCCAGAAACTATTTCCTCTCGCAAAGATTCTACTGTGGCAATGACAGATTCAAAAGTATTGTAAGCTAAACAAAACTGGTTTATATTTTGGTAAGCAACCCCCAGTCTACACGAAGACTCCGCCCATTCTTGGGGAAAGTCTTCGCGGGTTGTGACAGTTAAGGCAGCAGTAAAAGCAGCGATCGCCTGTTCTATGTTTTCTGCTTTCTCTCCTCGAATTCGATCGACGTAGGCACCACCGAGATTATGTAGCGTCATTGCCCAATTTTCGGGAAAGGCTTCGCGGGTGCTAACAGCTAAAGCAGCAGTAAAAGAAGCGATCGCCTGTTCTATATTTTCTGCCTTTTCTCCCGAAATTCTTTTACGGTAGGTGGCACCGAGATTACTTTGCGTAACTGCCCAATCTTCGGGAAAGGCTTCGCGGGTTCTAACAGTTAAGGCAGCTGTAAAAGCAGCGATCGCCTGTTCTACATTTTCTGACTTCTCTCCTCGAATTCTAATATGGTAGGTGGCACCGAGATTATTTTGCGTATCTGCCCAATCTTTGGGAAAGGCTTCGCGGGTTCTGACAGTTAAGGCAGCCTTATAAGCCTTGATCGCTTGTTCAATATTTTCTGCGTTATCTCCTAGAATTCGATCACCGTAAGCACCACCGAGATTATGTTGTGCCCTTGCCCATTCTTCGGGAAAGGCTTCGCTAGTTATGATAGTTAAAGCAGCCTTATAAGCCTTGATCGCCTGTTCAATATTTTCTGCCTTATCTCCTAGAATTCTCATATAGTAAGCAGCACCGAGATTATTTTGCGTATCTGCCCAATCTTTGGGAAAAGCTTCGCGGGTTCTGATAGTTAAAGCAGCAGTAAAAGCAGCGATAGCAATTTCGATGTTCTCTGCCCTGTCTCCTTTGATTCTCTGGCTGTAGGCAGCAGCAAGATTATTTTGCGTCATTGCCCACTCAACAGGCAAAGCTTCCCTAGTGTAGAGAGTTAACGCGACTTCATGCCCAGTGATGGCAATTTCCATATTGCTGGTTTTGTTACCCAAGGGGAATTGCTGAATAAGATTGCTAAAATTGTCGATAACTGATGCTATGTTTTCCGCCTCATCTGCTTTCACTTCTCTGAGTGTATTTGTTTCCAAGCCACGTAGTATTTGTGCAAACACTCCATCGAGCTTGTCTGTATTCCGTGCCAGCAAGGGGTAAACCACCTGGGGATTACCTTTGCTGTCTGCGGTTGCTTGTAGCACCTCCCCCACGAATTGGAAATATGTTTCCATCTCCTCCTTACTCAGAAATTGCAAATCTACTTGATTATCTAGATTTAACACTTCCTTAAGATAACTTGCCAAATTTTGCAACCAATTTGCCGTATTTTCATTTCCATGTTGAGAATATATCTGTGCTAATTCTTCTAATTGATGCACAAATCCAGCATCAAGTAAATCTTGGTGTGCGGTTAAAATCTCTTCTCCAGCACTGGGGAAATCAAACAGGCTGCTAATGAGGTTGAGATAGGCTTGCTGACGTTGTTCGTTCATGGGTAAGGATGTGAGATATTACACACTTAGTCATGATAAAAGTTCAATAACAGCATCATACATTCCGGAATAATACGGAGATTAGCCAAAAAATTAGTATTATTTACTATTATTCCACCCCTTTATAATACAATCCCCAAAACCCAACTCAATAATCCCCCAAAGGCGAACAATTCAACTCATCTTTATAAAACCGCCAATTGGGCATAAATTTATTCATCAAAGCTACAAACCTCTCCCCGTGACTTCTCTCCAATAAATGCACCATTTCATGGACTACGACATATTCCAAGCAATGCCGATCTTTTTTAGCGAGTTCTAGATTTAACCAGATGCGTTTTGCTTGGGTGTTGCAGGTTCCCCATTTTGTTTTCATCTGCTTTACTCCCCAATCTTTTACTTCAACGTTGATAATTGGTTCCCATTTGGCGATTAGTTGGGGAATGTCTTGCTTTAATTGTTTGCGATACCAGGAAGTCATGGCATTTTTACGTTGGGTTTCGTTGCTTCCTTCTTTTACATAAAGGTCAATATAGGTATTATTCCTAACTTCTACTTTGGAATTTCCCTGATGATAAATAACGTTTAGTAAATAGCGTTTTCCTTGATAATAATGACTTTCACCAGATACGAATTCTCGTTTGGATTGACGCTCTTGAGTATTAAAGTTTGCTTGGTGTTTTTTTATCCAGGACAGTTTGGAGATGGCGAATAAACGCACGGCTTCGTCATCAATGTTTAATGGTGTGGCGATTCGTACCCGTCCGTCGGGTGGATATACTGCTAAATGCAAGTTTTTGATTTTCTTTCTCACAATATCTATATTCAGTTCGCCGAATGTTATTTGATGCATTTGATTGGGGAATTGGTAATGGGTCATTGGTAATTGGTAAATTATTATTCTTCTTCTGCCCTCTTACTAACTCCCCCTTTTATGCGCTTCAATACTCATGTTGGCTTTTGACTATTTCAAAAATACCTTCGAGGTCTTCTGAGGATTCTAGATGCTTTTTAAACTCTTCTGCCAAGACGAGAAGGTACCAGCCCAGGTTGCTGGGAAAATGGAAGAATTCGCTCAAACAGAAAGTTCTTTCAGCTATATCTCAAGCCCCGTTTTTGCAATCATCACAAATCCTAAACACCACCTTTTGATTCCTATCAAAGAAAATGCTGAAGCTGAAAATGAAAAGTTTGCTATAGTAATCCTCAAGCATTTAGCAAAAGACTTGGAAACCCAATCAGTGGAAAATGTTTGCGCTAAAGCTGAGGAAACTATACAAGCTTTCTTGGAAATGACTAAGGCGAGCATGACTCCAGAATTGATTCAAAAATTCATAGATATTCCTATTTAAATAAATTACAGTATTATTGTACTACCTCTATAGATAATTATTATAAATGACCTTAGCCGTCACCGATAGAATCAAAAGCTTCAAAGATTTAAAAAGAAGCTTCAACTTAGAACAATCCAAAGACCTGGCATTTTTCAGCGAGTTATCCGAGGAGTTGCAAGAATTATCCCAGGAAGAAAAAGCCGGAGTTGGCAAGATTAAGAAGCGGTTTGATTACCACCGCGAAGACGGCTTCCTTCTGGAAGGTACTGTTAATTTGCTTGTTGTGTCCCCACTTCTGGAACTAGCCGGATTTCTTGACGAGCCATACCAAATCCGTTCTCCCTTCGGAGTGGAACTAGTTATTGATGATACGGTAGAAACTCTACGTGGTTTTATTGACACCTTAGTAGTTAACAATAATTTATGGATTCTATCGCTTGAATCCAAACGAAGCGCGATTCCTGTAGGTGTTGCTCTTCCCCAACTCTTTGCCTATATGCTTGCCCAGCCACGACAAGGTAATCTAGCTTTTGGACTAGCTACCAATGGAGATGAATTTATTTTTCTCAAATTGGATTTAAGCGCCGAACAGCCCCTATACGGTTTTTCACGGGCTTACTCTCTGCTCCCGGTCAACCACGAGCTAGATATTGTTCTCAAGATTCTCAAAAGATTGGGTAATGCAGTTGCTGAAACTAAGGAAAATTAATTTACTAATTGGGTCAATACAACCCACATTCCGCAAAATCTCTCCAAGTAGGGGTGAATTACTTGTCCTGCGTCGTTGATTAACCACGCATGAGCGGATGCATAAAGGCGGTTTGTCTAACGACACGCGAACGCGAAGCGACCATCGCAAAAAGCTCAACCTTATTTTGAGTTGGCGTACAACCATTACAGTAAATCTAACTTACTATCGGTAGCACTTTTAGAAGATGTAGCAGTCAGATTTTCAACAGTACCCGATAACGTTACGCCTGGGGTATTGGCGGTTGCAGTTGTACTTTCTTTATTAATATTGTTGCTGAGTCACGCAATTTGGCACGTTTTTAATAAAAAAACCTTACAAGCGGATCTGATATTTTAAACTAATTAGAAGTATCTTTAACCGCACGCTTATTTCTGATTCGATTTCTGTAATTAATAGCACTTCTTTTTAGCGATATAAACGGATAGATATCTCCAGCAAAGTGAAAACCAATAGCCCCGATAAGTCCAAAAGGTGAGTAAAGCAATGCGATCGCAATCAGATAAAAGATAATGTGCGTAGCTATTTGTAACTTTCCTTGATAAATATGATTTCCCAGGTTTATAAATAATCCTAAAGCGATCGCCAACAGATGGTTATTTATAAAAAGACCTAATTGATGTACCAATATTCCACGAAACATCAACTCTTCGGTTATGGGATTAAATATGCATACGCCTATGAGAAATAATATTTTTGGAAGTTTTTGTCGTGGTGTAAGCCTTAACATAACTCGATAAGTATCATCTTCTGTGGCTTCCAAAAGCTTCAAAATTTTTAATATTATAATTAATCCAAAAGTAAATAAGATATAGCAGATACTACCAACTATCAAAGAAATTATTGGAAATATTTCAAATTTTAACCCAACTGACGTGAAATTCCACCCGTTTTTGTACGATACGATTAAAAATAAAATTAACGATATTTGAGTGATTAATATGGAAAAACCTAAACTAGGTTTTGGTCTTTCTATTTTTAAACCTTTTTCACTCTGTTGCTTTTTAATTAGTTGTCTCTGATTTATGCCGCCAAGTAAATGCATCGCACTTATAAAGAGTACAAAGCACACAGCAATAATACTTGATGGAGGTAACTCAATTTTCACTATTCTCAACCACCATTTGCTTTAACATATAATTATATTTACTGAGCTATTATATTCGACTATTAATAGTTACTAAAAAATCTTAATTGATAATGTAGTTTAAGTTAACTTCCAATTTTTGTTGTACCTTTACCACAATCAAGTACGCCTAAATCAACTGTTGGTAATTCTGGTTTATTCCTTCCTATAAAATTGTCTTCGCATAAAATAGTTGGGATTTTGGGTTTGTCGTCAACTTGATTTATTGATTGGTTCGTAGAAAAAGGATTTAAGTATACTCCTCCGACATAAACTTTTAAGTTGTGGGAACGAGGAATAGCATAATTAAATGCAGCTTGATGGTTAAGAACAATTGAGTAATCATAATTATCCGTTCTCAGTTTATCGCCAATATGCAGTTCTTCAATAGAAGTAGCAAAGCGACCTTCCTCATAAAAAAAGGCAATTTGTGCAACGTTAATTGTTCTGACGCTATCTTGAACTTGTTCTCCTTCTCTTGTCTGCTTACTCAAAAAGACAATAACTCCGATAACTATACTTGGTATAATTAGCCAAGAAAAATCACTACGCATATTAAATGTAATATTTATTACTTAATATTGTACGAATTAATTTTCTTAAGTGTCAAATAAGATGAAGATAAAAATGTTATCAAATAGCGATACGCAAAGCGTCAAGCCTCCGCCTTCTCGCCCATATTTAATCCCCGCTCTTGATGCGGTTAAAAGCAGTGGTCAATGTAATATGTTTGACTCCAATTGTGTTATTCGAGTAATGCAAAACTTAGGTTATGTCGAGCAAGCTAATTGGTTAGCAGCGCATTTAGATAATTATCTAGATATTTTAATGAACGATTACCTTACGCTTCTACTGTTGCGCGGTTAACTAGAACCGAAATATTCCAAGAAACTGGCTACTGGTGAATAGTTTAATTTCAATAATAATCAACGCATTCAGGTTTGGGATATTAACTTGGGTAATTGATAGCTGAAACGTTTATAGACTCGGCTTCCTATTTCCTCACCACAACAAAAAATTTTCCCACCTATTTGATTGTAAATCTATGAAAAACATCCAAGTAATTGATGCAGCAGAAAATTGTGTTTACGATATTTTCGCTGCAACGGAAAAAGAATTTGTATTAATTTTCCCAGATGGGCAGGATATTGCCTTTATCGATGAAGTTTGCGATCGCGAAGATAAGGAAAGCTTGGATCAAGCTTTTAAAAACATTTGGTCGCGTCCTATTCCTAAAGCTGAAGCCCAAGGAATTCATGGGTTGCTTTTCTATCAGTTGGAAGCAAAGAAAGTCTACTATCCAACGCGAAAAGATGAGGAAGCAAGAAATCCGAATGGTTCGCGTTTGCGACGTTAACTGGGGATTAAGCGCTATTAGAAACGATTCAGCTAGAAGATAAAAGTATTCGGCTGTTGGGGATTTCGCTATCTAATCTTGATAACGTTAAAGAATCCCAAGTAATGCAGCTGCCATTGTTTGAATTATCGGATTGGAATAATTATTGTATTCACGAATAACTTGACACCTATTCTGTAAAATAAGTTTTAATCGCCTTAATATGCGTACCTATGTCAACTAAATCTGCTTCCACCCAAAAAATTTACCAACTCAAAATTACTCTTAAGCAGATCCGACCGCCGATTTGGAGAAGAGTTTTGGTTGACAGCGATATTAAACTATCTTTATTACATTCAATTGTTCAAATAGTAATGGGTTGGTACGACTGTCACCTTCACTCTTGGAATATTGGTGGTATCGATTACGGTGAACCTCACGAAGAATATGAATCCGACCTGCTCAATGAGAAAACGGTAAAACTTAATAAGGTAGTTCCTGGGGAGAAATTTAAGTTTTATTACACCTACGATTTTGGGGATTCTTGGGAACACGAAATTTTAGTAGAAAAGGTGCTACCTCCAACTGTTGATACACGCTACCCCGTATGTATAGCAGGAAAGCGTGCTTGTCCTCCTGAAGATTGTGGCGGTGCTTGGTGTTATTCGGAGTTATTGTCTATACTTAATGACCCAGAACATCCTGAGTATGAGGAGAAAATGGAATGGTTAGAAGAAGATTTTGACCCCGATAAATTTGATTTAAAGCAAATTAACTCAAAGCTTTAGTATACTTTGTGTTTTTAAAGGCGATCGCAAAAACATCTCCTCCCCACCAAGAGTAGTTTTTCTTCCCCAAAACATATATTATCGATTGGTGCGATAATTTTATCTTAAGAATTTCAACTTAGCATTTTTTATGCACGAGTATAAAAGGGAAGTGTTTCTATTTATACAAATGCCAGAACGTAAAGAAAATCGTGAATCGGGAACTACATGATGAAATCACTGGAAACGATTACATGGAATATCATGAAATGCTAGCTTTAGCAAAAAAAAGGTTCGAGCCAGTTAATGTTCAGTCCAGCAAAGGCGATAAAGAACGTTGGAAACAAGAAGACTAGTCCGTAAGTTATCGCGATCGCCTTGCTTTCAGGATTAGGTTTTCTGTTGGGAGGCACTTTAATCAACTAAATGGTAAAAGTGATCGCTCTCAAGTTTTACAGTTACCAAACTGAACGAACTATACAGCAAACTGTGATTGTCGGCACTTAGTTTCAAGGGAACACGCTAGGCGATCGCATTGGTACAAAGCTGAGAGCTAGAAAAATGAACCAGCGATTCAAGGAGTTGGGGTTATTTTTTTAGCATTCGCAGAATTTTTTGGAATACTGAATAGCATAATAAAATCATTATAATTAGAGGTATAAAACTAATTATAAATAATATTAAATCTAAAAATTCAAGACCAAAGTTAGTAGAAATATAATTGATTATTCGTTTAATTAATTTACGGTATTTTGAATTTGACACTACCCAAATCCGAAGAAGAAAAGCACAAGGTAGTTAAAGTTAGCTTGGAGCAAAATTAAGGTTTCTTGTACATGAGTGCTGTGTGATATTGTAATGTGTGAAGCCTGGTTGTTAAGTCAACTGGGCTTTTTTTATTAAGTAAAGACCATTAATAAGACAGTTAACTATTAGAAACAACAATTTCTCCCGTCATTCCTGCTTCTGCGTGTCCTTTTATAGAACAGTGTAGTTAGTTTTGATACAAAGTTTATCAGTAAGTTTGAGTTCGTGATACCAACCTTCATCCGCGAATTTAGCACATAAACAAACGTACATTACTGCCAATTTAATTTCTTCCCAATCTGAACGTAAATTTACGTTTCTTCCAGCTTTTTTCGCTGCTCCTGGCGAACCTATATTAGCAATATGCTTTCTTTCTTTAATATCAAGAGTCTTCGCCGCTTGAAATGCGTATTCTACTGTTGGGTAACTGAAATCGCTCATAAATATCGGTTTATGTGCAAAATTTGAAAACCAATTATCTTTACTCATAATTTAATCCTAAAATCGATCGCGCTAATAAGAATGTAATTCCAGCCCTTTTAATAATTTAAGAATATTTTTATTAACTTAACCTGCCGTCTCGATAATTTTTTCCTAAAACTGCAAATTACCAAAATCCAGAAAGTTTAACTACCTAATACAATTTATCTTGTAAAGCTTCTAAATCTATGTATATATAATATGTGTAAAGAACAGCGACTTTAGCTGAGCTTTAATTTATATCAAATCAAACTCAAGCGACAAGACTTGTGAAATAAAAATAAGTTCACAACTCTTGTCGCCAAGTTTTCAAGAGAGTTTATCTTGCCTAAAGTATTTTTTGAATTTCAATGAAATGTGAAGAAAACATTATTTATACGCAAAAGTCTCTATCCCAAAGATATGGGATTTCAATTGCGGCATTACAGTACTGGTACCCATATGCGGGAATAGTTAAGCCGAAAAAGCGTGGCGGCTACTTTGCTTTAGATGCAGTAGAAATTGCCGACCTTTTTTATGTAGCGACAAAGATAAGACGGCTGACTCACGAAGAGTATTTAGAAAAAGTAATTCCTGCTGGTGGATTAGATAAGTTTATGCGTCAAACAAACGGACTTAGCTTGTACGATTTTTTGACTAAGCATATTCCTGAAGAAGAAAAACAAAATCCAATTGTAAAAGTTGTAATTAGGAGGATAGAAAGAAATGAAACACATCAACGCAGTAGCTCAAATTTTGCAAACCACCCCTGAAATAGTAGGTAAAGTATGTCAAATATTAGAGTTAAAAATAAACAAAGATAATACTCTCAAACCTGATGTGGAAGAGCATCTAATTCAATTAAAACAAGTTGCTGCGGCTGAAAATATGTCGTTAGAAGAAGCTGCCAATCATTTGTTACAAATGCGTGACGAGCGTTCGGGTAAAGAGCATGAATTTGATGAAGATGAGTATATTGAACAAAGATTTGGTGTAAAACCCTCAGAAGCATCAACTAATAGTTTTGTTAAATTACTGCATTCAGATGTTGCTAGAGGAAAACAGTTAGCAGCATTGCGTCATAAAGTAGTTATCGAATCTTCTACCTTAATGTTGGAGGATTTGTTATTTAACGGAACTCAAGAAACATCGACAGAATTAGAAGAAAATCAAAACAAGATTTATTCCCGAATTGATAATGATTTTTTCGGCAAAGTCAATTGGGGGGAGGAGCCGCATCCATCGTTAGCGATACAACCCCAACAATTGAAATCTCGCCACAAGACAAAATCCTTGCCAGAGAAGTCATCACCTTGATGATGCCGATATGCACCGATTACATTGCTGAAGGCATACAACAATTCAGGATTGCAGCAATACAAGGTATAGGAATTGTATTTTTGGGTAATTTTTCCGGGATGGTAGCGGGATTCGTGTTATCTCCACAAGAAATAAATGTACCCAAAGTTATTGGTAGTTCTTTGTTTGGTGGCTTAGTTGGAATTGCGATCGCATTTACTTTAATACTCAAGAAAACCAGGGAGTTTACCAGTTATGAGAGCGATTAAAGATTTTTTAATTAATATCGGTGGTGGGATAGCGACTGGATGCGGTATCAGCGGATTTATAGGTCAAATGATGGGAGTCGGTGCAGCGCTTGCGATTAATCCTTTGCTATTACTAATGGGTGCAGTTGTTGGTGGAGCTTGGGTTTGTATACTGCGTTCAACCTTCGCCTCTTATTCAAGGGAACCTTTGTACTTAATCGTTGATAACTCTTAAGCGTTATGCAACTACTTCCTAAAAGAGATAAATTTAATTCGATCAATACGAACGGCATACCTAAAAAGCGCAGTCGAAAAATCGACATAGTGTTGTGGGTTTGTTGTGCAACGGTTGGATTGGGTTCAGTGTTGGCAGCCGCTGCAATTATCGTAGGTAGACGCGGTGAAGTACCATCCACTGTTTCTGCTGTTAACCATGCTAAAGAAATCGCAGATTCCCGACGGCGCGTTTACATCGAGAAGTTGACTCGTACCGACTTCAATCCCGACGAGTTACAAAACTCCAGTGTTAATGGGGAAGTAACGCTAACGGGTTGGCGGCAACTAGCTGCGGCGCAATGGTCTAGTGAGGTATTGCAAAATATAAACAACCAGCAAAGTGATGATAATTCTCCGTTTTTTAGACTTCATCACATGGCAGCATTGGCAATAATGAAGCAAGATACGATGGATGCTTTGATTGAAGTTGCTGCCGGAAATAATAGTTTTAACTATAGCTATACCAAAACTGATGGTACTAAAGTTGAGCAAAAGTTAAGTACAGGTGGTGCTGCGGTATTGCTAATAGGGAAGTTGGAGGCTATCGATTATGCCGAGAATTTGCAGAATCGTCCGATGGTTGACCTGAATCAAATAGTGACGCAAATCCAGACGGTACAAGAACCATATGCATTATCTCAAGCCAATTATTTGCGGATACAGGGGTACAAAGACCCCGTGCGTCAATTATCCGAAGTACCAATAATACGTCAAAGGATAGCTGAATCATTGCGTAAGAGGAAGCTGAAGCTAGAAAAGTTGAAGAAATCCAAACAAGGAGTTGATTAAGTGTATGTCAAATTTATTGGTGCGGGTATATGTTTCGTACTTTCGCTATTTAACGTATTGGGTGCCATGCAGCGGGTTCCGATAAAGACGAGTGTTGGCGATTCATCCCGTCCTGCTGTGGCTCAGATGAAATCCCCAGGAGCTAACTTAAATTGGTTATCGGGTGGAGTATTTTTTGCAGCAAGCATCGGGTTAATTGGTTGGGCAATTTGGGAATATAACTCCAATATTGACCTTGGTATTGATTCAACTGACGCTCCGATTACACCCCTTATCCCATCTATACCCGAAATCGACAGTCAGAAATTAAACGGTGATGTTGCAATCGGCGGGATGGAACCAATTCAATCCCAGCAATATGAAGGTGTTAAGCCCGAATTTCAAAACTTAGTTCCATTTCGTCGTCCTACTGCCGACGGTAGCGTACCGATAACCCCCGAACAATTCAAGAATGCTTTAGAAGACGATGTTTGGTCTGATTAAAGAGGTAAATTATGGCAAACAATAGACGTAGAGATTTTGGTGTTGACTATTCTCAAGCCGGTCAATTAGCCACACAACAACAATTAGCGCAAATGTTGCAGTCGGCTCAACAACAGCAATATCCGACTCAACAACCAACTACTATTAACGTCGAGCCGACTTCAATACACCGCGAACAAGGTGTTACCGTACATCACGTAAATTCTCCGAATAAACCGACTGGTAATCGAGTACCGGAGATTTATGTCCCTGTAACAGATTATTGGAAGGCACATAGATTCCATCCCCATAACAATCTACGTTACTTTTGGTATATCTTTTACTGGCTCAAGGACGTGATTGCTTCCCCCGTAGGTATTGCCATCGTAATGCTGTGGTTGGGGATTGGTGGAATTAACTTTA
Organism: Plectonema cf. radiosum LEGE 06105; assembly: GCF_015207665.1. Lineage (GTDB taxonomy): Bacteria > Cyanobacteriota > Cyanobacteriia > Cyanobacteriales > Nostocaceae > Rivularia > Rivularia radiosa_A. The sequence goes on from NZ_JADEWL010000020.1 coordinate 52,196, forward strand.
TGCTCAATGGTAATTATTCGGGTCCTGGTTACGTGCAAAATAAAGAAATTAAACTAACGCCAGATAGCTTACCTAATTTAACTCCTGTTGTTGATTTGGTGGATTAAGTGTTTGTTCGCATTACATTCTGGCTGGTACTACTCCTATTCTTTGCGGATTTAGCCGAGCCCGGATATCTAAAGTTTTGGCAGCCTAACTCAATTGAACTATCTCTATCCGATGTTAGGTTGTCGAGACTAAAAAAAAATACACCAATAACATCCTCTCCTCAACCTTCTACTTGTCCCTCTCCTGACAATGATTTAGAAGCGGTTCTTCAAGCTAGATTTGGCTGCCACAATGCGACTTCTGATTGATTTTAGTACTACCGAAACGAATAAAACAGATGCATCAATAGTAAAACCAATTTCTCCTAATTGGAAATATGGTTTTTCTACTTTGATTTTATGCATGGTGATAGCGAAGCGCTGCTGCAAGCAGATCGCACTTCCCCAATTTTCTGGATGGGTTGAGTCCCAACTCCCGATTCGATTAATCCAACGACTCGCAAAAACTACGAACAACGTGAGCGAATCAGAAAGTACAGCTTTTCCTACAATAAAAGGTTCACCTATAACCAGTGGTTTTGGCTGGAGAATTCATCCCCTTACTGGAGAACGTAAATTTCATTCCGGTATTGATTTTAGTGCTTCTAAAGGTACTCCAATCTATGCTTCTGAAGCAGGCTTAGTTGAGTTTGCTGGCTCCAAAGGCGGTTATGGAAAAGCTGTTATCATCAATCACGGTGCGGGAAAGTCAACTCTTTACGGTCATGCGAAGGCGCTTTCTGTAAGAAAAGGGGAACGAGTTTTAGCAGGACAAATGATTGGGGAGGTCGGAAGTACGGGATTTTCTACCGGACCGCATTTACATTTTGAGGTGAGGCTAAATAATAAGCCAGTAAACCCGCGTCCCTATTTACAACGTGGTAGATAAAAAATGATTCGTCCCTATCACCTCACAATCTTATCTTTACTAATCCTATCCTCCCCTTTACTTGGATTATCAATCAATCAAAGTTTCAGCTACATAGATAGGAATAATGCTGAAAAACTGTTTAGTAATATTGAGAGTCCAGGCAATGTTGCTATTTGCCGCGCTGAGGGGAACTGCGAAAAAAATGGTCAATTTACCTCATTATATTATGGTCATATTGACCCATCAAAAATAGGAGGTAAGCGAGTATTAAATCAAGGCTTTTGTAGCGACTACGGTAAAAGTAAAGCGGGTGATATTGATGGTGCAAATCGCGGCTGTTTGCATCGAATAAAATCTCGTTTACCGCGATTAAATAAATTATTTCAACAGCATAATCTTGATGTAAATAAACATACTGCTGCCTATATTAATGCCGTAGATTTATGGAATCAAGCAGCACCTAGAGTTAGCGATAATTTTCCTCAAATTTATGCAAATAATATATCCTTTGGATTATCTATTGATGATGCTATTCGTCGCTCCCGAATTGATGCATTCAATTTAAGTGCGTCCGGCTTGTTCAACATTTGTAGTAGAGAACCATATTACATATCAAGGCTTGCTGCTTATCCTCGAAATTCAACGCAATGGAAGCGTGGATGCATTGATATTGACCAAAACCGCAGACGATTGGCAATCAATGAAGTACTAATTAATCGCGGAGTAATTTAGTCATGGAACTAGATAATTATATATATAAAGCTATAGTTCATGCTCATGACAGTGGCATGAGTAAAGATGAAATATTAGAAACAACTATTGCTAATTTGCCCGATAGTTTACACGACAATGCGATTGCTATTATTGATAATTTAGATTTCAATAACGAGCAGAATGAGCGTGATTTTAACAATTTATCAGAATTATTTAACTATATATTTTATTTAGTAAACCAAAATAAGAACGACGAAGCAATACTAAATCAATTATCAAATAGCTGCAACTTGGAGCAATTTGAGTTTGCTAAGTATGCACTGCGTTATATAAATATCAATCGCATTCCTTCCGCATGGGAATTAGATAACGTACATAGCGAACTAGTTAAACTTGATATTGATGAATTAATTAAAAAGTGCGAGACTATTAAAAACTTTGCATATAAAGAAGTTGCATATCGGATAATACTGCAACATCTTTACAGGGCATTTTGTGACAATAAACCGATTAAGTGGTTCATTGATATTGCCCGCTCAACTACTGATGAAACGATAATCAAGTATTGCGATCGCGCAGCGGTAATGATATCCAAGGCTCAAGGTGTGGAGCCAATTGAGGCATTGGAATCTGCTAAAACAGATATCGAACAACCGAACATAACAACTTCCGAATCAGGAAAGCTGATTGTAGATACCTTAGCCGAATTTAAGATAGCAGCAGAATATATTGATGCACAATGCGGTCCCACCTTTAACCGCATCAAAATAAAATTGGGTAAAGGGGTGTCATTTAAGAAAATTCAAGATTTTGGTAACGACTTTGTGCAGCAACTTGGAGACACTTTGAATATGGACACCCCACCAATGGTGTCTGTTGTTCCTGGAGGTGCTGCTATTGATGTCCCCCGTAGGTATAGAGAAATTGTTTATTTCAAAGATTACGCTGATTTCTCTTCACCAATAGATATACACAATATTGTCATCCCCGGTGGTGTTGGTGTTGATGGGAAATATGTTGATATCCCGCTCTCTGACGAAAACGTTACTCATATTCTTGGTGGTGGAAGAACTCGTGGGGGTAAATCACAATTTGAGAAAGCAGCGATACTTTACCTAGCACGTCGTTACCCCCCGTCGGTAGTTCAACTGGCTTTGTCAGATGTTAAGCGAGTTACTTTTAGCAAATTTTCTAAGTTACCTCACCTAATTGCACCCGTAGCTAAAGATGCTGAATCTAGCGCCAAATTATTTAGTTTGCTGGTGGAGCATATGGAAGCCCGATATCGGGAGTTTGAGAAGGTAGGTGTAGAGACGATAGCCGAATTCAATCGCAAGCATTACCCAGATTTAATTATGACTCGGATAGCGACATGGGCAGACGAATGTTTTGACTTGCTAACTGACAAAGTTCATTGCGACTTTATTGAATTGGACATGATGAAACTTTTAGCTAAAGCTGGGGGTGCGGGTATTCACATAATGCTTTACACCCAACGTCCAGACAAAAACGTTATTAATCCTTTAATTCGGAGTAATTTCCCTGCCAAAACCGCATTTGCGACTACTCGCCCAGAAGATAGCTGCATTATCTTAGGCGACGATAATACCTTAGCTGCTAACTTGTTGGGCTATGGAGACTTTTTATATAAAACTTCTACTAAAATTGTACGACTTCAAGCTCTTTATGTCGGCGATGCGGAGGAACCGGAATATTTTGAAAAGCTCTTAGAAGAAGCAATAAATCAGGAAGATATTTATAATGCTTGGCAACCAAAAGATATTGAAGAGTTTTCTCATTCTGAAAATATAAACTCCAGTCACAAAGATGATAAAGCAAAATTTGATCATAGTTTTGGCTTTGAGATAAAGCTTGATGATGAATCCAAAAACTCGATATTAAATTTATGTAGAAGGAATTATCGTGTTGATGAGATAGTTAAAGCAATATTTAATATTTCTCGATATGACGGTAAATCGTACAAAAAATATCGAACTGTTGTAGAAAATTTTTTAAGTAGTCAAGGGTGTGAAGAAGATGATATATGAACTTAAAATGCCCTTACCACCAACTATGAATGAAATTATCAATACTGCCCGTAGTGGTTGGCAACCAAGTAATAAATTAAAAAAGCAGTGGACAAATAAAATCGCTAACTTTGTTAAGAACTGTGGATTTACCTTAAATGATAAAATTTGGATTGAATTTCATTGGTATTTACGTAACTTTGGTAGAGATGCTGATAATACGGCGGCAGCTGCAAAATTCATTATGGATGGTTTAGTTAGTGCTAAAGCAATTCGTAATGATAATTTGACAGTAATTCAATCGCCGGTAGTTCATTATTATCATCGTTGTTCTGGTAATGATATTGTAATAATACGACTATCCCCTACTCCTGAATTTTTGTTAGATAATTTTTTACTATCTAATAATTTTCCATCCACAAAGCTTGAGCAATATTTATTGAATTCATAGTTTTATGAAAGAAGAAATAAACAAGAATAAAGAAGCCCTGTGTTGTGCCTTAGAAGCGTTGAATTATTATGCTGATACCTCCAATTGGGGAACAGTTTCTACCTATGGTCATAAAAAAGCTAATAGATGGATTGGGGAAGGAGAAGGAATTGAAGACGGCATCTGATGCATTACGTAAAATTGATTTAATTTTAAGCGAGGCACCCGGCAGTTCTGGTGAGTAAAAGCAAGTTCGATTCTTGCTATTGCCATTGGGAGCTTTTAAGGATACCGAACTCGAATTAATTGCTATTAAAAATACCGCACTTTTAGTAGATAGTAGGTTTGACTAAAAAGCTTTCATATCCTGCGTTGTGCGGGGCTAATAAATATTAGTTGAAACACAATGTATGGAGGTTCATATGTTACGAAGAAGATTATCAACTTTTTTGGATGAAGCTAGCTGTTTTCTTGGCGCATCTTGTCTGATTGCTGTATTTACCGGCTGTATTACCGCAGTTGTTGCTGTAGGAGGATACTCACTACAAAAGTGCGGTATTGTTCGACAAGGAAATACTTGGAATCATGTGTGGCGTTTCGCTTTAATCTCATCTACGGTTGGTGTAGGAGGTATTAGCTCCGCTTTCGCATTAGCATCAGTTTCAAAAAAGTTGCATGAGGAATTGAGCGAGGAAGAAGTATCAAGTAATCAACTGTTATCATTTACAAGCCTTAAACTAGCAAGTGAACCTGAAGAAAAGGTGGAAAAGCCTTGCGTTTACACCTATTATTTTGTGGAAATCAAAGGGAATCCATCAATTAACAGGTTGATGGTTGCTCCTCGTATGCAATCAAATTCAATCAACCTATGCAATTGCGTACTTACTGAGAATGAAGAAGATTTGGCGTTAATCCACGAAAATCAAAGTGAAATTAACCCAGGTTTGGTAGGGAAAACCTTTTCGTCATATCAACCATTAACAGAAGAAGCATTACGCGAACACTTGGACATTCATCGTTCGTATATTCATGCGCGTCAAGGAGGAGATTTTAATCCCTCCAATTTGCAATCTTGCAAAGGATGTCAAAATTTACACGGTGAAGATAAAATCGTTTGCGGCATCTATCCTTATGGATGGGATGGAGTCGATTGTCCTTATAAAAACTGGGATAAAAGGAAAGCGCTTCGTCCTTATGAAGATGATGCAGTTATTGCATCATTAGCTCAAGAATTAAATGGTTGGAAAATTTTTAAGTATGACGATTTTCTTAGTTTATTCCATCCTCAAACCTATGGTCAATTTAGCTTTGATTTTGATGGCAAGCTTCTTCCTTATTCCAATAAGCTAGCTGGGCTTGAAAAGGGAAATATTGTTGATTATGTTTACTTCTTGCGTCGAGAGCGACAATTTCAGCATGATTATTCACACGCTGATTTTATCGAAAAAGCAAGTCTTTTTCTAATAGGAGCAGATGCAACAATTAGTGTGGATGATTTTAAGATATTTGTAAAAGAGAAAGACTCAAATGTTGTCCATACTTTTTTACATAATGGCGAACCATTTTTTGCTAATAACTCTGCTTGTCCTCCAAAGCTTAAAGACAATTACAATTTATCTACGTTGATTGACTTTTTGTATAACGACGTAGGTGAATTGGATTCTTAGCTTAAATTTTCTTTTTAAAACTTTTGAAACCTCCACCTCTAATTTCTAGTTATTAGTGGCGGTACCGAACTACTTAGTACGGGGGATTTTCCCCCACTACTGGGTAGTAATCGATAACCGCTACTCAATTGTTATTAATTAGAGGAAATCGCAATGTTCACAACTCAATTTATCACAACTCCAGAAATTGTTTGTACTATCAACGATTTATTGTTTCCCATCTTCTTGTTTTGTTTTATATTTGGGCTTTTATGCTATCTAACTTACGATTATGAGCAGCATGAAATATCGGAGGAAATTGATAGCAAGTCCGATTGTGTTGAAGTAACTAAAATGCAGTCTGAGTCGGAAATAATTCCAGCAATAAAAGAAGAAGCAATGACAATTGTTGAGAAGGATAAGCAAGCTAAGTTGTTAATTGGTTTGGGTATCCGAAACCTACGCTTGTTTTGTAAGCAACGGCAAATTCAAGGTTATTCCACTGTTTATAAGCGAGGAAAGATAAAAGGTTTAGCCAACTTTTTACTTAGTCAAGGATACTTTTACTCGGATATTGTAATTGCATTGAAATAAACGATTTTTAAATTAGCCTCGTAAGACGAAGGATAATTTTGATAATACTATTTTTATAACTTTACTTAGAAGTTATTAATCAAATTTTGGTGAGGAATCTTAAATAATTTAACTTATTAAATAACTAAAAATTTAGTTTTAAGGAAGCAAAATGTGTTTTTATGAAGTATTAGCTTGGAAGGTGTACGACAAAATATACTCCTTAAAAAAAAACAATATACTTCTATATGACTTAACTAAAATACGAAATCTTAAGAAGTGTTCGTTTAGCTTAATTTATGGGAATACTAAGTTGGTTGGATTAGCAAAGATTCAAAATCTAAATACATCTTACACAAAGCTATATTAAAGATATTATGCCCTATACAATAGAAAATTGGAAACAGAGAATTGCTTCACGCTCGGATTTAACAGGACATCTTATACATTTAACTAGACCTAAAAATATAAATGGTAAAGAATTTAGTTCGATTGAAGTCTTAATGAAAATTATTCAAGAACAATGCTTGATTGGTAGTTCCACTAAATCGGGTCTTATCTGTGGATCAAGGAAAGCAGTTTGTTTCCAAGATACACCCCTTTATCAGCTATCACAAAATATTTATTCAGAACAAGAATATCGTAGTAAAAATCCTCAAGCGAAGGTGCGTTATGTGGGTGCAGGATTAATGTTTCCAAAGCCATATATTTATCGTCAGGGTGGAAGACCAGTAATTTATGACAATACTGAAGATGCAAAAAACTATTTACCGAGTCATGAATTATGGCGAGTTGTGAGATTGGAACTAAGTGATGATACTAATATAATTGATTGGACTCATGAGCGTGAGTGGCGCATTCCTGATGATTTCAAGTTTGAAATCAATCAAACGATAGTAATTTTACCTAATACAAATGCTTACAAAAATTTTATTACCCTTTGTAGGTCTATTAATCATATAAATATTCTAAATGAAATTCGAGGAATAGTTACTCTAAATGCTGTTTTCTTTTAATCTATAGATGTTTTTCCTATAATTAAATTCTTATCTAATTTGTAAAAGTTTCAAAAATATCTCGGTGATAATCCGGTGGTTATAGATTTTCAGAAAGTGTTAATTTAAACTTATCCTTTCTATGCTTGTCTGACGAAAACATAAAAAGGCTTCAAATATACTTACATCATTTATTGGTAATAGCGTCGATAAAAGATGTTTGAATTTATAAAAATAAAAAAATATAATTCTTGAAATGAACAGGTTCAAGCAATTTACTGTTTCTGCTGCTAAAAAAATGCCTGTCATAATCCTTGCAGATGTTAGCGGGAGTATGAGCGTTGATGGCAAGATAGAAACACTTAACAGAGCGATCGCCGAAATGATTTCTTCTTTCCAAGAGGAGGAATATGCTGGTGCCGAAATCCATATTGCGGTTGTGACTTTTGGTCAAGGTGGAGCTAAAATCCATCTGCCTTTGCAAGTTGCGTCTGGGGTTGAATGGACTGATATGGAAGCGATTGGTTCTACACCGATGGGAGAGGCTTTTGAGGTAGTTCAGGGTATTGTAGAAGATAAAAATCAAATAGCTAGTCGAGATTATCATCCTACTATTGTTTTAGTTTCTGATGGTCAACCTACTAATCGAACAGGTCATTTGACAGATGAATGGAAACAACCGCTACAAGAGTTACTCAACTCCTCAAGAGCTTCTAAAGCATTGCGCTTGTCGATGGCTATTGGTGCGGATGCTGACTATGAGGTGCTAAAGGAATTCTTGCAAAATCAACAGCAGCAAGATATACCAGTATTTCGCGCTGATGAAGCACATCAAATTCGCCAGTTCTTCCGTTGGGTAACATTAAGCGTGACAAGTCGTTCTAGAAGCGTGAGTCCCAATACTGTATCTATTAAAGACTTTGGTAATGTTGAAGACCTAGAAATGTTCTGATGGCACAGAAATTATTAACTCAGGTGCAATGCTTTGGTGCTTCTGTAAAAGGACCGCTTCACAAACGTGAAGGTCGTCCAAATGAAGATGCTTGGGAATTTATGCGTGGTAGTTTTGGTACCGCTATTGTAGTCAGTGATGGCATGGGTTCTAAGCCAAATGCTCGCACTGGAGCGCGTATGGCTTGTCGCGCGGTAAAAGAAGCACTGCAATACTGGGCAAAAATTGAAGGTGCGTCGCCAGTAATGCTCTTACGGTTAGTACATATACTGTGGGGAATGCGGGTATTACCTATTAGTGAGGAAGATAGTGCTGCCACTTGCGTATTTGCTGTGGTTGTTCCCTCTGGGGAACTACTTGTAGCAAAATTAGGGGATGGAATCGCCGCAATAAGGGAAAGCGATGGCAAAGTTGTTCTAATTGGTGATGAGCGTACCGGGTTTTGCAATCAAACTACAGCTTTGGGTATAGCAAAGTCAACCAAAGAATGGTCTGTAATTACTAGACCAAGTTTAGCTCCTGGGGCTGCTGTTTTATTAGCTACTGATGGGATAGCAGACGATTTGATAGAGGAGCAGGTAGGAGGTTTTATCAAATTTCTTGTAGAAGAATTCGCTTATATGGAACCCGCAACCAGGTGGAGAGCTTTATGCCACGAGTTGCGAAATTGGTCTACACCTAAACACATGGATGATAAGACTTTGGCGGTTCTTTGGCATCAAAAAGATGATTTAGGAGGTGCAGCTTAATGATAGAACAAAAGAAAAGAGTAGTAGACGAAGTTGGTCAGGTATATCAACTGGGTAAAGAATTAGGTCGCGGAGGACAAGGTGCTGTTTTTGCGGTTGAGAATGGTAATCTTGCAGTAAAAATTATTTTTGACCGTTCTGCTGCACGTCGTAATCATTTTAAAAAGCAACTAACATCGGTAAAGATGTTATGTGACATAGAAAAACTTTTCGTCGCACGTCCACGAGAGATGTTAGAAGCTCCATATGTTGGTTATGTGATGGAACTTTTAACTGATATGGTTCCTATTAGTAAATTAATTAATATTCCTAAAAATACAAATTGCTTAATTGAATGGTATTTAGAAGGTGGGGGACTTCGCCGTCGTTTATTATTACTAGCGCGTTGTGCAGAAAGTTTAGCTCAGTTACACGGTAAAGGACTTGTATATAGCGACCCTTCACCGAATAATATCTTTATTTCTAATGATGTTAGTAATAATGATATTATCCGCTTCATCGATGCTGATAATCTTCAATATTCAAGTTCTTCATCTTCCATAAATGTTTATACTCCCGAATTTGGCGCACCGGAATTAGTTACGGAAAAGTCGGGTGTTAATACTCTTACTGATGCTCATGCTTTTGCTGTTATAGCATTCAAAACTTTATCTTTAGTTCACCCGTTGATGGGAGATATGGTTAATGATGGAGAACCCGAATTAGAAACACAAGCCTTGGAAGGAAAATTACCTTGGATTGATGACCCTGAAGATAATCAAAACTCCACAAATCAGGGATTTCCAAGAGATATTGTACTTTCTCCATATCTAATAGAATTATCAAAAAAATGTTTTGGAGTTGGTCTTAATCAACCTTCCAAAAGACCAGGTGTTGGACAATGGGCTGAAAGACTATATTCAGCAGCAGATTGTACTATTTGCTGTCCGGAATGTAATAGTACATATTATATAAAGAAAAAAAAATACAATACTACATCTTACATAAATCAAACAAATTGTCCTTGGTGTGATTATCCCAGACCTGCTTTTGTTCAAGTTGCAATTCAACGTTGGGAAATGCTTGAAGGACGTTTTAAAGAACAAAAACCTTTACAAATTCTTGCTTTAAATTCTTATGAACCTTTAATTCTAACTAATAGAATTATTAGCGGTAGAACGGGTATAGATAGTCATAATCCTAATATTGAACTTGTTTTAGAAGGAGAAATTATTAAAGTACGCAGTGTTAACGGTCAATGTTTCTGGTTGACATCTGAAGGAACTCAAATAGAGAAAGAAGTACGGGATAAATGGGTTCGCTTTCCTGCAAGAACTGGGAAAGATGGCTCCTGGCTCTTACATTTTAACCATCTTGATTGCTCCCATCGTCTGGCTAGTTTTCAGCTCTTTCGGGGAGAAAATGTATGAGAGTCAGTGATGTTCAAAGCGGACTGGTTTATACCGTAGAAGTTGAACAAAGAGAACGTACTACTTTTACGGGAACTGATATATTAGCTGTTAATAACGAAGTTTTCTTATATCAACCAGAAAATACTGGTGAAATTCTCCTACGTCACTCTAAAGAAGATGTTTGGGAAATTAGGGGAACCGATCAAAAGAATAAAAATATTTTACAAGGAATTATAGAGCGAAATTTACCGCGTTTATGTTGGGTAGCTTCAATACTTCCCAAGAAATCACCAACAACTTTGATGATACAGATACATGAATTTCCTCAAAAGTTTTTATTACCTGATGATTTACAAATTGGTATCGATGAAAAAATTATTGAAGATATTCGCGACAGACATCTGAAGAAGAAAGAACCAGTTGAGAAAATTATCGGATGGCTGACAGGACAATTTTTGCTTCCAGAATTAAAAGAGAATGGGGGTAAGCGTGCGCTACTTCAGGCAGGTAAAATAATTCATAGCGGTTTAGAAAATACATTTCGTTTGTATGGAACGGGAAGAACTATTAATATCCGTCGCAATTCCAATGATAAGCTAATTATTGACAGCATACAAAGGGCAAGACAACCAAAAGATTATAACGAGCAGCGACCGATTGTATTGGTAGAAGCAAAGTTTTCTTTTTGTGATATTTCAGTAGCAGGTACTATCCGAAAAGATGCTCGTAACGAGTTAGATTCCATTGTTGAAAAATCTGAAAGTTATTTAGCACTTTGGAAAGATTATAATCAACTAGAGATTGATAGTATTGTTGATAAAGCCCAACAGTTTCAATGGGTAAGCTATAACAATTATGAGTTCTTACCAAGTGGTAATTACAGATTTCACTTACTATCCGAAAAACATTTAGAACAAAGCCTGAGAATGCTTGTAGAAGCAACAAATATTTCTATAGAAGCTAGCGAGTCTCAACCAAATTTTAGTATAGATAAAGAAAGTAAAATTCAAACAAAATCTTTTGTTGGACAGATAGAAAATGTAAGTTTATCTCGTACTACTATTGATAGTATCCCTGCAAATCTAGATGATGATTTATCTCTTCCCATAAAAGGTTTTTTGTTTATTTCACTCCAAGGAGATGTGACTCGTCTAACACGTCGTAATAAAGCAGAACAACTTATCAGAACTGCTCAATGTCCGATGCCACAGTTAGGGTTAATTTTAGAAAATCAGCGCGTTCCAACACGTCGTACTCGTCAACATAAACCGCTTTCTCCCGATACCAAAAAAGTTTTTAATGGTTCTCCAACTTCTCGACAGCAAGAAGCTTTGCAAGTAGCTCTGAATACTCCCGATATCGCTTTAATTCAAGGACCACCGGGTACAGGAAAAACCAAAGTAATCAGTGCTTTACAAGTAAGATTAGCGGAGATTAACGAAGATTCAGGTAACAGTGTATCTCATCGGTTACTGTTAACAAGTTACCAGCATGATGCAGTAGAAAATGCCGCTGAAAGGTCTGTTGTGTTTGGACTTCCAGCAGTGAGGATAGGAGGGAAAACACAATGTAATGAAACTGCGGATAATGTAGATCGGTGGCGGCGATCGCGCATCGAATCTTTGGAAGCAGAGTTAGCCGCATTCCCGGAATTACCGGAAAGTGCTAATTTACGAGAAGTACAGAATCGGGTTTCAAGTTACATCTTAACTCCCGGCACCAGAGAACAAACGGCGACTTTAATCAAAGAGATATTTGAACTTACCAAAGGAAAAATAAAAGGTGAGTTGAGCGATAAATTATTGGAATACAAAAGCAGACTTTCTAAAGGATATGACCTGCAAAATACGGAGAATTCAGAAGAACGAGATTTAGCATTAAAAGCAGTAAAATCTCTGAGAATCCAGCCAGTAGCATTTTCTGATGATGGTTCTTTACAAGCAATGAAAGCACTTCGCCGTTTGGAGCCGTTGCAAATTTTAGATGCTTCCCAAAAGCAACTTTTACAAGATGCTGCGGACTGGTTGGAAGAAGAAATGCCGCCGTTTTTGGATAAATTAGCATCGTTGCGGGAAAAATTATTAGAAAAATTAATTCCTCAAAAAGTTCCCGTTACTACTCCTATTGCTGACCCAGAAATTGAGCATTTACTTAATCAAGTCAGAGAAGAAATGTATCAAAGAGTTCGCCAATCAAAAGCAGGTGTAGAAGCAGTTTTATCTGAGTATTTGGAAGACTTAAAAACTGACCCTGAAGGTGTTAGAGAAATGCTGCGTGATTACACGGTAGTTCTGGCAGCTACTTGTCAGCAGTCATCAGGTAAACAAATGCAGTCGGTAATGGGTAGCCATGAAGCTGTATTCGAGACAGTAATAGTAGATGAAGCAGCAAGAGCTAACCCGCTTGATTTATTTATTCCCATGTCTAAAGCCGAACGGAGAATTATCCTTGTTGGCGACCACCGTCAACTTCCTCATATTTTAGAAGAAGATATAGAACGTCAATTGGGACAATCTACAGAAGTCACCAAAAATGCATTAAGAAAAAGTCTTTTTGAACGGTTATTCCTTCAGATGAAAGAGTTAGAAAAGCATGATGGTATCAAGAGAACAGTTACTTTAGATGCTCAATATCGAATGCATCCTATTTTAGGAGATTTTGTTAGTAGAACATTTTACGAATATCACGGAGAACCACCTATCCGTGCGGGTAGAGTTGAAGAAGAATTTGTTCATAATTTACCAGGTTATGAAAATATTGTTGCAGCTTGGCTAAATGTTCCATTAAACGCTGGTAAAGAAATTCAAGGAAGAAGTAAATCTCGTCCCGTAGAAGCGAAACGAATTGCTCAAGAGTTGAAACAGTTAATTGACCATGATACGCGGTTAACGTTCGGTATTATCGCCTTTTATTCGGCACAAGTTACAGAAGTTTGGAAAGCACTTTGTAATGTAGGAATAGCAGAATTAACAGATGAGGGAAATTATCAAATTGCTGCTGCTTATCGAGAAACCAGAAATCACGAAGGTAAAATTGTGGAAAGGTTGAGAGTGGGAACAGTAGATGCTTTTCAAGGAAAGGAATTTGATGTGGTTTTTCTCTCAATTACTCGCAGCAATGATATCAACCCAGTCAGCGAAGAATTATATCCCAAAAAATACGGCTTTTTAATGCTAGAAAACCGTCTCTGTGTCGCAATGAGCCGTCAACAACGTCTTTTAATTACTGTCGGAGATTTAGAAATGGTAAAAGCAGAAAATGCCCCGTTAGCTGTTAGAGAATTAGTCGATTTTTATAAGCTCTGTCAACAATCATACGGTCAAATAATTTGACATTTTGCGAATATGGACTTTAAAAAAGAAACACAGATAATTAACTACAATCCCCGCTCTTCTACTCGCTGGAGCAAGCGACGGTATTTACTTTTACCAGCATGGTGTTATCGAGTAGTTGCACCCAGAGTTAGTAGTAGAAAAATCAATATTCTCGAAAAAGCAGTTTTAGGAATGTGTCGTGTAGGAGCATTTACTGCTGTCCAAATAGGAGAAAAACTCGATATTGGAAGTGATTTGGCTGCGCTGATAATTAAACAGTTATCAGATAGAGGATTTATCAATCGTCAAGGTTTATTAACTGATAAAGGATTAGATATTTTAGAAAAAGAAACCGTATTGACACAAGACTTAGTAGCTGGGTTTATTTTTCAAGATGTTTGGACGGGGGAATTATTTCCACGTTTTATGGAGCGTCAAGAATATATTGATGTGAAATTTAATAATGATGGTTATCCAGATTTAGTATTTGGTACTACAGGAAAGCCAAATTACCAACGAGCCTATATGCCTTTACCTGTAGATAATACAATAAAAAAACAACCTTCTGCATCAGAAATTTTACAAGCAGTTAGAAATCATAGTAAAGCATTACAATATCAAAATTCCGAAGACAGAGAAGATGATGAAGATGCATGGAATTTTGAACAAGTACCTGATTTTAAACGTATATCCTTCGTTGAAGAAGAACCAATTCCTGTATGGCTTTCGACTTTTATTTATTTACCAGAAAACGAATTTACTTCTACAAGTTGGAATATCTGTGACCCTTTTGGATTGGGAGATAGTCCCAGACTCAGGAGAAAGTTAGAAATTCAAATCAAGAAAAATTCTACCTTGAGAGGTTTACAAAAACTTATTCAAGAAATGATTGGTGAATATGCAGATGAATCGGGTACAGATTTTAATAATTTTATGCAAATGATTAACGAGGACGCAGAATTGATAGTTGAAGAAAAATTAACTTTAGATATACGCAAGTGGGATAGTTTATTTGATGATTTAGTAGCTATGGAAAGAAATCATATCCAAGCCAATAATCTAGATAATCAAAAGTATTTAGTTGATAAATTAGATGACATTTTGATAAAAGCTCAGAAAGCGGTGGAAAAAGTTTTCCTAATTATTAGGAATAAATATGCCACAAATGATAATTGGAAAATAATATCTAAAAATGACAGAGAATATAACAAAAGTATTCTTAACGGAATTGCGGATAAATTAGGTTTTGATATACTTCTTCCTAATTCTTTACTCTACGTTAAGTGGGGAAAAATCAAGTCTGCTAGTGATTATGGTGAAGGTTCTTTACGCTCTCATCTTTTAGCTGCTTTATTAACTGCTCGGAATGATAGTAATCATCCCTTATATTTGGTAGCTCAAAAAGCACCAGATATGTTAAAAAGATTAAATAGGTTGGCTGAATTACGTGATAAAAGTGGTCATTCTACAAGCCAACAATTACAATTACTAGAAGTATCGCAACAAATATCGACAGTTTATGATTTTGTTGCCAGGATGTTAAAACTTAACTATCAACTATAGATGACTTTTATAATTAACTATAATTTTTATGAGTAATTCAAAAAATCGCCATAAATCGGGAAATCTACCTTCTGAACCCAAATCATCCGTATCATCAAGTTCTGCCAAAGCTGTATCTGCTGGAGATAAACTATCTGAAGAACAGATTAATACTTTAGAAGAACAAGCCAAAGAACAAATTACAGAAGAACAAATATCATCTGCTAACACTTCAACACCGACTAATGATTTTAAACTAGAAGATTGTTGGAAGCAGGCTAAAATGTTTGAAACAGCTATAGGAAATATTCAAGCTAAAGAAGAACAGATAGAAACCAAAATTAAAGAATTAGATGAGGATAAATTACAGTTAGAATTAAAAAAGGAAGAAATCAATAAAAGAAATAAAGAATTAATTGAAATTCGAGAAAAACTCAATCAGCGTGCAGCAGAATTAAGCCAGTTAGAAAGACAACTTCGCGAACGTGAGTTAAATGCAGAAGCAGGTTTTATCAAACAAAATCGCACTGCTTTAGCTGAACTTGAAAATCAAAGTAAAGAATTGAGTCATGTACGGGAACAACTGTATCAAGATATTGCTGAAACTCGAAAAAAGTTAGATATTGAAATTGCTCAAAAGCGTACATTCATAGGAAAAGAAATTGCTGAAAAAGAGCAAGAAATAGAAACAGCGCGAATGCGAATAGATAATCAGCGAAAACAGTTACGACTTGAACAAAGAAAGTTGGAAACCGAGCGAGAATTACTTGAAGAAGATAAGCAAGCTTTGTCAGATAAAGTTGAACAAAAATCAGCAGCAGAAAAGGAAGAATTAAAATATCAAATTGAGAGATTAAAAGAACGTCTAAAACTAGCTCAACAATTACAAAATGAGTCTGAGATTGAACTTAATCGACGACAAGAAGCAGACAGAAGATTTGGGCAAAAAACTCCTGACGAAATTCTGGAAGAATTAGAAAATTTACGACGCGAAAAAGCCGCACTAGAACAAAAACTTGCATCAAAACTCAGCGATACTGCTGCTGCTAGATTGCAAGAATTAGAATCACAACTTGAAGTTTGGGAAACAGAACGCTTTCGACTCAGTACCCGATTACAAGAACTCCAAAGGAGCGTTACTTCTAACCGTATCGCCGTCACGGAATTGGAGACTCTACGAGACGAAAAAGAAGCATTAGACGCAAGGAATACTCGTCTCAAAATAGCTTTAGATGAGTTAAAAAAAGAAGTAGATGAAGCTGTATCTGATTCTAAAAATAAAAGTCCATTTCCTGAATGCTTTAGAATGGATGCTGATGCGAGATTGCAAAGAGAAATTCCGCTTTACGAGCATATTCCCAACTTAGAACAATTTGCTGAAGATTTGCGATCGCGTATTGCATTATCTCCTACAATGCTCGATAAAAATACTCAAAAGCGACTATATTACTCCAAACGGGATGTTAGAGCTTTTCTGGCTGGTTTAGCAATGAGTCAGTTACATATTCTCCAAGGTATTAGCGGTACGGGAAAAACCAGCTTACCCGTTGCTTTTGCTCGTGCTACTGGTGGTGATTATAAGTTAGTGGAAGTACAAGCAGGTTGGCGCGATCGCCAAGACCTGATAGGATATTTTAATGCTTTTGAAGGAAAGTTTTACGAGTCCGATTTTCTCCAAGCTTTGTATGAAGCTCAATGTCCAAGCAATCGCGAACGAATTTACATCATCATACTTGATGAAATGAATCTTTCGCGACCCGAACAATACTTTGCCGATTTTCTTTCCAAACTCGAACAAGATTCCCCGACAATTGGTTTAACAACAGATTTAGATAAACCATCTCCTCAGTTATTTCAAAATCAAAACAGACTTGCAATTCCTCCCAACGTTTGGTTTGTCGGAACTGCAAACCAAGATGAAACAACTTTGGAATTTGCTGATAAAACTTACGACCGTTCCCATATCATGGAATTACAGCGTCGTCATGATGCAAGTTTTAATCTACCAAAACAATTAGAAGCGAGAAATCCCATCTCTCATCAAGCTTTAATAAAGTCCTTCAATCGCGCACAAACAAAGTATGCATCTGAAGCATCTCAAGTTTATAAATTCTTAAACGATACCTTCGCAGACTTTCTCGAACGCCGATTTAAAGTAGGTTGGGGGAATCGATTGGAACGACAAATCAAAGATTTTGTCCCCGTAGTCATTGCAGCAGGAGGAACCAAAGGTGAAGCTTGCGATCAGATATTAGCCACTAAAATATTACGAAAAATTCGCGATCGCCACGATACCCCATCAAGCGATTTAAGAAAGCTCAAGGATGATTTATTAGGATACTGGTCGATGATTGATTCACAAACACAACCAGAACAATCCGTAGCGATTATTGATGCAGAGATACGCAGACTTGAGCCAGGGGAGGAATATTAACTATGTTGTTTTATAATCGCCTTACGGGAGAAACTACGAAGCAACTCCCCGAAAAAATTATTCTAGGTCAATGGCAAGTTATTACAGATTCAGAAAGAGTATTTCTGAATACTTGCAAACTAAACATAAATTCCAGAGAATATATTTTTCCTGACTTAGCCAATCGTTGCTCAATACGTTCTGATGACGGTAAAACTATTGAAATAAAATTTTCTAAATGGCAATATCCTTCAGATACACTATTTGAAAGCTTACAATTTTTTGATTCTGAGCTACAAAAAATTATATCTAACCCAGCCAGTTGGAATGATTTAGTAAAACTACCGCCATTAATACCAGAAATAGAAGAAAAAATTAATATACAATCGTTAGAAATAACAACAAAAAAGCATTTGGGACATATTGAAGAAGTTTGTCGTCGTCCTCGAAGCTACTTGAAGATGGAAACCGAGAGATTACCAGTGTCTCGCGCTCAAAGAATTTCTCCTCATACTGCTGAATTTCTATCTTCCCACACAGAAGATTGGGAAAGGCGAACTTTTTGCTCTGTTGTTCCCAAACGAATTCTTTGTATGGTCAAAGAAGAGTTATTAGATATTTATGAAAACAAAGTTACCGTCAAACTTATTGATAACTTATTAATATATATAAAACACCGTATTCAACAAGTAAAAGCTCTGCAACAACAATTTGAAGAAGCTGAATATTTATCTGGTACAATTAGCGATATTCACTGGAGAAATCTAAACCGTATATGTACGCTGTGGGGAAATGATTATGATGGTGCAGCAGAATTAAAAAAAGCACAAACAACATTACAAGAATTATCACAATTAAAATATAAATTACAAGGTTTGATGGGAAGCGATTTGTACAAAGCTATTCCGCAACGCACGGTGGTAGCAAATACCCTCAAAAGGACTAATATTTTAGTTAATGACCAACATTATCGGTATGTTGATTTGTTATGGAGAGAATGGAGTCGAATCAATAGCGGACAAATCAAAAACTCTCGGCAAATATTTGAAGAAAATCAAAAGCTTTTACGCGGATTTGAATCCTTTTGTCTCCTCTTAATCGGATTGGCTTTAACCGGAGACGAGAGTAATGATAATAAAGGATTTGGTTTTAAAGCTGTTAAGAATCAAATTCCTACACGCAATGGTAAAGATATCCTATTTCAAGGAACATTAGGTAACGTATACTTAACTTGGCTTGAAGATGGTTCCTTTTTGCTCAAATCAGATGCAATTAAAGATTTGCATTTAGTACCAATATTGGCAAATCTTACCGCTACCGATAATTCCCAAACAATTACATCTATCCTTGAAAGCTTTTCTCATAACATTAAAAATAGCAACCAATATCAAACTATTATTCTTTATCCCGGAACGGAAGAAGAGAGGTTGTGCCAAGAAGTATGCTTATATTCTGACAACAAAGGTAGAAGGAGACAATCGTCAACCCGGTTGGGTAGAAAGAACTTTTGGTAGAGATGTTCTTAGCGTTCCTTGCTGGATGAAAGATAACCATAATGCTTTTATCTGTCCCCATTGTGGAGTATGCAGTCAATCCGCTTCTAGTGAAGGTAAAAATTGCGATCGCTGTCAATAATTAATTAATTGATTGATTGATTTATTTATTAAACTATTTAAATTTGCGGTTATTTCTGATTACGTGATTATTTCATTCAAGTGAAAACACGGTAATGTTGATAATTTGGCTGAAATATTGTAAATAATGTTACTTCTTTCTTCAATTAGGGAATATTAAGTTTATAAATACTTATTAAAAATTTAGTTTAACTAATGATGTCACAGCAAAATATTTTAGAGCTAGCAAAGCAGGGTGATGCTCAAGCAATAGCATCTTTAATGAATCGGCAATTACAACCCAAAGGAATAACCGCGAAAGCAACTGTTGATAATTCTTGCTTACAAATTATGCTACTCTCTGATGAAACTCTAAACCAACAAGCTTTAGTGGAGTTTATTCGCAAAGGATTAACTGGATTAAAGATTATATCAATTGGGAAAGTAAAAATTTTTGCAAAAAAGATAGGAGAAGATTTCCCCGCTTGGAGTCAGGATTTAATTATAAATGGTAGTCAATTTGAAATAGTAACTCCAATTAAAACTTCACAAGAAGACTTAAAAGAGCAAGCAAAGCTTGGAGATACTAATGCTATATCATCACTTTTAAATCAATCTCTACAATCCAAAAATGTTACTGTAAAAACTAGCTTGAAAGGAGATAGTTTAAATGTGATGTTGGAGTCAGATGATATTCCCAATGAGGCTTGTGTAACTTTAGTCCGTAGGGAAGTTGTCATGCTAAAATCTACATTAATAAATGAAGTCCATGTTTACGCAAAACAACGCAACAGTGATTTTCCAGCATGGTCAAAAGAAATTAATTTATCAGAGCAAAGTTATTCTACACAATCTGTAGCAACCTCTTCAAAACCAAATTCGCATAATATATCTATTACTATTAATGATAAAGTAATTAATCTAAATAACGTAGAATCTGTAAAAATTGCCAAAGCATCAGTAATTGTAGGTGCAGTTATTTTAGCAATAGGAGTTTTTTGCCCTATTGTCAGCGCTCCTATTATTGGTACTCTTAACTATTTCCATAATGGAAACGGTGATGGGGTAATTTTACTAATATTATCTGCTATTTCTATCTTTTTAGTGCTGAAACACGAATTTAGATACTTATGGTGGACGGGGTTTGCTTCACTGGGTGTCACAATTCTCGGTTTTCTCGGCTTTCAATGGAAATTATCTGAGATTAAATCGAGTATGGAATCGGAACTACAAGGTAATCCATTCAGAGGTTTGGCTGATGCTACTGTAAACTCGATTCAATTACAGTGGGGTTGGTTGGTTATTCTGCTTGGTATCGGGTTAATTCTTGCTGGAGTTTACTTTTATGAAAGGCAAAATATAAATAAATCGGGATACGTCAATTATTTATTAGATTTAATCAATTTTAGAAAATCTAAAAAAGCATATTTATTTGCAGGATTGGTTGTGATTGGGTTAGTTTTACCTAAAGTATTCGTTGGAATAAAAGCTCAAGCAGAATATCGAGAAGTAGCATCAAAAGCAAAACAATCAGAAGCGAAAACATATATCGGCTCAATAAATCGAGGACAACAAATAATGCTATTAGAGAAAGATAGATTTTCTGCCTATTTAACAGAATTAGAATTAGGAATTGCTTCCGAAACAGATAACTACAATTACAATATCACTAAGGCGGATACTTCATCAGCAATAGCAACTGCAACAGCTAAAGAAAATGGCATGAAAAGCTATATAGGTGCAGTATTTATGGTTAAAGACAGTGAGTATGACTTTGATACAACTAAAGCTGTTATTTGTGAAACAAATTCTGCTTCTAAAACTCCTCCTGAGAATCCTCAGTTACTAGGAGAAGATATTCAATGTGCAAAAGGTTCCAAGAAATTAAACTGATAAATAGCACTTGCTATTTTTGGTAGCATTAAACTATCTTCACAAATGTACTGTAAAAAGTAGGTATCTACTTTCTCCCAAAGTCTCATTCAACCACAAGCATGCTTTACTCTAAGGTAAAAATTGCGTTCGCTCTCAAAGTTCTTAACTTTTAGAGAAATATTGTAATAGCGCTACAGTAGCTTGTGTTAAAGCACTATTACAAACGAAGATTTAATTTATAATTTCTTTCTCTATACATTCGTTAAGTACTATCGCGCAATAATAAAGTATCTGTTAGATATAAAATTCTAGTAACTTATAACTAACCTCACCTATAATTATCTAATTATGAGCATTGTCAGAACTATTCCCGAACAAGGTCAACTTGTAAATGTTCGTTCCCGTCAGTATGTAGTATCGGATGTTCGCAATAGTACTTTAACTGCTGGTACTATGCCTATTGGCGTGAAAAAAGTTCAGCATTTGGTCAGTTTATATGCGGTGGATGATAATGCTTTGGGTGAGGATTTACAAGTTGTTTGGGAGCTGGAGCCGGGAGCTTATGTTTATGAGAAGATGGAGTTACCCGTACCTAATGGTTTTGATGAACCAGTGCGGTTAGATGCGTTTTTGGATGCGGTGAGGTGGGGTGCTGCTTCTACTGCTGATATTCGCACGGTGCAGTCTCCGTTTCGCAGCGGTATTGATATTGAAGATTATCAACTCGATCCGGTGGTGAGAGCGATACAAATGCCTCGGGTAAATTTACTGATTGCCGATGATGTGGGTTTGGGGAAAACCATTGAAGCAGGGTTGGTAGCGCAGGAGTTGATCATTCGCGATCGCACTCGTCGGATTGTGATTATTTGTCCTTCTTCGTTACAGGTACAGTGGTTGGAACAAATGCGGGATAAATTCGGTTTGGATTTTCGCATTGTTGATAGTAATTTAATGAAGGAGTTACGACGGAAGCGGGGAATCCACGTTAATCCTTGGCAGCATTTCCCCAGATTGATTACTTCCATCGACTTTTTGAAACGCGATACGCGAAGCGTCGCCCTTCGGGCTATCGCGCTTTACGTTTGTTTCGGGAGGTGTTACCGGGGGAAGGGGAACCGATGTATCCCAGACGTTTCGATTTGTTGATTGTGGATGAAGCTCACAATGTCGCACCTTCTGCGGGGGGACGTTATGCTGTAGACTCGTTAAGGACTGCTGCGATTCGGCTTTTGGTTCCGCATTTTGAACACAAGTTATTTTTAACGGCTACTCCTCACAACGGTTATCCTGAAAGTTTTACGGCTTTGTTAGAGTTACTTGATTCTCAGCGTTTTGCTCGCGGTGTGGTACCGGATAGGAAGCAGCTTCAAGTTGTGATGGTACGACGATTAAAGTCGGAAATGAAGGATTGGGATGGTTCTAATAAATTTCCCGCTCGTAAGTTGGAAGCTATAGCGGTAGATTATTCAGATGTGGAGCGTGGGGTACATTCTGCGTTGAAGCGTTATGCGGAATTACGAAATCAAGGCGCTGCGGATAATACGGAAAAGTATGCCATTGAATTTGTATTAAAGTTACTCAAAAAAAGATTGTTTTCTTCTCCCCAAGCTTTTGCAAATACTTTGACGCAGCATCAATATTCTTTGACGAATGCTCGCAAGCGCAAAAAAACGAGTTTATCGCAGCCGAATGTGGGAATTTTACGCCGTCAATTGTCGCAAATTGAAGAAGATTTTGCTGACGATGATATTTATGAAGAATCGACGGATGAAGCGATTACTACTACAACCAGGTTGTTTCGAGAATTAACTGGTGAGGAACAAGATTTACTGCGACAAATGCAAGAATGGGCGGAAACGGCTTCGAGAAAGGCTGATGCTAAAGCAAGAGAGTTATTAAATTGGATTCATCTTTATATTAAACCCGATGGTAAATGGTCGAAGGAAAGGGTGATAATATTTACCGAATATCGAGCTACGCAGAAATGGCTGTATCAATTACTGGCTGGGGAAGGATTTGTCGAAGGTGAACGTTTGATGTCGCTTTACGGGGGAATGAATTCCGATGACAGGGAAAAGGTAAAAGCAGCGTTTCAAGCATCACCAGATATTTCCCCGGTACGGATTTTATTAGCGACGGATGCAGCAAGTGAAGGTTTGGATTTACAAAATCACTGTCACCGTTTGATTCACTACGAAATTCCTTGGAATCCTAACCGCATGGAACAGCGAAATGGTAGAATTGACCGTCACGGGCAAAAAGCGAATGAGGTTTTAATTTATCATTTCGTTGGTAAGGGTTACAAGGAAAGCGCTACCATCGGAATTCGTCCTGGGGAATTAGAAGGGGATTTAGAATTCTTGATGAGAGCTGCATTGAAGGTTAATAATATCAGGGAAGATTTAGGAAAAGTTGGTCCGGTAATTGCATCTCAGGTGGAAGAAGCGATGTTGGGATATCGCAGCGTGTTGGATACTAGCAGTGCGGAAAGCGAATCGGAATCCGTGCGACGAATGTTGAAATTTGAGCGCAAGGTAAGGGAAGAAATTGATAAATTGCGGGAACAGTTACAGGAAACTCGCGAGCATTTACGTTTGACACCAGACAATATTGAAATGGTAGTAAAAGTTGGTTTAGAAATAGCCCAGCAGCCAGCTTTAATACCTGTAGAAGGAATTGGTGGGAGATTCCATTTACCACCATTAAAAAGCAGTTGGGCTGTATGTAGCGAAGGTTTAGCTCATCCCCACACCAAAGAAATTCGTCCCCTTGTATTCGATCCAGAATTAGCTCACGGTAGAGATGATGTAGTATTAGCGCATTTGAATCATCGTTTAGTGCAAATGTGTTTGCGTTTGTTACGTGCCGAGGTATGGTCAAAGGAAGGTAAAAAAGGATTGCATCGAGTTACGGCAAGATTAGTTCCTAATTCAGCTTTAGAAGCCCCTGCGGTTATAGCATACGGTAGATTAGTAATTTTAGGAAGCGACCAACAGCGACTACACGAACAGGTAATTACAGCAGGAGGATTATTAAAAGAAGGGAAATTTAAACGGATGGGTGTAATGGAAGTACAGAAAGCTTTAAACGCAGCATTACCCGATATAGCACCGGAAAGTATTAGAGAAAAACTCGTGCAACTGTGGGATAAAAATTCCGAAGCATTAATGCAATCCTTACAGAAACGTAAAGAAGAAAGAGCGCAAAGCTTGCAAAATCAATTAGATAAACGAGCCGAAAAAGAAATAGAAGATATTACAGCGATATTAACAGAATTACAGCGGAGTATTACCGAGGAATTGAACGAACCAGAATACAAACAGTTAGAATTATTCAATACAAATGAAAAAGAACAATTTGAGCGTAATATCAATAGTTTAAAAGTAAGGTTAGAGCAAATCCCAGCAGAAATTGAGCGAGAAGTAGCAGCAATCGAAGCCAGATTTGCCAATCCCACACCAAGGTTGTTTCCCCTAGCAGTAACTTACTTAGTTCCCCAGAAATTAGTGAAATAGTTCGTAGTGAGGGATTTATCCCTCTCATATTCAAATTGTAGGGTGTGTCACGGCGACGAAGATATATGATAGTTTGAGTAAATTATAATTTGCTGTGGCGCACCAACCCCCGTATTGTGACAATCGTGTCAGTACTGAATAAAATATCAACCAACCGCAAAATCCGTAAATTAAGGTAAGGGATAAATCCTTTACTACGAGCAAAATAATTTGAGATAAAATCGAAGAATCGCTTACTTGTGGAGAGTAAAGTCATGAATTCTCCGTTTCCAGGAATGAATCCTTATTTAGAAAATAATGTATTTTGGTCGGAAGTGCATCATAGACTAATTACAGCTATAGCTGATGCGATCGAAGTCAATATTCCTCCACAATATCGAGTTGCAATCGAACAACGTACTTATTTAAGCGATGATTCGGATTCGGTTTTGGTGGGTATTCCTGATGTTGCTGTTTTTTCTCAAAAAGATAAATTACCTCACCATTCGTTAGTTAAAACAGAAGTTTCTGCATCAGAAGGTGTTACAGTAACAATGCCGATACCGGAAAATGTTAAGGAAAGTTATTTAGAAATAAGAGAAGTTGCGACGGGTTTTGTTGTTACTACAATAGAAATTTTATCTCCTAAAAATAAGCGTGCTGGTGAAGGAAGAAAAGCATACGAACGCAAACGAAAACAAGTTTTAGCAAGTCTTTCTCATCTTATAGAAATTGATTTACTTAGAAATGGAAAACCAATGGCTGTTTTAGAAGATATTAAGCCAACTGATTATCGCATCATTGTCAGTAGAAGCGAGCTTCGTCCTCAAGCTAAGTTGTACGGTTTTAGCGTTAGAGAACCCATTCCCACTTTTTCATTACCTTTGCAGTCAGAAGATACAGAAATAATTTTAGATTTACAATCTTTACTTAATGGTATTTACAATCGCGCTAGATATTACCTAAGTATTGATTATAATCAAGACCCGGTACCTTCATTAAAATCAGAAGATAAAAGTTGGCTTGATACGCTTTTACGAGAGAAAGGTTTACGTAATAAATAGTTTTATGTGAAATAGTTCGTAGTGAGGGATTTATCCCTCTCAAAAATTAAGCTACTCCATAACCCGTATAAGGACGTTTATAACTTGGATGCAAACCAATAACAATGTCCTCTTTGGGTATACCCATTTCCACCAAATTTTGCGCCAAATCAGCTTCCGTCATGTTGCGCTGAATCCAAACTTTACCATCTTTGATATCTATATGGATGAAACAGTTATAAACTCGTTTAAGACCATCCCAGCCAATATCAAGAAGTTGATAATGGTCATGCTCTGTGTCAAAAATCAACTGACATTCAATCTCATTAGAAGGATTATTTTCTTCTAGCTTGGCATGATTATTTAGTAATTCACGAACAAACAATCGATATTGCTCTAATTTCTCCATTCGACGACTACCTCTTGAACAGGATCGTAGACGATCAATTTTACTTGATAAAGATTAACTGCTTCTTGAGTAAACTTTTCCTGAAAAAATGATTCAAATGTATCAATCGGAACCGCTAAATACAGCATTCTATCCGATTCGCTCATTTGTAATGCTAGACGATAATTTAAAAATTGACCTAGTGCAGCATGAAAATCTGTAATTACTGAAGCATTAAGGAAACTTTTGATTTCAACTGCTATCTTCTGTCCTGCTTTTTGAGCCGCTAAAACTTTGTCTGCTGCTAAATCTATCTCTAGCTTGACACCTTCAATTTTAATTTTTAATGGGTCTGCTGTGATAACCCAGTCTTCTTTCAAAAGTGCTTGTTTTACAGCATCATGGAATAAGTCGCGAGCAGCCATTACTTTTTCTACAATTTCTAGGATTATTATCCATCAATTTGATAATAACTCAGTTCGTAGTGAGGGATTTATCCCTCTCATTCAAACAAGTAAGGGATAAATCCCTTACTACGAGCGAATGTTGTAAAATTTGTAACTACCACCATTGATAATTGTTAACTGATAAATGTCTACTCCCCGTCATCACGCTGAATGGTTATCTTTAGTTGAAGCAAACGGTCCTTTTTTAAGTTTACCCGTGCTTTTAAAGGCTTTTCCCAATGGTTTGGATGCTCACGAACCGGAACATTTTAAGTTATTACGGTTGGCTTATGAGGAATATCTTGATGCTGAAGAGGAACCCGCGATTCATCGGGCTTGGGTAGATTTTATACTGCGCGAAACCTTAGAATTCCCCGACGAGGTTTTATTAACCGGACAAGCTATTCCCACAACAATTTCCGCTACCATTGCCGAACAAGGAGAAACCCTACGTCCGGATTACATAGTTTGTAGTGAGGGATTCATCCCTCTCATTGAAGAAAGAAAGGGATAAATCCCTTACTACGAGCAAGGGTTTTTCTGCGATTGTGGGAAATCCCCCGTTTATGGGTGGGAAAAAAATTACTGGTGCTTTGGGTACGGATTATCGCGATTTTATCGTTAAATGGATTGCAAATAACGAACGCGGTAATGCCGATATTTGTGCTTACTTTTTCTTACGTGCTAAGAATTTATTAGATATCAACGGTGGATTTGGGTTAATCGCTACGAATACTATAGCCCAAGGTGATACCCGCGAAGTTGCTTTAGATCGGTTAGTTGCTGATAAATGCGTTATTCCCCGTGCTGTACCGAGTAGAAAATGGGAAGGTAGCGCAAATTTAGAAGTTGCTCATGTCTGGTTGCGACAAGGTGATTGGCAGGGTAAATTTTATTTGGATGATAAAGCAGTTAATGGAATTACACCGTTTTTGACTGTTCCGGGGAAAGCTGTTGGTAAACCTGAGAAGTTAGTAGCAAATCAAGGAAAATCTTTTATTGGTTCGTATGTGCTAGGAATGGGTTTTGTTTTACAACCAGAGGAAGCACAAGCATTAATTGAAAAAGATGCAAAAAATAAAGATGTTTTATTTCCTTATTTAAATGGTGAGGATTTAAATACTAATTTCGATCAATCTCCGAGTCGTTGGGTGATAAATTTTAAAGATTGGGCTTTAGAAGAAGCTGAAAATTATCCAGAGTGCATACAAATTTTACGAGAAAGAGTATTTCCTGAAAGACAAAAAAATAATGACAAAAATGTCCGTAAAAATTGGTGGCGATTTAAACGTATAGCAGTAGATTTACAAAAGGCGATCGCAAATCTAAAACAGGTGTTAGTTGTTGCAATTGTCAGTAGAACAGTAGCATTTACTTTTGTTTCAGCAAATCAAGTTTTTGCTCACAAATTAGCTGTTTTTGTATTTGAAAATAATTCATATTTTAGTATCCTTCAATCAAGCTTTCATTATCATTGGGCTTGGAATTATAGTTCAACAATGAAAACTGACCTTAACTATTCCCCTACAGATGTCTTTGAAACCTTCCCCTTCCCCGAATCAACCACAAACCTAGAAACCATCGGCCAAAAATACCACAACCACCGCCAAAATATCATGCTTGCTCGTCAAGAAGGCTTAACCAAAACCTACAACCGCTTCCACAACCCGGAAGAAACAGCAACGGATATTCAACAACTGCGGGATTTACACGTAGAAATGGATAACGCGGTTGCAACTGCTTATGGTTGGACGGATTTGGAATTAGAACACGGTTTCCACGATACCAAACAAGGATTGCGCTACACCATCAGCGAAACTGCGAGAAGGGAAGTTCTTGATAGATTATTGCAGTTAAATCATCAGAGATATAAGGAAGAGGTAGCGCAAGGTTTGCATGATAAGAAGAAGGGGAAGGGGAAGAAGAAAGCGGAAGTTAAATCGGATGATGGGAATGGACAGTTGAGTTTGTTTTAGATATAAAAATAATAAGGGATAAATCCCTTACTACAAGCTCGTAGTGAGGGATTTATCCCTCATCTTAATTATGTACGAATATCGCAAATTAACACCAGAACAAAAAGCAGAGTTAGTCGCAGAAAGATTAAAGCGGGGTTATCCTCCTCATTCTCCACCACATCCGATTCAAGATAGGGAATATTATTTGTTAACGGCTGCTTGTTACGAACATAAGCATTATTTAAACCCATCCCGTCGTCAATATTTATTAAATTTGATTTTTGAAAGGTTTATTCAAAGCGATGTAGAAATTAGAGCTTGGGTTGTTCTACCCAATCATTATCATTTATTGGTTCGTGTTGATGATTTTAAGGTTTTGGGTAGTTTGTTTCACCGAATACATGGTAATACCGCTCGTGCATGGAATCTGGAAGATAAGGTTAGTCAACGTCAAGTTTGGTATAGCTGGAGCGATAGAGCTATTCGTTCGGAGCGACATTATTATGCAACGCTCAATTATATTCATTACAACCCGATTAAGCATGGTTATGTGAGTTCGGGTTATGAGTGGGAGGATTGCAGTGTTCATTGGTATTTTGCTGAGTATGGGAGAGAGTGGTTGCGGGATTCTTGGGTGAATTATCCTGTGAATAATTATGGTGGGGGATGGGATTGTTTTGATTTGGATAAGTAAGTTGGGTTATATGAGGGATAAATATTTTACTATGGAGTTTGGGTAAGGGATAAATCCCTTACTACGAGCTTTATGTGTAAATTAGTTTTATGAATTACGAGATTATCCACAAACCAACTTTCACTAATCAACTCTTGGGAATCCCTAAAGAGTATGTGGTGCAAATATTGGAGAAGATTGAGTTTTTACGCGATGATCCGAAGCCGAAGGGTAATTTGAAGAAAAAGTTACACGGTTACAAGGAAAAGATTTATCGGTTGCGGTCTGGGGTTTATCGAATTATTTATACTTATGGTGATGGGTGGGTGATTCTGCTTGGTGTGGATGCTCGGAAGGATGTTTATAAGGGTAGTAAGTTAGTTACTGAAACGACTGAGTTGGATGTTAACTGTTTACCGGATGTGGATGGTTTATTAACTGTTACACCAAGTCATACCGTTACAAATCCAGTTGTGGAAACTGCTTCTACGGAATTACCTGTTCAGTTAACGGATGATTTACTTAAACGGTTGTTTGTACCGGAGGATTTTTGGCAGGTTTTGAAAGGTTGTCGGACTTTGGATGATTTAACTAATGCTGAAATTCCGGATGAGGTGAGAGATAGGGTTTTTGATTGTGTTGCTCAACCCAATTTTGACCGAGTTCTCAATCAACCAGATTTTATCACTGGTAGCACTGATGATTTATTGAAGTTTACTGAAGGTGAGTTACTGGGTTTTCTATTGAAGTTGAATCCAGAACAAGAAAAGTATGTAAATTGGGCTATTAATGCTTCTGGTCCTAGTTTACTAAAAGGTGGTCCGGGTACGGGAAAAAGTACGGTTGCTTTATATCGAACTCGCGCTATTTTGGAAACTCTGCAAAATCAAGGTGTTTCCCAACCGAAGATTTTATTTACGACTTATACTAATGCTTTGATAAGTTTCTCTCAACAGCTTTTAACCAGACTTTTGGGAGATGATGTTAAATATGTGGATGTGAAAACTGCGGATTCAATTGCAAATTCTTTGATTTACGCGGGTAATTCCCAATCTGAATATAAACTAGCTACAGCGACAGATTTAAGAAAGTTGCTCAAACAAGCTTTGAAAGAAGTTGCAGACAATTTTGCAGGTAATTTACTCAAACGTCAGGCTCAAAAGCGAACTTTAGAAAATCTTACGGTAGATTATCTCATCGATGAAATTAATTCGGTAATTGAAGCCAGAGAAATTACAAGTTTAGAAGATTACCAAAATACCCCAAGAAGCGGGAGAGAAATTTCCCTTAACAAAACTCAACGTCAAGCAGTTTGGCATTTACGAGAACATTTTTATAAATTAATAGCAGAAAATAATCTTAAAACTTGGCATCAACACCGCACTCAGGCTTTAGATATTTTACGCGAAATGGAGAATCCCCCCGTATATGATGCGGTGATAGTTGACGAAGCGCAAGATTTAGATCCAAATACTTTACGATTGCTTACCCAACTGTGTCGTCATCCCAATCGTTTATTTATCACCGCAGACGCAAATCAATCAATATACGGAAGCAGTTTCCGCTGGAATGACATCCATCAAGATTTAAAATTTGTCGGACGTACAGGAATACTAAAAGTCAATCATCGTACCACCCGCGAAATCAATGAAGCTGCTTATTCCTTCTTAGCAACTTCCACCTTAGAAGACGAAACCGAAAGTAAAAATAACACCTTAATTAGAGAATACATTAATAACGGTCCCCCACCAGCAGTAAGAGCCGTTACAAACGCAGTTGACGAAGCCGAATTACTGATGCGGTTTTGCAAAACAGCCGCTCGTGAATTCCGTTTGGGGACAAGTGCTTGCGCGATTCTCACACCCACAGAAGATGCGGGAGAGAAAATAGCCAGTCAACTAGATTACCTGGGTTTACCAGCAACCTTCATGTCGAGTAAAAACCTAGATTTAAACTTAAAAAAAGTCAAAGTTGTGACATTAAAAGCCGCAAAAGGTTTAGAATTTCCGATAGTGTGTATAGCCGGATTTTTGAATGCAGCTTACCCCAAGTTTAATAAAAATACCCCAGAAGACGAAATTGCCGAAATTCTTAAACGAGAGCGTCGCAGTTTATTCGTAGGAATGACAAGAGCAATGCGAGGTGCGGCTCGTTCTAACTAGGAGCCTTCCTAAACAGAAGGGGTATAAGTTAGGTATAACTGATTAAAAGGTTATATAACTGTTTCTCGGATGTGGGTGATAGGCGTAAGCCGAGGCGAAGCCTTGAG